>JBDHIQ010000148.1:0-6759 GCA_039587395.1 Gemmatimonadota bacterium
TGAAGCCCACGAACCACGTGTCCGTCGCGTCGTTCGTCGTCCCGGTCTTGCCGGCTATCGGAACCTCCAGCGGTACGTTGCCGTACGTCGCCGACCGTACTCCCAGGTGTCCGGTGCCCCGATCCACCACGTCCCGGAGAATCGAGAGCATGATCCAGGCGGTCCGTTCGTCCAGCACCTGCTCCCGGACCACGCGGCTCTCCCACAGGACCCGTCCGTCGCTGTCCTCGATCCGGAGTATCGCGCGCGGCGTGACGCGCACACCCATGTTCGCGAAGGTCGTGTAAGCCGTGGCGATCTCCATGGGCGTGACCGAGCCCGCGCCGATGGGTGCCGATGCGACCCTCGGAATGTCCGAATCGATGCCCATCCGGCGCGCCGTTTGGGCCACCGATTCGATCCCGACCCGCTGGCCCAGCTTGACCGTGACGACGTTGATGGACTGGTACAGAGCCTGGCGGAGGGTCATCGGGCCGTGGAACTCGTCGTCGAAGTTCTTCGGCGAGTAGATGGGTCCGCCGGGGAACGTCTCCAGCTGCATGGGCGTGTCGTAGATCACCTCGGAGGCCGGCACGCCGGCATCGATGGCGGCTTGAACACGGAGCCTGGCTGCCGGATGGCCTGCGTGGCCCGATTGAACTCCGAATCGCCGAAGTCGCGTCCGCCCACCAGCGCGAGGATGTTGCCGGTGGCCGGGTCCAGCGCCACGAACATCCCCTGCACATACGGCATCTCGGGGCCCTGCAGGCTGTCCTCGGGCCAGTCCCGGGTCTCCAGATAGGTCGGAGCCCGGAACGCCGGCTGCAACTCCACCCAGTCCAGCCGCTGCTTGAGGACCGAATCGGCCACGAACTGAAGCTCCGGATCCAGCGTCGTAAACACCCGCAGCCCTTTCTCGTACACGTCCGTTCCGTACCTGCGATACAGATCCTGGCGGACCCACTCCACGAAATACGGCGCCAGCCGCTGGCCGCGCGCTCCCTCGCGGAGCGCGATCGGGAACGCTCTGGCAGCGGCGGCCTCGTCGCGCGTGATCATCCCCTGATTCGCCATCAATCCCAGGATCAGGTTCCGTCGCCGGAGGGCCCGGTCTGGATGCCGGGTCGGGTTGTGGGTGGCCGGAGAGACCGGAAGCGCAGCGAGCAGCGCGGCCTCGGGCAAGTTGAGCTCGGCCGCATCCCTGCCGAAGTAGTGCAGGGCCGCCGCCTGGATGCCAAACACGCCGTCAAAGTTGATCTGGTTGAGATACGCCTCGAGGATCTCGCGCTTGGTGTATGCGCGCTCCAGTGCAAACGCCACTTTCATCTCGCGCAGCTTGCGGCGTACCGAGATGTCCTGCCGGTCCACCGCGGAGAACATGTTGCCCGCCAGCTGCTGCGTGATGGTGCTGCCGCCAGCCGCGTCGTATCCCTGGAGCGCGAAATCCGCCACGGCCTTGACGAATCGTCGCACGTCGACGCCGTGGTGACCCCAGAAGCGACGGTCCTCCACCGCGATGAACGGCTCGTAGACATGAGGTGGCAGGTCGGCCAGCTCGATCGGGGTGCGGCGCTCGACCGCCAGTTCGGCGACCAGGCTCCCGTCGATGGCGTAAAGCCGCGTCGCCTCCTTGGGCTCGAACGCGTAGATCTGAGCGATGGACGGGCAATTGTCGCAGAGGTGGGTCCAAGCCCCCAGGGCCCCGCCCAGCCCGAACGCCACCCCGGCGGCCCCGACCGTCGCGAGCAGCCAGCGCCCTTCCTTGCTCAGTCGTCCCAGAGAGAGGTCATACAGTCTTTGAAGTCTGGCTCGCACGCTCGTCTTCCTCGCTGCCCCGGCCCCGCGCGCCGCTTGATCACGGAAAGATGGGCCTCTATCGTTCGCCGCCGGCCACTGTCTCTAGCCGTGGCACCTGGCGTCTATACCATTGGTCCGGGGGGATGTTTCTCGCACCGGAAATCGAGAGTCGAGCGAAGTCGATGTTCTTGCCAGTAGAGAAGCAACTCGAGCGTATCCGCGAGGGTACGGCCGAGATCATACCCGTCAAGGAGCTGGCCGAGAAGCTGGAGCGATCCCGCGATCGGAACGAGCCCCTGATCATCAAGCAGGGTTTCGACCCGACTCGACCCGACCTCCACATCGGCCATGCCGTGTCTCTGCACAAGCTGCGCACCTTCCAGGAGCTGGGCCACCAGGTGGTGTTCGTGGTGGGAACGTTTACGGCGCGTGTCGGCGACCCGTCCGGACGGGACCGCACGCGGCCGGTCCTCACCGAAGAGGAGATTGAGGCCAACCTGATCACGTACCGCGAGCAGGTAGCTTACGTTCTGGATCCCGAGCGCACCGAGATCCGGCATAACGGAGACTGGCTGGGCCCGCTTCACCTGGCCGACGTTTTGCGCCTCACGTCGCAGTACACGGTGGCCCGCATGCTGGAGAGGGATGACTTCGCGGCCCGCTACGCGGAGGGAAGCCCGATCTCGCTGGTGGAGTTTCTCTATCCGATGATGCAGGCGTACGACTCCGTGGAGTTGGGCGCCGACGTGGAGCTGGGCGGCACGGACCAGCGGTTCAACCTTCTGCTGGGTCGTACGCTCCAGGAGAGGGCGGGCCAGGAGCCGCAAGTGTGCGTCCTCATGCCACTCCTCAGTGGCACCGACGGCGAGCGGAAGATGTCCAAGTCCTACGACAACTACGTGGGGCTCGCCATGGCGCCGGAGGAAATGTACGGGAGAACCATGTCGATTCCCGACTCGGCGCTGGCGGAGTGGATCCGGCTGACGTCTAGCGCCATCGGGGAGGAGCGAGCGGCACGGCTCGAGCAGGCGGCCCGGGATCCGCTGGCCGCGAAACGCTGGCTGGCGCACGATATCGTTTCCCGATACCGGGATGGCGCGGCAGCCGATGCGGCGCGTGACAACTTTGACAGGGTGCACAGGGAAGGCCGGGCCCCGGCCGATGTCGCGGCGCGGACGCTGACGGTGGACCAGGATACCGGCCTCCTGTGGATTGGCTACGCACTACGCGAGTCGGAACTGGTCCAATCCACGTCCGAGGCGGTACGAATGGTTCGCCAGGGCGCCATCCGCATCAACGGCGAATCCGTCCGGGACGAGAACCGACAGCTGGCTCCCGGCGAGTACCTGTTGCAGCGTGGAAAGCGCGGTTTCGTCCGCCTCCAGGTCACCCCCGGACCCTGAATCTGTCCCCGCTGCCCGGGAGCTCCCTTGACGGCTGGATTCGGCCCGCGGGATCCTCGCGTGACGGCCGTCATGCAAGGGCGGCGCAACTGCTTGACGCTGTTACCTGCGAACTATAGACTCATCCTGTCGGCGCGAACCAGCTTTCGCGTACGGCACACAGACCTCTAAAAGCAAGCCGACTATAACCTGTTGTAGCATATATACTTGCGCCGATGGCGCGTAATTGCCAACTCGACGACCCGCACACCGGGCCGAAGGGGGGGCTAGTGCAGGTTTCAAACAGGCTGTCGATCCCGTAGATTGAGCGGGAGTGGCAAGCACGGCGCGCTGTGGGCGCATCCAGCTAGCAGGCAAGACGCGACGGTATACATGGTAGGGCACCCCGAGCGGCGATGGTCCGGTCGCGAGGGGTGTCGGGGAGAGCCCGAAACTCCCCACGCGGAATACGGGCCAAACGGATCCCATGCCACAGGAGGGTATCCAATGTTTGTTAACTGGTTAGGACGGTGCAGCAGGGCCGCAGGGGTTCTGTCAGCCGTTCTGGTGACCTGGCTCGCGATCGGTGCGGGTTCGGCTTACGCGCAGCAGCAGGGCGCGATTGCCGGGACGATTACCGACGCCGAGACGCTCCAGCCGGTGGCTGGCGCTCAGGTCTATGTTCCCGGAACGGTCATCGGCTCCCTGACGAGCGCGAACGGCACGTACCGTCTCGAAGGTGTCCCGGCAGGCCAGGTCACGGTGGAAGTTCGCCTGATCGGCTACAAGGACGCTACGCAGACGGTGACCGTTCAGGCGGGTCAGGTAGCTACGGCAGACTTCCAGATCGAGCAGACGGCCTTGAAGCTGCAGGACATCGTAGTGACGGGCGTGGTGGGCGAGACGCCTCGCGTGAAGCTCCCGTTCGTCGTGGAGCGACTGGACGACGACGACATGCCGGTTATCACGTCCAATGCCGCAGCCTTGCTTACGGGTAAGGGAGCGGGCATTTCGGTCGTGCAGGGCAGTGGTCAGCCCGGTCAGGCGCCCAACATTCTGCTTCGTGGCCCCACGTCGATCGACGCGAGCGGCCGATCACAGGCGCCGTTGATCGTGATCGACGGGGTGATCCAGTCTGAGGACGCCTCGCTTGCGGACGTCAACGCGCTGGACATTGACCACGTGGAGATTGTCAAGGGCGCCGCGGCGGCCTCGCTATATGGCGCGCGCGCGCAGAACGGCGTGATCCAGATTTCGACCAAGCGCGGTCAGACCCTGGCAACCAACACGTTCAACGTGACGTTGCGCGGCGAGTACGGGTATAACGAGCTGGAGAGAGGGATCGACCTCCACCAGAAGCACCCGTACCTGCTGACCGCGGACGGCTCGCAGTTCATCGGTGACGACGGTGGGTTTTATGACGTCGAGGCCCTGGGCCGTATCACCAACCCGGTGTTCAACCCCCCGCCGTGGGATCCCACGGGCGTCGGCACACCGTCGACCTCGTTCCAGGATCAGAGCTACCCGGGGCAGACCTATGATCAGCTGAACCGCTTCTTCGATCCGGGCGACACGTACTCGGTCTACGCTGCGGCGACGGGCCGCTTCGGCGAGTCGAGCTTCCGTGCCTCGTTCGAGAACTTCAAGGAAAGCGGCGTCATCAGCTGCTCTGACTGTTTCGCGGAAATCAAGGATGACGGGTACACTCGATACAACGCCCGCCTGAACATCGACAGTCGGCTGGGCAGCCAGTTCGACATCGCCGCGAGCGGTTTCTACTCGAACTCCGAGCAGGATGATGCAGCTGTTGCCAGCGGCGCATTCTTCTCGCTCACCTTCATGTCGCCGGCCTTTGACCTTACGGACACGGGCTGCGACAAGATGATCCGTGACGAAGCGGGCCGGATCCTGCCGGCGCCGGACGCAAACTGCGATCCGAACTATCCGTTCGACGGATTCCCGCGGATCGACATCGACCCGACGTCGCAGGAGGAGAACCCGCTGTACCAGGTCGGCGCGCGCTCGAACACCGACAGGCGCACGCGGACCATGGGTTCGATCGACCTGTCCTGGACGCCCATCACGTGGTTCAGCGTCGAGGCCAACGCTTCGTACGACCGTACCGACTTCCAGTCGTTCGACGTTCTGCCCAAGGACCACAAGGCGTTCTCGGGCGGCACGAACATCGACTTCGATGGCGGCCGTCTGAACGCGAACGACTACTTCAACCAGTCGATTGGCGCGTCGCTCACGGCCGGCTTCAACTACGGCTTCATGGATGGCGATCTCGCCACCCGCCTGAAGGTCCGGTATGTCTACGAAGATCAGGAGTACAGCCAGTTCAGCGCGTCGGGGCAGGAGTTCACTGTTCCTGAGGTGCCGAGCTTCGGCAACATCTCGGGGTCCAAGGATGCCGGCAACTGGATCCAGGACATCCGCGGTGAGGGGTACTTCTTGATCGCGAGCGCCGACTATAAGGGCCGCTACATCGCGGACGGTCTTGTCCGCCGCGACGGTAGCTCGCTGTTCGGTCCCGATGAGCGCTGGGCCACGTACTACAGGCTCTCCGGTGCCTGGCGTGTCGCCCAGGAGGATTTCTGGGGGATCGACTGGTGGGATGAGTTCAAGCTCCGCTACTCCTACGGGACGGCGGGCGGTCGGCCGCGGTTCGTGGCCCAGTACGAGACGTTCTCCGTCTCGCAGGGTAACGTGTCGCCGACCAACCTCGGTAACAGGGCTTTGAAGCCTGAGTTCACCATTGAGAACGAGGCCGGGATCAACCTGGTGTTCATGCAGAACCTCGGTCTTGATGTCACGTATGCCTGGGGGACCACGGACGACCAGCTTCTCCAGGTTCCGCTGCCGGGCTTTGTAGGCTTCAGCTCGCAGTGGCAGAACGCGGGCACGATCAAGTCCAACACGTGGGAGGCCAGCCTCCGCTACGCCGCGATCGACAAGCCCGACGTCGGGCTGACGTTCCGGCTCACGTGGGACAAGAGCACCAACGAGATCACGGAGCTGAACGTCCCGGCGTACACGACCGGAGCCAGCAATGTGGTCTGGTTCATTGCCGAGGGTGGTTTGGGGCTCATCGTTCGCCAAGACCTGCTCCGATGCAGCGAGCCGCGCTGGCGTGATGGGCCAGGAAGCGAGCGACTGGTGCAGCGCCAACGGCAGCCAGTTCCAGGTCAACGACGACGGTTGGATGGTTTACGTCGGCGACAACAACTGGCAGGACGGGTTTGCCGAGGGCCTGTGGGGCACCACGGGCGACGTAGACGGCACAACGTACGAGTTTGGCATGCCAATCAAGGCAGCCAGGCAGCGCCGCACCTGCCTGCGGCAGAACCCGGATGATGCAGGTATTGGAGATGCATGCCCGCTCAGCGAGTTCCTGCCGCTGGGTGACGGTCTCCCGGACTGGAACGGTGCGTTCTTCACGAACTTCCGTTACAAGGGTCTGTCAGTGAACTTCCTGGTGGACGCGTCGGTCGGACTCGACGTCTACAACCTGACCGAGCAGTGGGCGTGGCGGCAGCTCCGTGGGTCCGTGATTGACCAGACGGGCAAGCCTGACGCCAACAAGAAGCCGACGGCGTAC
>JBDHIQ010000149.1:0-6387 GCA_039587395.1 Gemmatimonadota bacterium
GCTGTTTGGCCCGAATCGGGCCGCAGGACGGTCGTTTCACGAGTTTGCACAGCCCCGCCGTGATCGGCCAGACCGCTCGCGCAATGTGTGGCTTCCGTGCAACAGATGCCACGTTTTGCAGGGATGTCGCTACACTTTTCAGGCCCCGGGTTCCGGGCGGTTCAGGGGCGCCGCCGAACCCACCCGCTCAGGGCGCTGCCGGACTCACCAGGACGGCGTTCAGGAACAGCCGGTTCGCGCCGCGCCAGAAAGCCCGAAAGTTGGGATCCTCGGTGAACGCGATGACCCTGCCTGCCCCGAGTTGCTGCTCGTACAGGAAGACGCTCCCCGGGAGCCGCTCCAGGTTCTCCGCCCACAGGTGTCCGGAGAGCCTCAGTTCCCGATCGGCTGGAGCGTAGCTTCCCACCACGCGCCGTCCCGAGTCCACGGGTCCTTCCGGCGGCAGGTACACGCGGCTTGACCCTACCAGGACGGGCAGCGAGCCGTCCGCCTGGCCCGTGGCAAGCCACGAGAGCGTATCCAGCTCCGCCGCGACAATCGCCCCCGGCACAGTGAACCGGTAAGCATCCTTCCCTTCCTCGGTCTCATACCAATCGCGGAGGGCGATGGCTTCCAGCTGCAAGAGAGCGAACGCGGTCCCGGAGCCGATCGTCACCAGTGTGCCGCCCTCGCGTATCCAAATCTTCAGCCGCTCGAGTCCCTCTTCCCCCAGTCCCCTCGCCAGGCCAGCGGGCGACGACAGGTGGGGTACGATCAGGACGTTGAAACCGGCAAGATCGCGCCCTGACAGCGAGCTGGACCTGAGAACCGTGACCGGCACATCGTGCTGCTCGACCAGCGTGTACCAGGCCCAGCCGAAGGAGTAGCCTGCCCCCGAACCGGGCGGCCAGCTCACGCACGGCCTCTCCCACGTCCGCGTCGTTGGTGCCCGTCTTGACCACCACCGTCCCGCCTGCCACGTCCATGCCTGCAATCCGTGTCGCCCTGGTCAAGAGGCCCACGCGATACCCTCGTGCCAGCAAGTGGTGATACACGGGAAGCGAGGCGACCTGGCGACCATCCACCAGATACGCGTACGCCGGTGTGCGGTCCGGAAACGCGGGCCCGTCGGCCGTTTGCGAACTCGCACCGGTCCACGGAGCTGCGGGAGGTCCGTCGCCGGCAGACGAGCCGTAGACGTGGAGGTCGAACAGGAGTGGCAGCGACCACGCCGTGATGTCGTAGAACCGTGGATTCTCATCTCGTTCCAGGCGCGCGCGCGCCTCGGCAAGAAACGTCTCGGGTAGCGGCAGGTCCGGGGCGAGCAACGCGCGCAGGAGCCGGTTGTGTGGTTGCGCCGCCTCCACGACGTACGTCCCGGCGGCGAAGCTTCGGGGTTCGACGGATCGATTCGCCCGGTCACGCAGCTCCTGGACACGGGCGTCCTGGCTCAGGCGACCGACCTCGATGCCGTTGCGGAGAAGCAGATCCACGAGCTCCGTAACCAGCCCGGGATCACCTTCGGCCGGAATGAAGTACCTCCGGGTTCCCGTCCCACCCTCCGCGATCTCAGTCTGCCGCGCCCGGAAGTAGCCACGCAGGATCTCCTCGCGGCGGTTCACGGCGGCGCGAACCGCCGTCCAGGCGGCAACGAACTGGTGTTCCAGCGCCTCGGCCAGCGTTCGTACGGACTCGTCGGGCCGCAGACCCGCCAGGCCACGAGGCGAGCCCTGCTCGTACAGCATGCCCACGCTGCCCTGGTAGCTGCTGTAGGACGTCGTGTAGCCCGGATAGAAGTAGTTGTACTGCTCCCGCGTCTTATACTCGAACCCGGCGCTGTCGAACGCGGCCGCATAGGCCTGCCCGAACTCGGTAAACCACTCCCGCGCGTGCGCCGGGAAGTAGGGTCCGTACGGCTCGGCAGCCGGATCGAAGTAGAATTCCGTGCCGGGTCCCATTTCGTGCGCATCCACGGAGACCTGTGGATTCCAGGCCAGCATGGTAGGAACACGCGCCCGGGTCTCTCGCTGCGTGTGCGCGAACCAGTCACGATTCGTATCGAAGTAGTAGTGCCCGGTGCGGAAGCCCACGCCCTCCCAGCCGGTGAAGTCGTGTCCCCAGTCCTCGCGCGCCGGGTTGGGAGCTCCACCCAGTCGCCTGTGAACGGTGGATGCAAAGGCGTCCCGGCCATCCGGATTGAGCATCGGGTCGATGATGATGACCGCCTGCTCCAGCGCCTGCCGCACGGAGGGTGAATTGCTGGTGGTGAGGTGCTCCAGGAGCTTGAGCAGTCCTTCGGAGCCCGACAGCTCGTTCCCGTGGATGGAGCCGCCAAACCACACGATGACCGGCTGCGATGCAATGATCTCCTCCAGCTCACCCGGGCCGGCTCTCCGCGGGTCGCTCAGACGTGCCGACGCCTCCCGGATAGCGTCCAGGCGCGCGTGATTCTCCGGCGCGGTGATGACAGCGGCCACCAGCTCCCGCTCCTCCCACGACTTGCCCTGGCGGATCAGGGCGACCCGGTCCGAGGTTGCTGCCAGCCGCTCCAGGTAGCGAACCATCTCCGCATGGACCGTCACTCGCTCGCCGAACCCGTGTCCGCTGACCTCTTCAAATCTGGGAACCCCGCCCTGACCAGACTGGGCCAGCAGGCCCCGGGCCGGGAGGATCAGGGAGAGCAGCAGAATGGGAAGCAAGCGGGTGAGTTGGCGTTCGTTGCGCATTGGATGCCTGCCGTCGGTCGTTAGGTCGTTAGTCAGTCTCGCCCGGGGCCATCGCGACCTGCGGCAGGGCGTGATCCGGCTTGCTGCCCCAGCCAGCTGGAGAGCTTTCGCAAAGCTGCGGCTCTATGGCTGGTCCGCCGCTTCACTTCTCCCGGCAATTCCGCATACGTCTGCTGGTATTCGGGCAGAAGAAAGATCGGATCGTAACCGAAGCCACCCTCCCCCCTGGTCTCCGTCCAGATCAGGCCTTCCACCCTGCCCTGGACGACCAACTCGCCGTCCGGGCCTACGGCCGCGATGGCACACTGATAGTGCGCTTCGCGTCGATCCAGCGGTACCCCTTCCAGCCGTTCCAGCAGATACTGGTTGTTGGCCGCGTCCTGCCCCAGTCGCTCCACCAGAGAAGGAGGAGCGAAGCGTCGGGTCCGGACCCCCGGAGCGCCGTTCAGCGCGGCCACGCAGAGGCCCGAATCGTCCGCCACGGTCGGGATTCCGCTGCGCTGGTGAAAGAACCGCGCCTTGGCCTGCGCGTTCTCTCGAAAGGTCTCGAAGCACTCCAGATCCTCTTCAGCTTCCGTCTCGGGGATCCCGGCCTCATCCAGCCCTACGAAGTCGACGGGCGCCGCGTCCAGGATGTCTCGAATCTCCGCGAGTTTGTGTTCGTTGCGGGTGGCAACCAGAACGCGGGTCCGGCTCATGTCCGATCCGGCCAAGAGGACGCTTGTGGAAAGCGCGGGTGGATCGTACGTCCGTGGATCAATGTCCCCACAGAGCCTCGCGCCGCAGGGAGTGTGGCAGCGCCGGGTGCACTTTCCACACATAGAGACCCATGGCGACCGCCGCCACCAGATTGCCCAGCAGAATGGACCACCAGTCCAGCTCGTCCAGCAGCCAGCTGCCGAGCACGGCCGTCATCACGACAAACAGTGTCTCGAATACGACGAACAGGATCACGAGCCCGAACGCGAGCGGTGGAAACCGCTGGATCTGTCCGGTCAAACCGTCGAGTATCACTCCGGCCAGAATGAAGAACGCGAAATGGAGAACCGTGTATCCGACAACAGGACCCCACATCACGGAGATGTCGGCCGGTCCGCCTCCGCCGCGCAGCAGGAGCGTACCGAGGGCTGCCGGCGTGTAGAGAGGCTCTCTAAACAGAAAGTCCACCACCAGGAACCACACCGCGACCGCCAGTGCGCCGATGATACCCGCGGTGAAACCGTGCCGAAGCGTGCGGTGCCAGCGAACGAAGCTGACAGGCGTGGCGGCAGCCGTGCCCCGCCTGAGCCAGTGCAGATGCGTGAACATCACCATCCCGACCACTGCGTTCCCGAAGAACACGGCGGGCCAGCTCGGCGCCGACAGCACGTCCGTGCCTGCCATCACGAGGCCTGCGTAGAACACGATCGAACACGCGAACAGCCCGTAGACGGCCCCGATCAGAAGATTCCTGGGGAGCTCCGCGTAGTCGATGAGCGAGTTGGCCAGAATGCCCAGACCCACCCAGACCAGGTAATGAACGCCCGTAAATGCCGCGATGACGGCAAGAGATGGCTGGATGTCGCCGCGTCCCGTCAAGGCGCCGAACAGGAACGCCGGGGTTTGTAGCGCCCTCCCCAGACCCAGGTCGTAGAAATAGAACAGCCCGGCCAGGACGGTTCCCGCCAGCAGACCTGCCAGGGCTCCATCGCGGGCCGACCTGGTCACGCGACTCAATGGTTCTTGCTCCACTTGATGCTCCACGTCAGGAGTAACAGCGAAGGCGGTTCCGGCGTTCCCCCCACCGGCCGTAATGCAGCTACAGGGCCTTGTCCAGCGCGGCCACGCCGAGTACGAGCGGTAAATAGAGGATGGAATACCGGAACATCCGTCCGGCCGTCGCTGCGTTCGCACACCTGGCGAACTCGGTCACCTGTTTGACGAAAGCCAACCCCAGGAGAAGTGCGACACCAAAGTACAGGCCCCCGGTAAGACCCAGCACGGTTGGGAGCAGGCTGACAGCCACCAGGGCCACAGTGTAGGCGATGGCATGCAGGCCCGCCCGCGGACGGGGACGCTCCGACGCGCCGAGCATGGCCAGGCCCGCCCGCTGATAGTCTTCGCGGAACATCCAGGCCAGGGCCAGGAAGTGCGGCAGCTGCCAGAAGAACAGCACGGCGAACAGTGCCAACGCGCCCGGCTCCAGCGAGCCTCGGGCCGCGGCCCAACCTCCCGCGATGGGGAGCGCACCCGGTACGGCCCCAACAAGCGTCGAGATCTCGTGGACCCTCTTCAACGGCGTGTACAGAAAGTCGTACATGAGGAAGGTCGCGGCAGCCAGCCCGGCCGTGAGTGGGTTCACCGTCCACGCCAGAAACAGGATCCCGAACACCGCAAGAGCCATGGCGTACGCGGCGGCTGGCCGGATTGCCAGGCGCCCCGCCGGCAGCGGGCGGTTCCGCGTCCGGTTCATCCGTCCGTCCACATCCCGCTCCAGTACCTGGTTCATGGCTCCGGTTCCGGCCGCCACCAGCGCTGTGCCCAGAAGCGTGTTGAACAGGCGCGTGAGGTCGACGCCTGATTCGCTGCCCAGGTAATAACCGGTGGCCGTCGTAACCAGCACGAGAAACGTGATGCGCGGCTTGGTCAGTGCGACGTAATCACGAGCCCCGGTCAGCCAAGCGGCCTGTTGCGACGCCATATCTGCTTCCATGTCCTCCACGAAGTAGTCCCCGGGGGCGGATCCAGCGGCCACAACGTGGACCCGGCGCTATTCAGGGTCAAGTCGCGTCCGTTCTGATGCCCTCCTGGGGTCCATCAACCCAGCGCTCAGACCTCGTCTGGTGGTTGATGGATCGGGGCCCGGTCTCCTTCCACCGGCGGATTCCTCTCCAGCAGCGGTTTGAGAAGCGGCGGCACGAGGAAGGTGGAGACAATGACCATGATGAGAATCGCGCTGTACACTTCGCCCGTGAGGATTCCGGCTCCGAGTCCGAAGGATGCGAAGATCAACCCAACTTCGCCCCGCGGGACCATGCCCACCCCAACCGCCAGCCGGTTGATCCCTGGCTGCCGAACGGCCAGTCCGGACACGATCTTTCCGATGATGGCGATGACTGTCAGGATGGTGCCAACCGCGAGCACGGACAGGTTGAAGTCCGCGCTCCCCGGTATGAACAGTCGCACGTTCACGGGCGCACCCACAACCACGAAGAAGATGGGCGTAAACACATCCGCCACAGGCTCGATCTTCTCCACAACCGTGTCAAACTGGTTCGTGGACGACAGCACGATCCCCGCGGCAAACGCGCCGATGATCATCGCGGAACCCGACAGGGCCGCCAGGGCCGCCAGTAGCAGCGCGAAGCAGAACGCCGTGACCAGCAAGACTCCACGCACCCGCATGCGATCGACCACGTTGAACAGGAACGGGGCGAATCGATTGCCGATGATCACGGCCAGCACCAGGAAGCCCACGGCGAAGATGAAGATCTTCGAGATGCCCAGCACCGTGACCGCCGCTCCGCCCGCCATTCCGACCACCACCGCCAGGATCACGATCCCGAGCACATCATCTATCACGGCCGCCCCGATGATGATCCGGGCCTCCGAGGTGTGCATCTTGTCCAGATCCGACAGCACCCTGGCCGTGATCCCGACCGACGTAGCGGTCAGCGTGGCACCCACGAAAATGGCCACCATC
>JBDHIQ010000014.1:0-26026 GCA_039587395.1 Gemmatimonadota bacterium
CGCTCACGGTGCCGTTTCCTACAGGCGGTCGCGGACCAGGTCCACGATGTCCACGGGACGCTGGGCAACCGCGATACCATGTTCATCGAGCACCCTCATCTTTTCGGCCGCCGTTCCCTCGGACCCCGATATGATCGCTCCCGCGTGCCCCATGCGGCGACCCGGTGGCGCCGTCTGACCCGCGATGAAACCAACCACCGGCTTGCTCATGTGCTCCGACACGTACTGAGCGGCCACCTGCTCGTCGGTGCCGCCAATCTCTCCGATCATCACAACGGCCTCCGTGTGCTCGTCGGCCTCGAATGCTTCCAGACAGTCCACGAAGTTGGTCCCGATGAGCGGATCGCCGCCGATCCCGAGACAGGTGGATTGCCCGATCCCGGCTCTGGTGAGCTGGAAGATTACCTCATAGGTCAGCGTGCCAGATCGGCTTACAATGCCAACCGGGCCGCCACGCACTATCTGACCGGGGAGAATACCGACCTTCGCCACGTCGGGCGTGATCAGACCCGGGCAGTTCGGTCCGACCAGTCTGGCGCCCTTCTCCCGAACGTAGGGGAGCGCCCGCATCATGTCCGCGACTGGCACGCCCTCGGTGATGCAGACGATCAGCTCCACGCCAGCATCTGCCGCCTCGAGAATCGCGTCCGCCGCGAAGCGAGCCGGCACGTAGATGACGCTCGTGTTCGGCGCCGTCTCTGCAATGGCCTCTGCCACCGTGTCGAACACCGGTACCGAATCGTCGAACCGTTGTCCTCCCTTGCCGGGTGTCACGCCGGCAACCACGCGCGTACCGTATTCGATCATCTGTCGTGTATGGAACGACCCGTCCCGTCCGGTAATTCCCTGTACTACGAGTCGGGTGCCCTGATCGACGAATATGCTCATTGCCCCTCGGATGCTTCTCCGGCCCTCTGCACCGCAGTGCGCACGGCCTCGTCCATGTCTACCATCGCCTCGAACC
The DNA here is from genome assembly GCA_039587395.1 of Gemmatimonadota bacterium. Classification (GTDB taxonomy): domain Bacteria; phylum Gemmatimonadota; class Gemmatimonadetes; order Palauibacterales; family Palauibacteraceae; genus JBDHIQ01. Next base: position 965 of record JBDHIQ010000014.1, read on the forward strand.
CGTGGCGCTCCAGAATCTCGAGCGCGAGCTCCTCGTTCGTTCCCGTCAGCCGAATCGTGATGGGAACGTCGATATCGATTCTCCCCGTGGCTTCTACGATTCCGTTTGCCACATCGTCGCAACGGGTGATTCCACCGAAGATATTGAACAGAATCGACCGAACCTTCGGATCCTCCGTTATCAGCTCGAGAGCCGTCACCACCTTGTCCGGATTCGACGATCCCCCGATGTCCAGGAAGTTGGCCGGCTCTCCGCCGTAGTACTTGACCAGGTCCATCGTGGCCATGGCCAGGCCTGCGCCGTTCACGCAACAACCCACGGCGCCGTCAAGCTGGATGTAGCTGAGCCCGGCTTCGCGCGCCCGGCGCTCTGCGGCCACCTCGGCCTCTTCATCCCGCATGCTCGCGACATCCGGCAGGCGAAACAGAGCGTTGTCGTCCACGTTCATCTTGGCGTCGATGGCCCGCACCTCTCCCTGACCGTTCACCACCAGCGGGTTGACCTCGGCAAGCGTGGCGCCGGAACTCCTGTAGGCCGCGTACAGCTGGCGGATGACCCTGGCAGCCTGCGAGGCTACCGAAGCGTCGTCGTACAGGAAGAAACCCAGCTTTGCCGCCTGGTGGCTGAGCAGCCCGTACCGGGGATCGACTCGCTCCTTGAGGATCGCCTCCGGCATCGTCGCGGCCACCTCTTCGATGTCCACTCCGCCCTCTGCGGATACCATGATCACGTCGGCCTGCGACGAGCGATCCATGACGATCCCGACGTACGCTTCGGATGCGATGTCCTCGGCCGGCGCGATGAGCAGCTTTCTAACCACGATCCCTTTGATTTCCATCCCCAGGATCTGCTCGGCTGCCGCCGCTGCCGCATCGGGTCCATCGGCCAGCTTGACCCCGCCCGCCTTCCCTCTACCACCCGCATGAACCTGCGCTTTGACCACCACCAATCCACCGAATCGGACGGCAGCCGCGCGCGCCTCGTCGGGCGTGGTCACCACTTCCTCCTCCGGGACCGGCATCCCGTGCGCCCGGAAGATCTGTCTGGCCTGGTACTCGTGAATGTTCATATGGCTCTCTCGTGTGGCTCCCTGGTGCCTGTGGGCTCAGGCGAGCGGAGGTACGGTAACACCCCTCGCGCCGAGATAGTCGCTGATTTCCCCGTGAATCTCCTGCAACCGCTCCGGCGTGTCAGCCTCCATGCGGGCGACGATCACCGGCTGCGTATTGCTCGCGCGAATGAGCGCCCACCCGCCGTCGAACAGAATACGGGCCCCATCGATGTCAATCACGTCGTGCGTTTCCTTGTAGTGCGCGACGGCCTCCGCGACGATGCCGAACTTCTGATCTTCGGGACAATCCACACGGAGTTCCGGGGTGGACGGATAGCTGGGAATCCGGGCCGCCAGATCGGACAGAGCGCTTCCGCTGCTGGCCACCAGTCCGGCCAGGCGTGCCGCGGCATAGATCGCATCGTCTGTTCCAAAAAACCTGTCAGCAAAGGCTATATGGCCGCTCATCTCACCTGCTATGGGAGCTCCGGACTCCTTCATCCTCTCCTTGATCAGCGAGTGTCCAGTCTTCCACATGACCGGCACGCCGCCGGCAGCCTGGATCGACTCGGTCACGGCCTTGGAACACTTCACATCAAACACCACTTCCGATCCTGGCCGCTCGCGCAGCACATCCAGCGCGAACAGGAGCAGCAAGTGGTCTCCGCGGACGATCTGGCCCTCATTCGTTACGGCTCCGATTCGATCGGCATCGCCGTCGAGCCCTATCCCGAGGTCGGCCCCGGTCTCTAGCACGCGCGCTATGAGATCGACCAGGTTCTCATCCACGGTGGGATCCGGATGATGGTTAGGAAACGTTCCGTCCGATTCACAGAACAGTGGATCCACATCCACCCCTGCTGCCCGAAGCGCGCGTGTGGCCACGACGCTCCCGGCCCCGTTTCCGCAATCGAGAACGATGCTGACCTTGCCGTCCACGGCTCCGCGGCTGGCGATCTCCTCCACGTAGCGATCCAGAATCTCCACTTCTTGCGTGGCTCCCCTCCCGACGCGGAACCGATCCGCCTCGATATCCTCGCGCAGAATCTGGATCTCTTTGCCGTAGATGGACCGATTGTCGCGGACGATCTTGAGCCCGTTGTACTCCGGCGGGTTGTGCGATCCGGTGATCTGGATTCCGCCGTCAGTGCCAAACTCGATGGCGGCGAAGTACAGCGCCGGGGTCGGGACCGTACCAACGTACAGAGCATCGACTCCCGCACCGTTCAATCCGGCGCATACCCGTTGGGCCAACTCGGGCGAGCTGGGACGGTTGTCGTGGCCCACGGCAACGACCGGGTTCGTCCGGTCAGCCAGCTGGCTCCCAAACACCCGTCCGACGGCTTCGGCCACATGCACCGTGAGATCCTCTCCCACGATGCCTCGGATGTCGTACTCCCTGAAGATCCCTGCATCAACTCTCATGACTCGTTTCTTCTCTCGATGTTTGTCGAAATTCCAGTGAATTCACCGTACCTGGCCGACTTCCCCGAGCGTCCGCCCGGGGATGGTGTGGCCGCGGTCCCCGGGAAGGGACCGACCACCCCGTCATCGGCCTACTGTGACTCGGGCCCCGAAGCTTCGGGTTCGGGCTGCAAGGACACGGCAGGTGCGGCCGCCGGTCCGCGTGCCGCCGGGCTCACGGAGACGACTGCAGTCGCGGCGTTCGCTCCGGAGTCTCCTCCCGCGGCGCGCGCAATCCGCAGAGCCGCGCCCGGCAACAGGCCGGCCACCAGGATTCCTGCGGCACACAGGGCGGTCGCGAGGCGAAACGATCCGCCCGGCGCCTGTGGGACGGGAGCGTCCTCGGGGGCCTCGTCGAAGTACATCTTCCAGACGACGCGGAGGTAGTAGTAGTAGGCGACCAGGCTCGTGAGTACGAGTACGATAGCCAGGGTCATGTGGCCGGCATCAATGGCGGATTGGAGCAGATACAGCTTTCCGACAAACCCGCCAGTGGGCGGAAAGCCTGCCAGCGAGAGAAGGAAGAGGACGAGCGCCGCTCCAAGCACCGGACGCCTCCAGCCGAGCCCCCGGTAGTCGGCAAGGCGACTACGTTCGTCCCCCTTCCCCGCCACCAGATACACCACGCCGAACGCACCCAGGGTCATCAGGGTGTACACGGCCAGGTAGAAGAAGTCTGCCGCCCGTCCCAGTTCTGAGGCGGCTTCGACACCCACCAGCAGATAGCCCGCATGAGCCACCGATGAGTACGCCAGCATTCGCTTGACGTTGTCCTGTGCGAGCGCGATCAGGTTCGGCACGATCATCGTGAGGATGGCCAGCCACCAGATCACAGGGCTCCAGACGGATTCCGCAGCGGAAAGATCCACCGTGATCACGCGCAAGAGAGCCAGAAAGGCCGCGGCCTTCACCCCCGTGGCCATGAAGCCGGTGATGGGAGTTGGCGCGCCCTCGTAGGCGTCCGGCGTCCACATGTGGAAGGGCACCGCCGCGATCTTGAATCCGAAACCGATCAGCAGGAGTCCCGTGCCGGCAATCAGGAGCACGTCGCCAGAAGCGGCGGCCGCGCTCACGGTGGCCGCGATGCGGACCAGGCTGGTGGTGCCCGTAGCCCCGTAGATCAGCGCGATCCCGTACAGCAGGAATGCGCTCGCGAAGGCTCCCACGAGGAAGTACTTGAGTCCGGCTTCCGAGGAGCGCGCACTCCGGGTGGCGTACCCCGTAAGGACGTAGACCGCGATGGACATCAGCTCCAGGCCGACGAACAGGAGAATCAGGTCTCGCGCCGCTATCAGCGTTATCATGCCGACCGCCGCGAGAAGCAGGAGGGCGTAGAACTCGCCCGGACCCAGGTCCTCCCGCTCCAGGTAGTCGCGAGCGAACAGTGCCGTCAGGAATGTGGCGCCGAGCACGATGAAGTTGCCGACTATCGTGAAGGAGTCCACCGCCACGATCGGAACCGCCGTGGTGACTTCCACGCCCATCAGAAGGCCGTTGGCCACGCCCGCCAGCAGCACCGCGACCGCCGCCACGGGTCCGATCCAGCGTCGCCCTGTCGCGCTTCCGGGTTCCCTCGAGAACGCGTCGCCCATGAGAACGGCCATGGCGGTTGCGACCAGCAGCCAGGCCGGCAACAGAGCCACCAGATAATCCGTGTGCGACACGAAATCCAGCGACGCGCTCATGGTCGTGTCTCCGGCGGAACGAACGAGAGAACGTCCGGTGCTTCCACAGCCTGGTCAGATGTCAGCGTCGTTCGCATCTGCACGTTCTCCAGCAGAGCATCGACCGACGGCGACATGCGATCCAGGAATGGACCGGGATAGACGCCGATGAGCACGATCATCACCAGGAGCGGCGCCAGAACCGCCCGCTCTCTGAAACTCAGGTCCAACAGCTGCCTGTTCTCATCCTTGTCCAGCACGTTCAGCAGCATCCGCTGGACCATCGGGAGCATGTAGCAGGCCGCGAAGATGACGCCTGTCGTGGCTATCGTGGCTATGACCGGATGGGTCTGGAAGGTGCCGATGAGAATCAGGAACTCGCCCACGAAACCGTTCGTTCCCGGCAATCCGATCGAACTGAGCGCGACCACGACGAAAGCGAACGCGAACACGGGCATGACTTTCGCGATCCCCCCAAAGTCGTCAATCAGCCGCGTGTGCCGGCGCTCGTAAAGCATGCCGACCAGCAGGAACAGCGCTCCCGTGGAAATGCCGTGGTTGACCATCTGGAGGATCCCGCCCTCGATCCCCTGCGTCGTGAGTCCGAACACGCCGATCACCACAAAGCCAAGGTGGGCCACGGAAGTGTAGGCCACCAGCTTCTTGGCATCCGGTTGTACCGCCGCCACCCAGGCCGCGTAAAGTATTCCGATCAAGCCGAGGATGAGCAGGAGGTTCACAAACATCGATCCGGTGGCTGCAGTCGGGAACAGAGGCAGAGCGTACCTGATGAAGCCGTAGATACCCATCTTCAGCAGGATGCCGGCCAGGATGACGGAGCCAGCCGTGGGCGCCTCCACGTGTGCGTCCGGTAGCCAGGTGTGGAGCGGAAAGATCGGCACCTTGATGGCGAACGCCATCCCGAAGGCCGCGAACAACCAGACCTGGGCCGACGGTCCGAAGTTCATCCGCAGCAGGTCCTGATACGCGAACGACAGCGCCCCGTACTCCTGCCCGTGCAGGTAGACCATGGTCACGATCGCTACGAGCATGAGCAGGGATCCAGCCGCCGTGAACAGGAAGAACTTGACGGCGGAGTAGATCCGGCGCTGTCCCCCCCAGATCCCGATCAGGAAGTACATCGGGATCAGCATGATCTCCCAGAAGACGAAGAACAGGAACAGGTCGAGCGCGACGAATACGCCCAGCATGCCTGTCAACAGCAGCAACATCATGCTGTAGAAAGCCCGCTCGCGGCGCTGGATGTAGGTGAACGACCCGGCGATAGCCAATGGCGTGATGAACGTGGTGAGCAGGACCATCAACAAAGAGATGCCATCGATTCCGATGGCGTAGTGAATCCCCCAGGTCTCGATCCACGGCAGCGACACCTCGTTCTGGAACCCCGCCACTTCCGGGTTGAACGTCCAGAAGAGCGGCAGCGAAAGCAGGAACGTGATGACGCTGAATCCGAAGGCCACATGCTTCACGCGGCCAATCGGACCGACGTAGCAGGCTGCGGCGCCCACCAGTGGCAGCGCAAGCAACAGCGTCAGAATCCAGTGGCTGTCGTATAGGTCCATTCCGTTATCCGTGCCTCTCGTCCGTCTCCGGTTCGCCTACAGCGCCAGAGCGCCGAGAATCACGATCACCCCCAGCATGAAGAAGAACAGGTACGACGCGACGCGGCCTGTCTGCAGCTGGCTTCCCATCCAGCCTGCCAGGCGCGCCGTCCCCGCCAGTCCGTTGATCGAGCCGTCGATGAGACCGTCGTCCACCACGCGCCAGCAAGCCCTCCACAGAGCGTGCAGCGGTCTCACGATGACCCGATCGTACAACTCATCCACATACCACTTGCGGTACAACACCCGGGCAAATCCGGTGGGCTCCGGCGACTCGGCTGCCGGGGCGTAGCGCTTGGCGGAGAAGGCCCGGAATGCCACGAACACGGCCACCATTGCCAGCAGCGTGGAGATCAGGGCCCACAGCGCCTCCCCGCCGCCTACCGGCGATTCGTGCGCCACGTGGATTCCGTGCGCCGCGGCCACCTCGTGCGCGGAGGCGAAGACCGGCTCCAGCCAGTGGTGCAGCCACTGGATATCGGGAAGCGGCAGCGCGACCGGGATGTTGATCCAGCCCGCCTCGATGGACAGCACGGCCAGGATGGCCAGCGGAATCCACATCACGCGCGGGGCTTCATGCAGGTAGGGACGTGCGTCCTCCCCGCTGCGGTTCCGACCGTGGAACGTCATCACCATCAGACGGGTCATGTACACGGCCGTCAGCACCGCGGTGACGATCCCGACGCCCCACAGGATGGGATACCCGTACGCCCCGGCCGACCAGATGATCTCGTCCTTCGAGAAGAAGCCGGACAGCGGGAATATGCCGGAGATGGTGAGTGTGGCGATCCACATCACGACCCACGTGATCCGCATCGGCTCCTTGAGACCCCCGTAGTTGCGCATATCGTTGGGGTCCCCGTGCCTGCCCACGTGGTGCCAGGCGTGATCCACCGAGTGGATCACGGCTCCCGCTCCCAGGAACAACAGCGCCTTGAAGAAGGCGTGCGTCATCAGGTGGAAGATCCCGGCCGTAAACGCCCCGACCCCGACCGCCAGGAACATGTAGCCCAGCTGCGAGATGGTGCTGTAGGCAAGGACCTTCTTGATGTCGTACTGCTTGAGCGCAATCGTGGCGGCAAACAGCGCCGTGCCCACACCGACGGCCGCGACGACACCCTGCGACACCGGCGCCGCCGCAAACAACACGCTGGTCCGGGCCACCAGGTAGACACCCGCCGTCACCATGGTCGCGGCGTGGATCAGGGCGGATACCGGCGTCGGTCCTGCCATAGCGTCGGGAAGCCACACATATAGTGGAATCTGCGCCGATTTCCCTGTGCACCCCAGGAAGAGCAGCAGTGTGATCCCGGTGACCAGGGGCGCTCCATACATCAGCTGCTCGGGGGCGGCCGCAAACACGTTCACGAAGTCCAGGCTCCCGAACACGCCGAACATCAGGAACATCGCGATCAGGAATCCGGCATCGCCGATCCGGTTAACCACGAACGCCTTCCGGCCGGCGTATGAGAACTCGGGGTTCTCGTACCAGAAACCGATGAGCAGGTACGAGCACAGCCCGACGCCCTCCCAACCGATGAACATCACCGGGAAGCTGGCCCCGAGAACCAGGACCAGCATGAAGAAGACGAACAGGTTCAGGTACGCGAAGTACCGCGAATAGCCGGGGTCGGCCCGCATGTAGCCCACGCTGTAAACGTGGATCAAGCTGCTCACGCCGGTCACGACCATGGCCATCAGCATGGACAGCTGGTCGAACTGGAGATCCAGCCCCACGTGCAGGCTTCCCGAGGCGATCCAGGTCCAGAGGTGGACGACGGCCGGATCGTGGGGCGGCGCCCCATTCATCGCGATGAAGTTGGCCAGGACGACCCCGAAAGAACTGATCACCGCCAGCGGGCCGATCCACGTCGGTACCGATTTGTTCTCGCGCCAGACGAACGCTCCGAGCCCGTTGATGATCGCGCCCAGAAGCGGGAAGACAAGGATCAGCGCCGGCAGGATGGGTGTGAAGCCCGAAGTGGCCGCGTGCTCCTGCACCGCTGCAACCGCCCAGGCGAGTCCGAAACTCATCGTAGCGCCTACCATCGGAGCAGGTTGAAGCGGTCGAGGTCCACCACTTCATAGTGGCGGAAAATGGCGATGATGATTGCCAGACCCACCGCGGCCTCCGCGGCCGCTACCGTCATCACGAAGAACACCAGAACCTGACCCTCCATGCCCAGGCTGCGGGAGAAGGCAATGATGGTGAGGTTAACCGCGTTCAACATCAGCTCGACACACATGAACACGATGATCGCGTTGCGCCGCAGCAGCACGCCGGCAACCCCGACTGCAAACAGGAGAGCGCTCACGATGAGCGCGATATCCGCGTGCGATGCCAGAGCGTTCATGGGTTCCTCTTTCTGGCCAGCACGATGGTACCCACCATGGCTACCAGGAGCAGAAGTCCTGCGAGCAGGAACGGCAGGACGAACTCGTTGAACATCGGCTCGGCTATCGCCCCGATCGCCCCCTTCTCCAGCGTCGTGGCGCGAACGACTGCCAGCGCCGCGTCATCCGCGAGCAGAGGCTGCCCGCCGCTCAGGAAATAGCGAGTGGTGACGAACACGAACGCGACCGCCACCGCGCCGGCAATCAGCTTCCCGAGCGTGCCACGGATGTCGGTCCACTCACCGTAGCCCAGATTCAGCAGCATGATCACGAACAGGAACAACACCATGACCGCGCCGCCGTACAGGATGATGTTCAGCGCGGCTATGAATTGGGCGTCGAGCATCAGGAACAGCCCGGACAGGCAGAAGAAGACGATCACCAGGAACACGACGCTCGTGACCGGGTTCCTGCGCGTGATGACCAGCAGGCTTCCCATGACGGCTCCGGCCGCAAACAGGATGAACAGGAAGTCCAGTATCATTCGGACCTCGGATCGGCAGGATCCCACAGCGTGTTGAAGGGATGATCCTGCTCACACAACCGCTCCAGATCGTACACCCAGCGCTCACGTGTATACTCGGCGTTCTCGTAGTGCACGCCGAGGTGTATCGCTTCTACCGGGCACACCTCCTGACAGAAGCCGCAGAAGATGCACCGGAACTCATCGATCTCGTACACGGCGGCATACCGCTCGCCGCTCTCGTCCTCGGCCGGAATCAGCTTGATGCAGTTGACCGGACACACCGTGGGACACAGGCCGCAGGCCACACACTTGGCGGTTCCGTCCTCGTGGGTCGCCATGCGGTGCGTTCCCCGCCAGCGTGGCGCCAGGTCCCATTTTTCCTCGGGATACTGCTGCGTCACCTTGTACGGGTTCAGCATGTGCCGCAGCGTGATGCCCATCCCTCGCGCAGCGGCGCGTACGTACGAAGCTTCGGCGTGCGGTCGTTCGAGCACCTTCACTTCACCAGGCATCGCCTATTCCCCCCTCACGCCGCGGAGGCCCGGTCGCGCCTGTCCTGGCGCTCTTCATCCACGCGCTGGCGGCGCACCACGTGACCCTTGTAGCCGGCACCCTTGATCACCGCTCCCCGGTCGATAAAGAAGAACAGGATTCCCGCAAGAACTATATTGACGCCCGTCAGAATCGCCCCGTAGCCCAGTCCCAGCGGCACATTCAACGCTTCAAGCACCAGGATCGCGGCGGCGATGATCACGATGTAGAGCGTGACCGCTTCGATGAGGAACTTCCAGCCCAGATCCATCAGCTGATCGTAGCGAAAGCGCGGCAACGTCCAGCGGATCCAGATGAACAGGACGATCACGGTGGACAGCTTGACTGCGAAGGCCGCCAGCGTCAGCAGCGTCTTCCACCAGGTGGGATCACCTATCACGGTGCCGTCCGCCAGGACACGGATGTTGTCCCCGCTCCAGAACGGTATGTCCCAGCCCCCCAGGAAGAACACGGTGACAAGGGCGGCGGTCGTGATCATGTGCGCGAATTCGCCGATCATGAAGACCGCGAATTTCATCGACGAGTACTCGGTGTGGAATCCCGCCACCAGCTCGCCCTCACACTCCGGCATGTCGAACGGCAGTCGATTCGTCTCCGCCAGTCCCGACACGAAGAAGAAGAACGCTGAGAGCAGTAGCGGGCCGATGAACCACATGGAGACCGTTGGCGGCCCGGCAGCGGCAAAGCTCTGCTGCATGGATACCAGCTCGGGGATCCTCACGTCTCCCGTCAGCAGGATGATCGGCACCAGGCTGAGCGCCAGGGCCACCTCGTAGCTGATCATCTGGGCGGAGGCGCGCAGACCGCCCAGAAAAGCGTACTTGTTCCCAGAGGACCAGCCGGCCATCACCACCCCGTACACCCCCAGCGAGGCGATGGCGAGAATGTAGAGAAACCCGATCGGCACATCCGCGACGATCATCTCGACCAGTCCCCAGCGGGTGGGAGTGGGCGAGGCGAACGGGATCACGGCAAACAGAATGGTGGCCGGGATCAGCGCGATCACCGGCGCCAACATGAAGAACGTCTTCAGAGCTTCCCGCGGGAGCGTCTCCTCCTTCAGGAAGTTCTTGACCCCGTCCGCTATCACCTGCAGAAGTCCCCACGGCCCCACCCGGTTGGGACCACTGCGGTCCTGGATGAAGCCCGCGACCTTCCGCTCCACCATCGTGGAGATGGCGACGATGAGGAACATCAGCGTGAAGAAGACAATTGCCTTCACGGCCGCGAAGATCACCAGGGCCGTTCCGCTCAGCGGCTGCATCAGGTCACCTCCGCTTCCACAGCGGCCCCATTGTGCGGTATCGCTCCGCGCAGGCCAAGCTCCGACCACACGAGACCCCCGAAGGCAGGGCTCTCCGCTGCCATGACCTGGAACGCCCCGCCGGCCGTCAGCACCGCCTCCCCTTCTCCGAGCTCAGCCAGCAACCGACTCAAGACCAGCCATGCCGGCCGGGCGATCCCGGGCGGCTGCAAGGCCTGTCGATAGCGCTGGACCCGTCCCTCGAAATTGCTGACCGTGCCATTCGATTCCGCGAAACTGGAGACGGGAAGGATCACGTCCGCGTTCCGCGTGGCAGGGGTGAGACTGGAGCCGAGGTAAAGGAAAAACGAAGCGTCGCTCCCGTACTCTCCGGGAGCCCAGTGCAGCGCATCCTCCAGGACTATCAGCACGCCCTGCGGCGCTTCGGGGAACTGGGTAACGCGACCATATCCCAGCGACTCCGCTCCATTCCCGTTGGGCGCCCGCTCGGCGCGCAGCTGCAGCTTGGGGAAGCCGGCCAGCGTGGCCGTGTCTCCCGTCTCGACTCGAAAGGCGCCTCCGTCTATGCCGAGGTAATCCAGCAAACGCCGCAGATAGAACAGGCTCTCGTTGCCGCTGAAGGCAGATACGATGGATTCCCCGCCGACATCGGTCGGCACACTACGCAGTTCGGCCAGCCGGCCGGCGACGCGATCGAGCGCCGTAGCCCAATCCGTGGGCCGCAGCTCACCGTCCTCGCGGATCAGCGGGACCTCCGCGCGCACGCCGCGATTCGACATCACGAAGTGCTTTCGCCCGTAATCGCACATCCAGTACGAGTTGACCTCCGGGTTGAAACGCGGCTTGAGCCGCACGACCTGGTTCTCCTTCGTGTCTATCGAGACGCTGCAACCCGTTGAGCAGCCCGGACAGATGCTGGGTGTGTTGTCCATGTCCCAGGCGCGCGCCTTGAAGACGAAATCCTCGTGGACCAGCGCTCCAACCGGGCACACGTCCACGATGTTGCCCTGGAAGGGGTGGTTCAGGTCCTTTCCGGGGAACGTGTCGATGTAGGACTTATGGCCGCGCTGGGCGACCACGAGGCTGTCGTCGTCGGCCACATCGCGCATGAACCGGACGCATCGCGTGCATATGATGCAGCGATCGGCAAAGTAGAGGATGTCGTCGGCGACGCGATCCCGCCCCTGGACCTGTTTCTCCTCGTTCAGGCGGCTGTCCAGTTGCCGCGTCTCGAACGCGTAGTCCTGCAGCATGCACTGACCGGCCGCGTCGCATATGGGGCAGTCCAGCGGATGATTGAGGAGTAGCAACTCGATGACCGACTTGCGCGCCAGCCTCACCTGATCGCTGGCCGTCTTCACCACCATCTCGTCCTGCGCCTCGAACACGCAGGAGGGTTGAAGCTTCGGCTGACCCTCAACCTCCACCAGGCACACGCGGCACTGCGCGGGCCGGGACGGGATACCCGGATGGTAGCAGTAGCGAGGTACGACCACGCCCGCCCGCTCCACCGCGTCGATGAGCCGGGTCCCCTTTGGAACCTCGATCTCCACGCCGTCGATGGTCAGCCTGACCAGATCGCCGTTCGCGTCCGCCACTTACTTGCCCTCTCCCGTCACCGTGCCGTGCATTCGCCCCTCAGGATGTGCGCCTCGAACTCGTCGCGGAACTTGTCCAGCGCCGAGCGAAGCGGGAATGTCACGCTGTCCGCCAGGACACAGATCGTTCGGCCTGTCAGCTGCTCGCACAGGTGATACAGAGTGTCCAGGTCCTTCATCTCCCCATCGCCCAATTCGATCCGATGGAGAATCTTGGTGATCCAGGCCGTTCCCTCACGACACTGGACGCACTGCCCGCACGATTCATGAGCGTAGAAGTGCGCCACCCGGCGCATGGCACTCAGAACGCAGGTGCTGTCGTCCATGACGATCGGCGATGCCGTGCCCAGCGCGCTGCCGGCTTCCATCATCGCTTCATAGGTCGTGTCGCAGTCCAACTCGTCGGCCGTGAGCAGTGCCGTGGAGGACCCCCCGGGGAACACAGCCTGAACCTTGCGCCCGTTGGGGATTCCGCCGCACACGTCGTAGATCACGTCCTTGAGAGGTACGCCGAGGGCCAACTCGTAGTTGCCCGGGTGTACCAGGTGGCCCGAGCAGCACCACATCTTGGTGCCCGGCGACTTTTCGGTGCCCCACTGGCGATACCAGTCCGGCCCGTTGTCCAGAATCATCGGGACGGCCGCCAGCGTCTCCACGTTGTTGACCGTCGTCGGCATTCCGAATACGCCGGCCTGCGCCGGGAACGGGGGCTTGATCCACGGCTCGGCCCGGTTGCCGCCCACCGAGTTCATCAGGCCGGTCTCCTCGCCCGCGATGTAGGCGCCGGCCCCGATATGAACGGTGAGGTCGCAGCTCCAATCGGAGCCCAGGATGTTCTCGCCGATATAGCCCGCTTCGTAAGCCTCCGTCACGGCCTTATTGAGGACCCTGGTCACGGGGAAGAACTCGCCACGGACATAGATGTAGATGTGCCGGGCTCGAATGGCCCTGGCCGTGACCAGACAACCTTCAATCAAGAGGTGCGGCGTCCAGCGAACGATCTCTCGATCCTTGAATGCCCCCGGCTCACTCTCGTCACAGTTGCAGCACAGGTAGTTGGGCCGCTGGTCGGTCGGCTCCTTGGGCATGAACGTCCACTTGAGACCCGTCGGGAAACCGGCGCCTCCACGACCCCGCAGGCCGGAATCCTTGACGAGCGCCGTGATGTCGTCCGGTTCCATGGCCAGGGCCTTCTTGAGCGTCTGGTAGCCCCCTCGCTCGAGCCAGCCCGCGAGCGTGCGCGCCTCCGGATCGCCCTGGTACCGGGACAGGAGCGTGGTGGTCTCCTGCTCGTGTCGATACGGGTGCGACATGGCTAGCCCCGCCGCCTTATCGAGAGCATTCAGCTCAACTCCTCGAGGATCCCCGGAACCGAATCCGCGGTCACGTCTTCGAAGTATTCATCATTGATCTGTACTACGGTGGCAAAACCACACGCGCCCAGACACTCCACCTCGGTGACGGTGAACCGGCCGTCCTCGGAGATTTCGCCCGGCCGCGTACCCGTCTCCGCCAGGAACCGTTCGTAGACGCCCTCCGCATCGTTGATGAAACAGGAGATGCACGTGCACACCTGGATGTGGTGCTTCCCCACCGGGTGCTTGTTGTACATCGTGTAGAACGTGGCCACGGACCGTACGTAGGCCGGCGTGATGTCCAGCGCCCGAGCGATGTCCTCCATGTCTTCCGGAGAGACCCAGCCCCGCTTCTCCTGCGCAAAGTTGAGGAGAGGCAGCAATGCAGCCTGCTTGACCGGGTAGCGGCTCAGGATCTTCTGCAACCGGTCCTGCCCCTCGTCTGAGTCGAAGAGCGGGCCGTCCACGGGGTCGTGCTCCGCCAGCATGTAGGGCTGAGCGCCCGCCACAGCCGGGTGGATCTTCCGGTTCATCGGTCAATCTCTCCCAGCACGATGTCGAGCGATGCGTTGACCGCGATCACATCGGCCACAAGCTCTCCTTCGATGAGATACGGGAACGTCGCGATGTTGACGAAACTCGGGGCGCGGAAACGGCAGCGAACGGGCTTGGTCCCCCCGTCCGCGATCAGCCCTATCCCCAGCTCCCCCTTCGACGCCTCGACAGAGTACCAGGTCTGGCCGGCCGGCACCTTGAGCCCCTCCATCACCAGCTTGAAGTGGGAGATCATAGTGTCGATCGAGCCCATGGCCTCGCTCTTCGGAGGCAGCACCACGCTGCGGTCGTCCACGTTCACCGGCCCATCGGGGAGCCTGGTCAGCGCCTGCTCCAGGATCCGGACGCTCTGGCGCATCTCCTCCAGTCGCACGAGGTATCGGTCGTACGAGTCGCCATGCGTGCCGATGGGCACGTCGAAATCGTACTCCTCGTATCCCAGATACGGCCGTGCCTTGCGGACGTCGTACGGGATCCCGCTGGCACGGAGGTTCGGTCCGGTCAGTCCATAGCTGATTGCATCGTCGGCTGTGATCGTGCCGATCTCCGACTGACGGCCGATCCAGATCGAGTTCTTCATCACCAGCCGGTCACACTCGTCCAGCGTCTTCGGGAACGTGCGGACAAAGTCCCAGGCCGCGTCCAGCCACCCGGCCGGGAGGTCCGCCACCATTCCGCCGATACGGCTCACGGACGTCGTCAGCCGGCCGCCGCAGTAGGCCTCGTGGAGATTGTAGATCCGCTCCCGCTCCTCGAAGGTGTAGAGAAACACTGTGAACGCTCCGAGATCGATCGCGGTCGTGCCCAGCCACAGCAGATGGCCCAGGATCCTGTTGAACTCGTTCAGGATGACCCGCAGCACCTGACAGCGCGGGGTGATCTCGACGCCCAGCAGTGACTCCACTGCACCCGCATAGGCGATGTTGTAGATCATCGGCGCCAGGTAATCCATGCGATCCGTGTACGGGATCACCTGGTTCCACTCGCGGAACTCGCACGTCTTCTCGAATCCGGTGTGCAGATAGCCAATGTGTGGAATGCACTTCAGGATCCGCTCGCCATCCAGCTGCAGCACCAGACGTAGAACGCCGTGTGTGGCGGGATGCTGAGGTCCCATGTTGATGAGCATGGGGACCCCCTCGAGATGATCGACGGCCAGGTCCTCAAGACTGGCATCGGGCGGCAACTCCATGACCTCGGGAGTCTCTCCGTCCAGATACCCGCCCATCTCGAGCTCGCGCATGGCATAGGTATCCTCGAACCCACGCGCCAGCGCGCGCCGCACCTGCTCGGAGCGGCTGAACCGACCCCGCAGCGGAAAGTCCTTGCGGAGCGGAAACCCCTCCTCGTAGTACTCGGGCATCAGGATGCGACGCAGATCGGGGTGGTCCGTGAACGTCACCCCGTACATGTCAAACACTTCCCGCTCCAGCCAGTCCGCGGAATCCCACAGCGGCGTGGCGCTGGGGAGCGTCAGATCATCCAGCGGCACCTCGCACACGATGCGCAGCTGCCTCCCGTGTGCGAGGGACCACAATTGATACCACACCTGGATCGGATTGCCTCCGCCCAGATCTGCACCCATAAGGTCCAGCAGCATCTCGTACCGCTGTCCCGCATCATCACGGAGGAACGACAGGATCTCTGCACTGGAGGCCGGTGTCACGTGGACAACAGGGTAGCCGGACACGTCGCTGGCCACGCGCACAACCGCGTCGGCGAACCGGTCGCGCAGGGCGCGCACGGAGGGGTGCTCCTCCGGACTGGCCTCAGTCCGGGGCTCCGCCGTGATCAGTCCGCGGCCGGTTACGGGAGAGGTGGTTGTGGACACGAGTGCGTCGCCTTGGCCCCTGGGTTTCCTAGTCCGTGTGCTCGAGGAGACGTTCTTTGCGATCCCGGGGACGTGCCACCGCCGTGGTCGGCGTGAGCCCACTCACCCGGTTCTGCTCCGTCGAGTTCCCGAAGGGCTGGGCGACGAGCTCGATAGCTTCCGGCGACAGGTTGGGACGTCCCACTGATTCGGGATCCTCGACTCGCAACCGCGGGTCGGACACGGACTCGCCCTTGATCTTCTCCTGAATCATGAGAAGAGCGTAGATCAGTCCCTCCGGGCGTGGTGGGCAGCCCGGCACATAGACGTCCACGGGCACGATGGTGTCGATCCCCTGCACGATGGTGTAGTTGTCGAACATGCCTCCGGAGCTGGCACAGGCGCCCATCGAGATGCACCACTTGGGCTGCGGCATCTGATCCCACACCCTCCGCATGACCGGCGCGAGCTTGTACGTGAGCCTGCCCGCGACGATCATGAGATCCGCCTGCCTGGGGCTGAACGACAGGCGTTCCATCCCGAAGCGTCCGATGTCGTACTTGGATGCGTACGCGGCCATCATCTCGATCGCGCAGCATGCCGTTCCGAACGGCATCGGCCAGACGGAGTTGCGGCGGGCCCAATTGATGATGTAGTCGAGCCTGGTGGTCATCCAGTTCTGCGGAATTCCGGTATCCAGCTCGCCTGCATCAGGCTTCAGGACGTCCAGCTTTCTCGTCATCTCAATCCCACTCCAGGGCGCCCTTCCGCCACGCGTAGACCAGCCCGACGATCAACACGAGCAGGAAGAAGAGCATTTCAAGAAGGCCAACGAGCCCGAGGTCGCGGAAGATCGTCGCCCACGGAATCAGGAAGAGCGTTTCGATATCGATGACGATGAACAGCATGGCAACGATGTAGTAGCTGACCGAGAACCGCTCTCGCGTCCCGCCGAGCGGGGTTACTCCGGACTCGTAGGGGGTCAGCTTTGCGGGGGTAGGTCGACGCCAGCCTATCAGGTGGCTCAACGAGACGAGCACGACGCCGTTGAGGACGCCCACCAGACCCACGAAAAGGATACCGAGATACGGATCCAGCACCGCCGCCCGTACTCCTTGTGAAAAGTTTCACTTGGCTGCGCGAACATAGCGCGGGTCGCGTCAGCGAGCAAGGAAGCTCACAGGCTAAACCGGGGGGCGTTCGCGGGGCAAGATGCGGGCTGTTTCTGAAGGTCGTTGCCCGGCTCCGGCAGGCCATTTCATATTGCCCGGATTCCACTAACCAGGCGGTCCACAGGTACGATGCAGAGCCGGATTCTAGACGTCGCCATACCGGATGGAAATCTCCGGGTAGAGTTCCGGGGCTCCGGACCCGCGCTGCTCTGTCTGCACGGCATCAGCGCCAATCGACACATCTGGAGTCCGGTTGCCGATGCGCTGGAGGACCGCTTCCGGCTCCTACTGGTGGATCTCCTGAGCCGCGGCGGATCTCAGCCGCGACCCGACCTCTCCTATCGTCTTGCGGACGAAGTCCGTCGCCTGCGCGCGCTCCTGGCGGAGCTGGAGGTGTCGCCGGAGCTGGTCATGGGTCACTCTCAGGGCGCGGCTCTCGCGCTGGCGCTTGCGTCCGTCGACGTAAGGGTGCGCGGGCTGGTCCTGCTGAATCCGGTGACTCCATGGACCAGACGGCCGCATGTGCTACGGCTCCTGCGCCCGGGGTTGATGCGGCAGGCGGTGGCGGGCATTATTCGGCCGCTTCGCAGACCGCTGGCGCATGTTATTCTCCGGCGCGTGTACGGCCCGGGCACCACCGTCACGGCCGAGCGGGTGGCGGCCTATTCCGAACCGTATGCGGATCCGCGCCGCGCCACCGCCCTCTTCTGCCTGCTGGCCGATTGGGAGCCCGGCGAGTTGGAACACTGGTTGCCCACCCGGACGGTGGACACCTGCGTGCTGACAGGAGCGATGGATCCGCGCATAGAGCCGGAGAACGCCCGCAGACTGGCCGATCTGTTGGGAGGGCAATTCACTCTCGTACCCGACGGCGGGCACGCGCTGCCGGAGGAGATGCCCCAGCGGGTTGTCGAGCAGATCGAACGGGTTCACGGAGAACTGGAACGCAAAGAAAGCGCTGACTGAGATGATCAAGAGTGATCGCTGGATTCGCACGATGGCCATGGAACATGGCATGATCGAGCCGTTCGAGGACCGTCAGGTGCGCGAGGGCGTGGTCTCCTACGGCGTCAGCAGCTACGGATACGACATGCGTGTGGCGGACGAGTTCCGGATCTTCCACAACGCACTCTCGCCGCTGGTCGATCCGAAGCAGTTTGACGAGCGGTCCTTCATCGAGTACAGCGGTGACTTCTGCATCATCCCGCCCAATTCGTTCGCGCTGGCCCGCTCAGTGGAGTACTTCCGGATCCCCAGAGACGTGCTCACCATCTGCGTCGGGAAGTCCACCTATGCCCGCTGCGGCATCATCACGAACGTCACTCCGTTCGAGCCGGAATGGGAGGGGCACGTGACCCTGGAGATCAGCAACACCACTCCGCTTCCGGCCAAGGTGTACTCCAACGAAGGGATCGCCCAGGTGCTGTTCTTCGAGTCCGACGAGCCCTGCGAAGTGAGCTATCGTGACAAAGCCGGGAAGTATCAGGGCCAGCGCGGCGTCACTCCGCCGCGTCTCTGACGCCGCCGCGTTGCGCGTCAGGACCGCATGGCGGCCAGGAGGACCGTCAGCCAGCCGGCCAGAAGGCACACACCTCCCAGCGGCGTCACGGCACCCCAGAGCCTGGTCCCCGTAAGGCTGAGCGCGTACAGGCTGCCGGAGAAGACGATGATTCCGACCGTGAACAGTGCGCCGCTCACGGTCCACAGCCGGCTCGGTGAGCGGCCGACAGCCAGCGCCACGCCAAACAGGGCCAGCGCGTGGTACATCTGGTACCGCGCCGCGGTTTCGAAGGGACCGGCGGGATCCAGAATGTCCCGCAGGGCATGCGCTCCAAACGCACCAGCCGCGACACCGGTGAACCCGAAGGCGGCCGCGAGAACGAGAAGTGGTCGCTGTCTCTCCATAGGACGCTCAAGGTAGCCGTGCGGCGCCGGGTCGCAACGACCATTATACTCTGCGATCACGGCACACTACAGGACGAGGATCGGTCTGCGGACAGGCTGGTGGGAGGCAAGATGCGGGAGATGAGCACGGAAGCCACGATGCCAGAGACAGCGAGTGTGGTTGCGCTCCTGAGCGGTCGACGGGATGTAGATGAGGTCACGATCGCTGCACTGCGACTTGTCGAGCCGCATGTATTCTGCTCGGACGACGTCGGGCAAGTGCTTGCGGCGGTGCGTAGCGGCACCAACCTGGTCATCTGCGACGGCGACAATGCCGGATTCGATCTGGCGAAGATCTCCCAGTACCTGGATGGCCATCCCCGCACAACCCTGCTGGTCCTCCTGGGTGAAGGCGAGAGTCCGGAGAGCCGCTACGGGCCGGACACTACTCCCATAGACCACTTCCTCTGTCGTCCCTACCGCGAGGAAACGCTGGCCGCGCTGTGTAGGCTGCTGCTCGAGCACGGCCGCGCTCCGGTCCAGCACGCTGCGGGCGCTCCCCCGCCTCTTCGGATCAGACAGCCTGCCCGGTTCAGCACCCGCCCGCTCTACGGAGAGGCTGCGAGATTTGTCGGCAGCGTGTTCGAGAGCGTCCAGATGGGCGGCGGGCCCGACGTGGACGGCGCCCGCGTGCTTGCGGAGCGGCTCCAGACATCGCTCATGCAGAGCAACCAGCTGCTCCTCAGGGCGCTTGAACCGTACGACCGATTCGAGTTGGGTACGCACTGCGTTAACGTCGCCGTTGTCGCAGGCAAGATCGCCATCGGGATGGAGCTCTCCCTGGGCGATACGCACCGGGCTATTCACGCCGGATTGCTGCACGACATCGGAATGGCCCGGCTCCCTCTCCCCATTCTCGAAAAGGAAGGTCCCCTAACAGACGAGGAGCGCGAGGAGATCAGGCGGCATCCCGGATACGGCGCGGATCTGCTGGCAGGCTCCGCGGCTGAGACAGAGTGGCTGAGCGTTGCCGTGCGGCAAGAGCACGAGAGGATGGATGGGAGCGGTTATCCCTCTGGAGCACGCGGGTCGGAGATCGATCTGCTGGCAAGAATCCTGGGGGTCGCGGACGTGTTCGAAGCCTTCTCCCACGCACGCTTCTATCGCTCGCCGTTCACGGCCTTCGAGGCTCTGGAGAAAGTCGTGGCCATGCGCGGCGAGCAGTTCGATGCCGCCATCGTGGATGCGCTGGCCAGCGAAGTGTCCGTGTTCCCGCTGGACAGCTACGTGCAGCTGAGCACCGGAGACATCGCCCGGGTGATCGGCACAAACCCCGAGAACCTCATGCGGCCGATTGTCGAGGTGCTGTGGAACGGGAGCTGGGAGCCGCTGTCGCCGCCGGACCGTCTGGACCTCGCGGCGACGACCGAGATCTCCATCTCGCAACCGCTGCACGAGACGGAAGTCCCGATCACCTGACCGACGGCCTCCCCGATCCTCTGGTCGGCCCGCTGGTCACCTGGCCGGCCCACCGCCCGGACAGACGTCCGAGCGGCGTACCGTTGGCAGGCCTCCGTACGATGTCAGGGATGTCGGTCAGGCAGGCTGCCCGAGGTCGACCACGCCCATGACTTCCTTTACCTCTGCGGCCGATGCTTGCAGCGCCTGTCGTTCCCCGGCGCTGAGCTCCACTTCCAGAATCTGCTCGATTCCGGCCGTGCCGAGCTTGCAGGGAACGCCAACAAACAGACCATCCAGCCCGTACTCGCCCTCCAGCCAGGCGGCACAGGGGAGAATCCGCTTCTTGTCCCGGACTACGGACTCGACCATCTGCGTGGCGGCCGCAGACGGCGCATAGTAGGCGCTGCCCGTCTTCAGCAGGCCCACAATCTCTCCGCCACCCTTGCGGGTCCGATCCACGATCGCTTCGATCCGCTCCGCTGAGAGAAGCTGGGTGAGGGGAATGCCTCCGACCGACACGGTGCTGACAATCGGCACCATGCTGTCCCCGTGCCCGCCCAGGACCAGCGCTTGTATGTCCTCCACGCTGACGTCCAGCTCGAGCGCGAGAAAGCTGCGGAACCGGGCCGTGTCCAGCACGCCCGCCATTCCCATCACGCGCTCTTTTTGGAAGCCGGTGACTTCCTTGGCCACGTACGCCATCACGTCCAGCGGGTTGGTCACCATCACGATGATCGAGTCCGGGCTGTACGTGCGGATCTGCTCCGAGATGCCCGCAATGATGGTGGCGTTCTTCGTCACCAGGTCGTCACGGCTCATTCCCGGCGTGCGGGCAAGCCCGGCCGTCACCACATAGATGCCGGACCCCGCCGTGGCCTCATAGCTCTGCGCGCCGACCACTCGCGTGTCAAACCCCTCGATCGGTGCCGATTCCCACTGGTCCAGTCCCTTCCCTTGCGGGAGCCCCTCGACGATGTCGACGAGCACTACCTCGCGCGCCAGCTCGCGCTCGGCGATCCTCTGGGCGGCCGTGGCTCCGACGTGACCGGCGCCGACGACTGTGATCTTGTCCATCTATCGCCCTCCTTCTTATGCCCTGCCTGTCAGTGTGCTATCGGTTGGCTGTCGACCGGCTGCCCCGGCCGGCGTCACACACCGCGAGCGAGGGCTAGTGCTCCAGCTCTTCGGGCAGCTTCATCCGCTATGTTGTCCATCAGACGATCCAGCCGTTCCGGGCTGGTTCTCTCCGCTGCCTTCTCCAGTAGATCGAGCAACTCCAGGGCTTCGCCTCTGGAGAGAGACGACTCGGGATGGATCTCGCCAAGTCGCTCGCGGAGATCGGCGATCCCGTCAACGAGCGCTCGATATTCCTCTCTGTCCTGATATGTCATTCCATACACCCGCCATTTCTGTCTGCCTGCCCCTAACCACCTACCTCGCTCAGCGCCGCCAGTCCGCCGCTGCCGCGTGCGTTCCCGAGCTCCAGGTAATGGCGCTCCGGTTTGTCGGCCAGCGCCTCTTCCACCGCTGGGACTATGCGGCCAGTCTCCCGGAGTTGAGACCGCAGATCAACCTCGTGCGTCCCGAACAGGCACGTGCGCAGCCTGCCATCCGCGGTCAACCGCATCCGGTTACAGCGCTCACAGTAGTTGTGAGATAGCGGGGTAATCACCCCGATGCTACCCGCCGCTCCGGGGAACCGGAAATAGGTGGCCGGGCCGTTGCCCATCGGCCCCGCGACGGGCTCGAGATCTCCCAGATCCCGGAGCTTGCGGAGGATCTGGTCGGCAGGCACGAAACGGTCCGCCAGGTGCAGGTTTTCACCGACCGGCATCAGTTCGATGAACCGTACGTGCCACGGCCGTTCATGGGTCGCCTCGGCAAACTCCCGGACCTCATCATCGTTGAGCCCGCGCATGACCACGCAGTTGATCTTGAGCGGATCGAAACCGACGCTCTCCGCCGCCTGGAGGCCTTCCAGCGTAGCGTGGTAGAAGCGCTCGGGTCTGCGGGCGATCTCCACGAACCGGTCGGCGCGCAGGGTATCGAGGCTCACGTTGATCCTGCGGACCCCGGCCTCTTTCAGCTGTACGGCAAACCGCGGCAGCAGGACGGCATTCGTGGAAAGCGAGATGTCTTCGATCCCGGGCACCGCGGCCAGCCGGGCAACCAGAACATCCAGGTCCCGCCGGATGAGCGGCTCACCACCGGTGATCCGGACCCGCCGCAGGCCAAGACCCGCCATCTGGCGGACAATCTCGGTGATCTCCTCGTACGTCAGCATCTCCGGCTTCGGAATCCAGTCCAGGCCCTCCTCCGGCATGCAGTACGTGCAGCGAAGATTGCACCGGTCCGTAACCGAGATTCGCAGATAGCTGACGCGGCGTCCGAATTGGTCTTTCATCCCGACCCCGATCCTCCGGGATCCGCTCTCCCCGGGACGGGATCCGCTTCCGGGGCCGGCGCAGCCACCCACGCATCCGTGCCGTCCGCGTACTGCTCGTGCTTCCATACGGGAAGCCGGCGCTTGATTTCTTCGATGACGGCGCGTGAGGCCTGGTAGGCAGCATCCCGGTGCGGGGCCGCCACGGCGATGCAGACGCTGACGTCACCCGGGTCGAGCTGCCCTGTTCGGTGGACCACGACAATCTCTCCCAACTTGAGCTGGCGGGCCGTCTCCTCGGCGATGGCCGTGAGCTCCCGTTCGGCCATCTCCCGATACGCTTCGTAGCGCAGAGCGACCACCGGCCTGCCGTCGTTCGTATCCCGTACCCTGCCCTCGAACAGGAGTACCGCTCCATCGCCGGTACTGCCAATGCCCTGGAGGATATCCGGACTCTCGACAGGGGCATCCGTGATAGACACCCGGACACGGGCGTTCATCGTCACGTCAGCCGCCGGCAACGGGCGGGATCAGAGCCAGCTCGTCCCCATCCTCGAGCACCTGCTCGATGGAGGCGTACTCCTGATTCACGGCTACAACCGGCTCCGCCGGCAGCGAGCGGGCACCCGTGTGACGTCGAAGCGCATCGACAGCTTCTCTCGCGGTGCAGCCCGAGGGTACCTCGAGCAGCATCTGATCCCGGCCCACCAGGTCACGATACAGGGCGAACAGTCGAATGCGGACGGTCATCCTCACGCCACGACCCCGGTCTCCAGACTTTGGAGGTACGTCAGAAGGCGTGGAACGGCGCCTTCGGCACGCAGTGTGGTGACGCGGACAGTGGTCGAACCATCGTCCGGGTCGGAAACGGCTGCAATGACCAGGTTTCCCCGGAACGTGTTGAACGTGAGACTCGTCTCGCTCTCGCTCTCCAGCCACGCCTGGCATACGGGCTCGTCTCCGAGGAAGAAGTCCCTGGCCGCAGCGAGAATCTGTTGCGGAGTCAACTGGCTCTTGCTTTCAGTGGTCATTTGTCGTTTCCCGTACGGCTCGTTCCAGACTATTACCGGCACGCGCTTGACGGTCTCAAGGAGCGCTGCCTATGATCCTGCCAGACCCGGCCACGACAGCGCGATATTGGCTAACGAGGCTGGTATTTCGAAGATATCGACCCCATGGATCTCCTTCAAACACGGACCACGGACCTGTGGACTTTTCACCGAACATCCGTTCGCTGACACCCTCGGCCACGCTGGCGCTGGCGGCCCGCGCCAAACAGCTGAAGGCGGAGGGTAAATCTGTCGTCGACCTTTCGGCCGGCGAGCCTGCCTTCCCGACACCGGCGTACGCTTCCGCTGCGGGGATCGAGGCCATCCGCGCCGGCCGCACGGGCTATCCGCCCACGCCGGGCATTCCGGAGTTACGGGAGGCGGTGGTCCGATTCCTTGACGACACCACGTCGCACTCCGACGCCGAGGTGCCGCGGGTGATGGTGAGCGCGGGGGTGAAGCAAGCTCTGTTCAACTGCACGTTTTGCCTGTTCGGTGCTGGAGACGAGGTTCTCGTGCCAGCCCCGTACTGGCCCAGCTACCCGACGCTCATTGAGCTCGCCGGGGCCGAGCCGGTGATCGTGTCCGCAGGCTGGGAGGACGGCTTCCTGCTGGATCCCGATCAGCTTGAGCGGGCCCGCACTCCACAGACGCGAGGCATGTTTCTCAACAGCCCGAGCAATCCGACCGGTGCGGTATACGATCAGGATCAGCTCTCGACCATCGTCGAATGGTGCGGCCGGCACGGGATCTGGCTGTTGTCGGATGAGATCTACCGGATGCTCGGTTTTCAGGGAGGGCCCGCCGCTTCGGTATTCGACGTATCGTCCAGATCGGAGCGGATAGTGCTGATGGATGGCGTGTCCAAATCGCTGTGCATGCCGGGTTGGCGGATCGGCTTCGCCGTAGGGCCTCCGGACCTCATCAAGAAGGCTACCGATCTCCAGAGCCAGACCACTTCCGGAGCTGTCCTCCCCTCGCAATGTGCGGCGGCGGCGGCGCTTGGAATGAAAGAAGAGCGGGACCAGGCCATACAAGGGCTCGTGCAGCGCCTTAAAGGGCTCCGGCAGATGGGACTGGAAATCCTCTCCGACATCGAGGCCCTGGAGGTGCGGGAGCCTCCCGGCGCGATCTACTTCTACACCCGCCTGCGCGGAGACGAAGCGTCACTCTCGGTCGCGGAGCGGCTTCTCATGGACGGAGGCGTCGCTTCGATTCCCGGCGAGCCGTTCGGGTCACCCGGCTACCTCAGATTCAATCTGGCCGTAGAGGAGCCGGATCTGACGGAAGGGCTGGAACGGGTGAGGGAGTTCTTCTC
>JBDHIQ010000015.1:0-26266 GCA_039587395.1 Gemmatimonadota bacterium
TGATTGGACTTAGGGTGGCCGGCTTGCTGAAGACGGCCACCATGGTGCCCCCGAGACTTGGGTTGTACGAGATCGGACAACCTGCTGCCTGCGCGGCCGGAATGTCCAGCGACATGCCGAGCGCCGGCGTAGATTCCGACCGTAACGAATCGTTGCCCTCACCGGAACGCTTCGATACTCTTCGGGCGAGCTCCATGTGTACGCCGAAGAGGATGAGGCCGCGGTCCGCGGCGCTGCAGCCGCAATTCATCCACGAGAACGGACCTTGCCGTTTCATCCTCGATGCTCCCCCGATGGGATCCTCCTGGTGCTGGAGGTCGTTGCATGCCCAGACGAGTGCTGTTGGTGGACGATGACCAGGCCATCCTCGGGTCCCTGGGGGAAGCCCTGGTTGATCTCGGACTGGCGGTCGAGGTAGTTTCGAGCGCCGAAGCCGCGCTGTCGAGGCTCTCCTCGTTCGATCCGGAGTTGATCCTCAGCGACATCCGCATGCCGGGTATGGACGGGATCGAGCTTCTCGAGCTCGTGAAGGATCGTGCGCCCGACATGGACGTCGTGCTGATGACGGCGTTCGACGACATGCCCACGGTCGTGCGCGCCATGAGGGCCGGGGCCCTCGACTTCCTGGTAAAGCCAATCCAACTCACCGAGCTGGAGAGCGTGATCCGCCGCGCCGCGAAGGATCGGGCGACCCGGGAGCGGGCTGCGCGCGAGGCGGAGGACGACACGCGGGCGTATGCGATGGGCGAGCTTGTAGGACGCGACCGGGCGATGATCGAGGTGTTCAAGCTGGTAGGCCAGCTCGCTGCGAGCCGCGTGAATGTGCTGGTCCTGGGGGAATCCGGGACCGGGAAAGAGCTCGTGGCCCGTGCGATCCACTTCAACTCTCCGGACTCTTCCGAGCCCTTCATCCCTGTCAACTGCACGGCTCTGCCCGAGCCCCTACTGGAGTCTGAGCTGTTCGGACATGTGCGCGGGGCCTTCACCGGAGCGGTAGCCGATCGCCGCGGTCGATTCCTGCTGGCGGGCCGGGGAAGCGTATTCCTGGACGAGATCGGAGACACCGGACCCCAGTTCCAGGCCAAGATCCTCCGCGTCCTAGAGGATCAGGAGGTCTATCCCCTGGGAGGCGAAGTGCCGGAGCGCACCGAAGCGCGGGTGATCGCAGCCACGCATCGAGATCTGGAAGCCGCCGTCGCCGACGGGAGGTTCAGGGAAGACCTCTACTATCGGCTCAAGATCGTGGAGGTGGTGCTGCCGCCGCTGCGTGAGCGTCGCGAAGACATCCCCCTCCTGGCGGCACACCTGATGCACAGGGCCGGGGAGCGACTCCACAGATCGCCGCCCACCCTCTCGGACGGCGCCCTCGCCGCCCTGGTGCGGCACAACTGGCCAGGCAACGTGCGGGAACTGGAGAACTGTCTGACCCGCGCCGTTACACTCGTCCGCGGGGGCGTCATCCGAGCGGAGCACTTGGGCCTGCTTCCCGGGCTGCGCGGGCCGGACGGAGCCCTGCGAGCGCTCGCGGAAGTCGAGAAGGAACACGTCCGCCGTGTTCTCGACGGCGTCGATGGCAACAAGACTCGGGCCGCGCGCGTGCTAGGGATTTCAAAGCCACGTCTCTATCGCATGCTAGAGAAGTATGGCATCGGTGGACCCCCGGACGTAGAGACCCTTGGAGGGGCTCGCGAAGGATGAGGTTCATGGCACGGCTGTCTCTGAGCGCACGCTTCCTGCTCCTCGTCCTCCTGGGCGTCTTACTCCCGTTGGGCGTGGTGGGCGTCGCCATCGTGAATTCATCCCGGAACTCGGGCCTCCTGCTCGTTCGAGGCCAGCTGGACCAGGCCCTGGAGGAAACCGTTCTGGCGATGGGAAGGAGATGGTCCCGCAACCAGTCGGCGCTCCTGGACTTGGCGGAACACAAACGGGTTCAGGAGCTGTTGCGGGCTTCGGAGGTCCGGGACTTCCCGGCCGCTCAACGGGTTCCGACGGCAGTTGAATTAGGTCCGGACACGCAGACTCGCGCTGCGCTGGAAGCAGCGTGGGAGCGGGTCGCAGGCTTCGCGTGGCTCATCGAGGTGGTCGATCTCGAGGGCAACACTGTCCTTCGCCTCCCCGACGACCTGGATCGGGCCCGCTCCGCTCGTTCGCCGCCCGCCGGGTTCCTCAACCACAACCTCGCCGTGCGGGAGCGGTTCAGTGGGGAGCCGCAGGGAACCCTTCGGGTTCGCTTCCGGAGTGACGCACTTTTTGAGATCAGTGCAATTCCGGGAGGGCCGGGGGGCTCCGTCGTAGCCGTGGTAGACCGTCGCACCGGCATCTCGCTCACGCCCCTGCCCATCGACCCGGCACGCATAGAGGAGGAGCGCTTCACCTGGGGCGAGGAGTCCTGGGTGTCCGTGAGACGTGATGTAGTAGACCCTCCGGTACGGCTGGTGATGGCGGCACCTCTCGGGCCTGTCACCACCCCGTTCGATGAGGCAGCGCGCCGGGGAACACTGGCGCTGCTGCTGGTAGCGTTGGGCGCCTTCGTCTTGGTGACCGTGTTCTCCCGCCGATTGACCCGATCCCTCGAGGGCCTGTCCTCCGCAGCGGCGGCCGTGGCCGCAGGCGACCTGAGCGCGCGCGCCGGAGAGTCGGGCCCGCCGGCCGTGCGTGAGACGGCGGCTGCCTTCAATGCCATGAGCGCTGAGCTCCGCGAAACCCTCGACCGAATGAGCCAGAGAGAGGCACTGGCGGCCGTAGGGGAGTTTGCCGCATCTCTGGCACACGAGGTTCGAAACCCCCTGACCTCGATTCGAGTGGATCTGGAGCGCTGTGGGCGAAAGGTCGAAGATGATCCCGATGCGGCCCGCGCCCTAGCCGAGCGGGCCCTGGCTGAGATCGACCGCCTCAACGCGTCGGTGACCGACTTCCTGCGAACGGCTCGGAGTGAAGGAAGCGGGTTGCCCAGGGCGGACCTGCGCCGACCTTTGGAGGCCGCTGTCCGCGCGGCCGCCCCACGCTTCCAGGAGCGTCGGTGCACGCTGCTCTTCCAGCCTCCCGCCGGTCCCGTGGAGGTGGCGGGAGACGCCAACTCGCTAGAGCAGCTCTTCTTGAACCTCCTGCTGAACGCCGCCGAGGCGTCACCGGTGGAAGGTCACGTCCAGCTCTCCGTGTCGACGGACCCATCGGAGGTGCTGGTGGAGGTACAGGACGAGGGACCCGGCATCCCGGCGAGCGAACACGAACGGATCTTCGAGCCGCTGGTCACCACGAAAGGGGAGGGCACCGGGCTGGGTCTTTCCATCGCGCGGCGTATCGCCCGGGCCCACGAGAGCGACATTGAAGTGGAGAGCGCGCCGGGCACCGGGGCAACGTTCAGCGTTCGGTTGCCTCGATAGGGTCGAGGCGGGATCGGATCGTTACCCGCCGTCGGCAGGCACGTCACGAAGCGTAACGGGATTGCGGGACTTCACGCAAAGCTCATTAGGCCTCAAGACATTATGAAACAATCGCTTACCATTCTGACGCTCTGTCGGTACGGCGGTTGCTCGAGTCCGGGTATGTCGGCCCTGCCGCACGGACCGGAATTCCTCCGGGCTGCCATGGGCCCCGAAGCCGGGAGACGTAGAATGAATGCCTCAAGCCTCCTCCCCCGCACGCGCCGGCGCGCCGGCCACACCATCAAGGCCTCAGCGGCCGCTCTCGTCGCCTTGGCCAGCGCGGTGGCTCTGACGCCGAACCCTGCCAGAGGCCAGTCGGATGGTGATGGTCTCGTCTTCCGCCGGGTCCACACATCGACGGTCAATGGCCCGTGGTTCGGGGGTTTGCCTGCGCTCGGACGCTTCTTCACGTCCGTCACCCCCGGCGGGGACCTCGCCGTCTACGATCTGGCCGAGGACCGTACCGAGGTGATCACAAACCACATGGCCCGGGGTGACTCAGCGGATTTTCTTATCTACGCCCGCATCTCGCCGGACGGAGATCGGATCGCCACCTTCTGGGCGCACTTCACCGGTCTCGAGCGAGGTAAACGTGCTCGCAGCGAGAACCAGCTGCGGGTAATCGGCCGGGACGGAACTGGGGAGCGCACCCTCATCTCCGAGCCCGGGCCGTTCTGGCTCTCGCCCCTGGCGTGGACTCCCGACGGACGGTCCATCATCGCCCAACAGCGGGAGGGAATGGGTGGAATGGCGGTTCCGGGTGACCTGGAGATCGTAGAGGTGTCCATGGAGGATGGTACACGACGGGTGATCACGCGCCTGGACGTGCAAGCCATTCCGTCGCTCTCCGTGTCTCCCGACGGCCGCTATGCCGCATACGGCATCGCCGCGGATGACACGGGGAACCGCGACATCCACGCCGTGGATCTGACCGACGGGCGCTCGTGGCCTTTGGTCGCGGGGAACGGAGAGGACCGGCTGATGGGCTGGCACCCCGATGGCTCCGGCGTCTTCTTCTACAGCAACCGGGAGTTGGGGTGGGGGATCTGGAGGCTCCCCGTCGAAAGCGGGCGTCCAGCCGGAGACCCGGAGCTGATCCGGGGAGATGTGTGGGACATGGTCCCCCGCGGCTTCAGCGGCGACCAGTTCTTCTACGTCATCCATCGCGCCTCTCCCCAGATCCGCACCGCCAACGTGGACGTTGCGGCAGGTCGCCTGGTGACGCCGCCCACGATGATCCGGGCACCGTCGGAAGGGTGGAGCCGCGACCCGGCCTGGTCGCCCGACGGAAGCCACCTCGCCTTTCTGGACTACCCCGCGGGAGATGGGTGGGATGCCGCCCAAGCCCGGCTCGGGATCCGCTCGGTACACACCGGCGAAACCCGGTTCCTGCCTTTCCCCTTCCCCAGCGGAGCGAGGCTCTTCTGGGGTCCCGAGACCGGAAGTATCCGCGTACTGGGCCACCGCGACGGCGTGCGAGGACTCTTCCATCTGGACCTCCAGACGGGCGCCGTGACCCTCCTCAGGGAGTTTCCGGATCGAAGGAATTACACTTTGGCGTTCTCGCCGGATGGGCGCACGTACTACTTCCACCGCGACCGTAGCGAGATCTGGGCCGGGGACATGGCCACCGGCCGGGAGACGTTGCTCGCGCGGGTGGAGGGGGTGGACCGCCGGATCGGTGTGTCACCGGACGGGAGCACTCTGATCGTGCGAACCGGGCCCAATGTCGGCGAGAACCGCATCGTGCTCATCCCGACGGGAGGGGGCGAGCCCAGGGAGATCTGGAGGGGCGAACGTGTCCTCGCGGGAGGTCCTTTCTTCCACATGACGCCGGACAACCGATACGTCGTAGCAGGTGAGTTTCTCCCGCCCGAAGGGATCTGGCGGTTTTCCACGGACGGCTCCCAGGAGCCTCTTCAGATCTTCGATGGGGAGCGGCCCGGTGGCCTGCGTATGAGTCCTGACGGCCGACGCATCGCGTACTGGACATGGGCCGCTCAGGAAGGCGCCACCGAGGTCTGGGTGATCGAGGGGCTAGTGGGCGGCTGAGGGTGACCCAACCACCTGGATTCTTGGCTGATACTGTGGGGAGGCTTGGCACCGATTGCCCAAGCCTCCCCTTGTTACGGCTCAGTAGTCTGAGCCCACCTGCGATGTTCGCAGCAGAATTGAAGAAACGGTAGGTTGTGGCCACAAGCTGTGAGGCGAAAACGCGCTGCATCGGATGCGTATGGAAGCCCCTGGGCAGCGGATCACGCTACCAGCAGGCGCGCTGGTCAGAACCAGAGCCTACTCCCCCTCTTCTCCACGGTTTGCGCCGATCCACGCGATCTCGAGCCGAAAATCGCCCTCCTGCTTGTCGGTAATCATGATCCCGATCTGCCGGACGCGACCGACATCGAGCGGCTCGGCGTTGCGAGGCCGGTAACCCCGGAAGCTCGGCTCGAAAGACCCGAGCGGAATCTCGACCGTGATCCACTCGTTCGCAGTGGTCTCGAAGCTCGCTACATACGCTATGCCGTCAAAGTCCCGATCCATGCGCAGGCGCAATTGATACCGCTTTCCATCCCCACGAACACGGGCCACCAGGCGCGAGAAACCCGCCAGAGCACCATCCGGGATCCCGGTCCGCACCGAAGCGAAACCACCATTGTTCTCGAGAGACAGACTGCCCTCGAACAGAGCGACTCCTTCGCCTGACGTGCTGATGTTGCCCGCGGAGAGACCACCCATCACGGCGTCATTGACTGTGGACCAATCGCCCTCCGCGTCGGAGCCAAAATCGATGATTCTTACCGTGCCCTCGTCTTGGGCTTTCAGAGAACCGATTCCCAAGCTTGTCAGCCCCAAGACCACGAGCGGTGCCGCCAGCAGACGTGGCATGTCGAGTATCATCCTCACTTTCATAGCTTGTCCGTGAGAGGGTCTCGCTACTCGTTCCTTCGGCGCTTCGGAGCAGCATATCGTGCTGACACTTAACCCGGTGTCATGGTACGGAGCCTCACGGGTCTACTCAATCTCGAGAAGACAGAGATCAGCGTCAACGAGGGAGGCAACGGCGCGACCAGGAGGAAGCCGGGGTCAGACCGCTGAGTCGCAGGTCCTGCGCATCGTCTGACTCACGGTGCAGAGATCGCGAACACGTGTACGCGGAACACGCCCAGTTCATCGGCTGTCACCGTGTAGAGGCGATCGCGGTCAGCCCAGGGGATGACGCTCTCCACCCGCGGGGGAGCGGTCAGTGTACCGACGAGGCGACCCGCGGCGTCATACACGTCGAGCGCGCGGCCCTGCGGGGTCTCGACCTCGACCCACAAGCGCCCGAGCGCATCGAAGAATATGAGATGTATCGCCGGCCGGAACGGAGGCCGGTCGGGATCAGCGGGGCGGCACCGTGCGTCGGGTCTCTCCTCCAAGAACGTGCGGTATTCTCCGAGCTCCAGCTTCCAGGCGACCGGACTCGTGGCGATCTGATCGTACTGCCGTTCTATGACTCGGGAAGTATCCCCCGCCGCGTCCAGGAGGGCGATCCGGTAATCTGCGGTCCAGGTGACAGCGGTCAGGCCACCGGGCGCCGGCACGGCCCAGTGTCTTGGGGCATACGGAACCTGAAAGAAGGTGAGCCCTCCATCGGGCGTTTCGCACAATATGGACGTTCCTCCTGCCGTAGGATCGTCCGCGGGAAACGGATTGTCGGGAAAGGGAACGGTGTCCCTGGGTCCGGCCGTTCCGAACCGGATGATCAGGCGTTCGATCGTTCTCTCCCGCGGTTTGACCCCAATGGTGGCGATCTCCTCATCGCCGGTCTGGTACAGCCGAATGACACGCGGCTCCCCCGACAACGCCTGATGGCGGAACAGGCCGGCCGGCTCTCCTGCAATTGTGAGCAACTGAATCCGGGCATTCCGCGGATCGAGCACAGCCAGCGTATCTCCGAGCCAGGCCAACGAGTAGAGACTTTCGAACTCGCCGGGCCCCTGGCCCTTCCTTCCCAGGCTCCGCATGTAGCTGCCATCGGAACCGAACACCTGGATCTGGTTGGCGAGGGGATCCGCGACATAGATGCGGCCGGATCGGTCGCTGACCACCGACGCCACTCGCCCAAACGCGTCGGGTCGATCGGCAAGCGCGGTGCCGATGGAGAACAGGGAGTCCGTCTGCCAGCGGGACGGGGACATGGGATTACGGACATATACCACTCCGCCGACCGTGTCGACGTGAACGCCCTCCAGTTCCGACGCAGTGTGCTCAGTCGACGTGCAGGCCGCGGCCATGAAGAGACCGGCGGCCAGGAGAGCTGCCCGATGCGAACCAGCGTCCTTCGAAAGCGATCCCGTCATCTGGCAACTCCTCTCGGAGGTGACGCACGGCGGTGATCATTGCCGTCTACAACCTTGGGAAACCAGCTACGGTTCAAAGGTTGCGTGGGCAGGCACGCCCCCCGACGTCAGTTCGGCGGCTCGTACGGATCCGGGGCGCCCGCCGGGATCGGCGGATGCGTCCTGAGCGAGCGTATGTGCTCCTCCAGCTGAACCAGGGCTGCCTTCGGGATCCAGGTGTTCGGGAACAGAACGTTGTCTCGCTCCTGTGGATCGGTGAGCAGGTTGTACACTCGCGGCATGGTGTACCTCTGCATGACAGCCGACCAGTCGTCCTGCTCGTTGAAGTGGAGCTTCCAGTTCCGCCACTTCACGCCGAACACGTCGGCCCCCATGTAGACCACGAAGCCTTCGCGCCCGGACTTTTCCGTCTCGCTGAGCAAGAAGGAGGAAACGTCGATCCCGTCGATGGGCCGGTCGTCCGGCACCGTCCCCCCGGCGATCGCCGCGAGCGTCGGGAAGAGATCCATGGCATGCACGATTTCGTCACTGGACCGTCCGGCCTCGATCCGGTCGGGCCACCGAACGGCAAACGGGACCCGCAGCGCGCCCTCGAATCCGGTGAAGAGCGTGCCCCTCCAGGGACCAGCCGACCCGTGCACGGCGGTCTCGACAGTCATGTTCGTGCTTTCGTACCCGAGGGCCTCCGGGCCGTTATCTGCCGTGAAGATGAAGATCGTGTTGTCTGCGACCCCGAGGTCATCGAGCGCATCGAGCAACTCCCCGGTGTAGCTGTCGATCTGCATCAGCAGGTCGGCCCACAAGCCGTTTCCCGATCGATCTACGAAGTCGGGATGGGGTAGCGTGGGAAAATGCGTGGCGGTGTAGGGCAAGTAGACGAAGAAGGGCCGCCCCGCATCGACCTGCCGTCTCATGAAGTCGACGGCACGGTCCGTCAGATACCGGTCGATCAGCGGACGATATTCGAGGTTGTACGGGCGGACGTGGACAGGAACCTCACCCTTCCGTCCGTCCATGACGTAGGTTTCGGACACCCCGCTCTCATCAAAGCCCGGTAGCGCCGAGTAGACGGACTCGTCCGTCGAGTTGGGGATGCCGTACCACTCGTCGAAGCCCTGGTCGGTGGGGAATCGGCCTTCGGTCCGGCCGAGGTGCCACTTTCCAAACATCCCGGTCGCGTACCCGACGTCCGAGAGCATCTCGGCCATCGTCACTTCCCACTGGACGAGACCATAAAGGCCCTCGCCGATGGGCACCGTGGCATTTCCACTGCGGATTGCGTAGCGGCCCGTCATGAGCGCAGAGCGCGACGGCGTGCACTGCACTTCGACGTTGAAATTCGTCAGCCGCAGCCCCTCGCGCGCGAGATCGTCGATGCGTGGCGTGGGAGCGCCACGCGTGACACCTCCTCCATTGAAGCCCGGCTCGCCCCAGCCGAAGTTGTCCATGAAGACCACCACGATGTTGGGCTGTTCCTGGGCCTGCACGGCTGCAGGTGTCAGCGAAACGCTGACAAGAGCGAGCAGGACAAGATGATGTAGTCTTAGCATACCCGGCATCCTTTTCATTGACAGACTCGCATGCGCCTCGGTGTGAGCGTTCTCGCGCGGAGGCATTTGTTACGGGGCTTCGACCACCCACCGCTGCACGTGATGCGCGCGTGGGTCCGGTCCGAACCCGACGTGCAACTCGTAGGTGCCGGGGGTTGTCGGCGTCCACGTGAAGTCCGCAGCCTCGCCGACGCCCAACCGGGGAAGCTGATCCACCGCGACCCGCTGGTGAGGCGGCAGATCGGCTCCATCCTTGGCGTGCAGCGTCACTGGCACGGTCTCGCCATCCAGCGTGAGCCAGGCTGAGATCCGTCCTGCGGGAGAGATGTTGATGACACGAAATCGGTGTTCCTCTCCGACCCTCGCATACCCATCCGGCTGCCGCTGGCGGCCGTTCATCTCGACATGTTCCAACCGGGTTGCATCCGGGTGATTCCAGCCCCAGGTCACCACGTGGTCAGTACGGGGATCGAATGACTCGCCCGCAGGCAGTACAAGCAGGGGGCCGTAGAGGCCACCCGCCAACTGGTCCACATCGTTCAGGTGGCTGTGGTAAACGAACGTACCAGGCCGCATGAGCGCCAGTCGGTAGGTGAACGAATCCCCCGGGTCGATCACGGGAGAGACACGGCCCTCAGAGGCGCTCCAACCCGGGACGCCGTCGGCCCACGCGTCGAGCTCGAGCCCGTGCCAGTGGACGCCGGTCGGGATTGACATACGGTTGTGGATAGTGACGTCCACCGTCTGATATTGGTGGAAGAGGAGTAGCGGACCGGGCACATCCGTTACGCTGTCTGGGGTAAAGCCGGGATCCCGGGCGAAGCCGTATCGATAACCCGGCCGATCGCCGTACTCGTTGGCGAACAGGTCCACCGCGACGGGCTCTCCGCGACGGATCAGGTCGGTGGGACCTGGCGCGACTTCGATCCCCAACACCAGCCCTGCCATGTGCGAGTGCGCGTGCTCAGGGTCTGATTCCCGCGCTCCGGGCAGCCGGATATCCGGTGTTACATGGAACGACAGGTGGCAGTGGAAGAGCCAGCGGCCAGAACGGCTGGCAGTCCATTCCATTAGCATGGTCGTCCGGGGGAGCATTGTCTCGGTGACGACCAGCGACTGGTCCTGCGGCGAGTAGATTGTGTCCCTGGTGGTGGTCCCGCGGGAGAGCACCGAGTAGAAGAAGCCATGCAGATGCATCGGGTGATTGCGTTCGCTCCCGTTCACGACTCGCCAGCGGACTTCATTCCCCACCTCGAGAGAGATCCGCTCGGTGAACGGCCAGGAGCGCCCGTTGATCGCTAGCCCCTCAAGCCAGTCACCGTCGGGATCGGCCCGATCCTCGGGATCCGAGAAGATGTTCATGACCAGTATCCGGTCGGGCGGCGATCCACCCACGGGATCGATTACGAACGCCCCCGCTAGCTGCTCTCGCTCCACAAAGTCGGCGATCGTCTCGGGCTCCGGTTCGGGACCCTCGCGGATCCAATACAGATAGGTGCCCGGCTCTCCGGCTTCGAAACTGACGGTCCGAGACTCGCCGCCGGCAAGCTCGAGTGGAGCCACCTCGCCAGCCGGCCGACTGTGAAGCCCGAAGACCGCTATGGGCACGTCCACGAGGCGATTCGTGATCGTGACACGGAGGTGAGTGCCCGCCTCCACCCGGATGAGCGGAGCGGGAATCATCGGGGGTCCGCCCTCTTCGGAGACGGCGGCAACGCGTAGACCGGGACCATCATCGGTCTCCAGCCGCCAATCCGCTCGCGAGACTTCGAAAGAGACACGAAGCGTACCGTCTTCAAGTCTGCCAGCGGGGCTCGTGTTGTCGTTCGGCTGAACCACCGGCAACCCACTAGCATGTCCGGGCGGGAGATAAGGACTCGGTTGTGCTTCCGCGCGCGTCGAGGAGAGACAACAGAGACCGGTAACAAGGACTACAAGTCGGTTCAATGGTACCAAGCGTGACCACTCCTACTGGCGGTTAGCGTCTCCTGGTGCTCCAGCGGGTCCCACAGTATGCAAGGAGGGGGAACGACGCGAGCATGGCAGCCAGTCGGAGGTATCCTTGCGAACAGTAAACGAAACAGACGTCGGAAAGTGGCTTGCACAGTACGGTCGAGCTTGGGAGACGCGAGATCCTGACGAGGCGGCCGCCCTGTTTAGCCACGATGTCAGGTACTTTGAAACGCCCTTTGCTGCGCCTGCAGAAGGTCGCAACGGTGTTCGCGAGTACTGGGCCCACGCGACGCGAAGGCAAACAGACGTCACCTTTTCCTACGAGCTGGTGTCTGTGTTCGGGCAGCGGGCAGTCGCACGTTGGTCCGCCCAATTCACTCGCGTCTCTTCCGGTGTCACCGCCGAGTTGGATGGAGTGGCGCTGCTCGACTTCGACGAGGAAGGACTATGCCGCGAGCTCCGGGAATGGTGGCATATCGTCGAGACCGAGCCCGGGGACCGTTGATCCGGTGTACGAGTTCGCCTTCGTGTTCGCCGCGCTACGACTCAGGGGCGCCACCGGGTCGCCGGGGAACCCCATGGCCCTCGATCGGTTTGCTATGACCGGACTGGTCGTTCCCATTAGGAGTCGCCATTCTGCTAGCTGTGCAGGCAGCGGCAGCGCGGATCGCTGCCAGACATCGTTTCGCGGCGGCCGTTCTGCAGGAGGAAGACCATGCTCGAGTACCCGACCCGGATCATCGCCGCCGCATTCGTCCTGACGCTGACAGTCGGCGTCGTGGAGGGGTGTCGGAGCCAAGACGGCGATTCGCGCGCGCTAGGGGAAGCACCTTTCTGCAGCCCGGAATCACTGCCAACGCTGCCCGACGTCAGGATCCAGTCGGTCACCCACGAGACCGACGGGGCACCGCATTGCATGGTGGCCGGCGTCATCGGCACCGAGACCAACTTCGAGCTGCTGCTGCCTGACGACTGGAACGGCAAGTTCGTTATGGGGGGAGGCGGCGGCTTCGTCGGGTCCGTGATGAACACCGCACTCATGTTCGGTCCCCTGCAGGCCGGCTATGCAACGGTCGGCACGGATACCGGTCATCAGGGCCACCCGCTCGATGCGAGCTGGGCGCTCAACAACCTGGAGCGTCTCGTCAGCTTCGGGCACCAGGCCGTACACCGCACCGCCGTCACGGCGAAAGCGCTGATCACCGGCTACTACGACGCGGAGATCAGCCGGAGCTACTTCACCGGGTGTTCGCGCGGTGGTGGTCAGGGATTCATGGAAGCCCAGCGATACCCCGAGGACTTCGACGGCATCGTTGCCGGCTCGCCCGCGCACGACTGGACAGGGGTCGCGGTGCGCGCCGTGCAGATCAGCGCTGCGATGTTTCCTGACCCCTCCGATCTGCAGGAGGCGGTCGTCGGTCCCGCGGAGCAGCGTCTCATCGAGTCGTCCTACCTCGAAGCCTGTGATGCCCTGGACGGCATAGAGGACGGCATTCTGAACGATCCCCGACAGTGCACGTTCGACGTCGGCACCTTGCTGTGCGAAGGGGAGGAGTCCGATCGCTGCCTGAGCGCGGAGCAGCTGGCGGCGGTCCGGGTCGTGTACGACGGCCCCGAAGACTCCCAGGGACGACCGCTCGCAGACGGATTCCCCTTCGGCGGTGAGACGGCCCCGGGAGGGTGGTCGCGCTGGCTGACCGGAGGGCTGGCTTACTTGGGCGACCTCGAGGATTTCCAGACCGGTGTGGACATGGGACCCTTCGAAGCGCCCGTCGAACCCAACGCGTATTTCGGTTTTGGAAACGGGATCATGAGGTACTTCGTGTACAACGATCCTGACTGGAGCTATGTGGGCTACGACTGGGACGATTTCGAGAAGGACGCCGAGAGAGTCGCGCAAACCCTCAACGCCACGAATCCGGATCTGTCGGCGTTCCGCGAACGCGGTGGCAAGCTCCTGATCTACAACGGGTGGTCGGACAACGCGCAGACGAATCACACGTTCATCGACTACTACGAGGAGGTCCTGGCACACGACGGGACCGCGGCAGACGATGTTCGAATGTTCTTGATGCCGGGCGTCGAGCACTGCATAGGTGGGCCAGGACCTTCCTGGGTCAATTTCCTGGAGGAAATCGACA
Organism: Gemmatimonadota bacterium; assembly: GCA_039587395.1. Classification (GTDB taxonomy): domain Bacteria; phylum Gemmatimonadota; class Gemmatimonadetes; order Palauibacterales; family Palauibacteraceae; genus JBDHIQ01. The sequence continues at coordinate 13,413 of JBDHIQ010000015.1, forward strand.
CCTGGGTAGAATCGGGTGATGCGCCAGACCAGATTGTCGCGCATTGGCTCGACGAGAACCTGCAGCCAGCCGGATCAAGGACGGTCTGTGCTTATCCTGAGGTAGCGCAGTACGACGGAGGGGATACGCGGGATGCTTCGAGCTTCCGCTGCGTCGCCCCGGGCGGGCCCCCAGCGTCCAACTAGCAGACCCGGATCTGATCCGTACTATCCCGTTAAACTACGGAGAGAAGCCGGAAATCGGCTGATCTCGGCATCCCGTGCCGTTATTGCGCTGGCTAGCTCACGGGTCAGTGCAGCTGAAACTGTCCGCGTCGTCTGTATCCCCACTTCCCCCGTAACGAGCCACGCGGGGATACGGGCACAGCAATCGGGTTCGGACAACCGTCCCTTCCTCGACCCTTAATCCGAGGACCTGCTCTGGCACCACTCCCTCTTCGACCCAAGCCTCCAGGAAGTCCGTAAACCGTGCGTTCTGGTTGCCGTCTTGCTCGAGCCGGTTTACTCCAACACCACCACCGCAATGAAACATTCCCGGGATCATGAACAAGCGGAAGAAGTCAGTCGCTGCGGGCCCCATCTCCTCCAGTACATCCTCGTAATAGTGAACTCCCTGTAATGGATTCAGGTCCGGGTCAGCCCACCCGTAGTACATCAGGATCTTGCCGCCACGGTCCCGAAAGCGCCTCAGGTCGGGATCTGTGGCGTTAATGATCCGTCGCAGCCACTCCACCTTCGGCAGGTCTTCTTCGAAATCGAACTCTCGCCAATCGTACGTTGTGTCTGGCACTTCAAACGCCATGTACTTGAAGAACGGCTCCGTGTAGCGTTCGTTATTGGGATCAAGCCAGGCGCTGTACTGGGCATTCCGCCCCTCCAGGATTACTTCGGGGCCGACGACGCGACCCGGGAAGAAGGATGGCCCGTCGTATATCTTGATCAGTGCGTCGATCTGGTCGTTGGTGAAGCAGTCGGGTCGCGGTGTCGCATCGTCGCAAACGGGTAAATCGGTAGCGGCATCGAAACCGCACGCAGGCGGGTTCTCGATCACCCAGTCCTCGACGCCGTCAGATCCATCGCATGTCTCGTAGACAACAGCCGCAAGCACCTCCATTTGCTCGACGTCGATGGCGGCGCGTTCCATGATCTGTGAGTCCCACGCGCCCGCCAGGGTCGTGCCCACGTAGTCGAGGATCGGAGCCCCGACCACGATGCCGTCGAAGTCAGCCGGGAACCGTTGCGCGGACATCAAAGCCTGACGACCACCCTGTGAGCACCCGTTGAAATACGAGTACCGGACAGGCGACGAGTAGTAGGCAGCGGTGATCCTCTTGGCGGCCTCGACCGTGAGGTGCACGGCTCGATAGGCGAAGTCGATCACCTTTTGCCGGTCGAGCGTAAAGGTCCCCCCGGGCTCTCGTCGGCGGTCGTGTCCCGTGTCCGTGCCAACGCTCACGCTCCCATTGCGAACGGCATAGCGCATCCCGGCTTCAGGTATTATGCCTGACCAGCCTCCGTTGCCCTGCATCAAGAGCCGACCATTCCAGTCAGAAGGGAGATAGACGGCAAACCGGATATCCGGCAGGATGCGGCCGTACACGCGGCAGTGCTCGGGAGTATCCTCGCTTGCGGGTTCCAAGCGTGCCTCGTCGACCGAGAACTCGAAACCCGTGTGGCTCGTGAGGCTCGCACATGCCTGCGTCGGTGCTGTGTGCCCGCCTGTCTGCTCCGCGCGTGAGCAGGACAGGGCGACCATGCTGACCGCCACCATCAGAGGAATCGGTTGCTGCCAGCGGTTTGGAGAGATGACGCGTCTCGAGTGAGGGGTCACGATACTCCTCCTGCTGAACATGACCGGGGTGGGAGAGACGGTTTATGGTCGACGTTGGTCGCCGGCGAGCTTCCCGACAAGAGTCACCCGGGGCACCAGGTTGGCAGTCCCTCTCATTTCGTTTGAGAAGTCACCATCTCAGGCCACACGAATCGGAACCCAGAACTTCGACGGTTGAACGCGATCTCAATGGTGCGCCCGGGCCGGAGAGACGGCCGCTCTTTGCGCCGTCTTACTCGAGGCGGGGGAGCCAGGTGTAGGTGAAGCCGTCGCAGCAGGGATCCGTCAGGATCAGCTCTCCCTCGCTGAGCGTCAACTCCTGCTGCTCCTGGCCGAGGATCGGCTGGTCGTATCGCAGCCGCAAGTCCGTTCCCGAAGAGGGGATCAGCTCGAATCTCGTCACGACCTCAGCGACGCCGTCCCGGTCCAGTTGGATGCGATCCGGCCGGGCAATCCTGAGCTGGAGGGTGAAGCCCTCGGTCTCCGGCGTAAGGGTCACGCCCCCGATGCCTCCCTCGGCCCGCACCCACTCCCAGACCCCAAAGAGATTGTCCGGGGGAGGCTCGACGGGACTCGAGCAGCCGGGGAGCAAGGCTCCGCACACAGCCGCCAGAACGCCGAACCTGTAGAGCCGATCCGTTGAGATCATTCGTCTGGTCCCCTACCCTCGCTCCCTAGTCATCGAGGACTATGACGCTCTTCCTCATACAGCCTTAGACAACCCCTTCCACATACACGAAACGTGCGGTCTGGTGCCGCTCAGATGGAAGTCTCTGGCGGTTTCGACAGATCTCAATGGTACGCCCGGGCCTGCAGGGCTCTCTACGGCGAGAGAGCCCTGAGAGGAGTGGGGGGCGGATGTGGACGTGCGGCTACGTCCTCTATCTCCTCGCACTTGATGCCAGGTATCCCTACAGACACGGTGGAACTTCAACGCTAGACTAAGACAGCTTGCGTCAACAATCCGCAGTCGGCCCTGGAGGATTCCGATGCTCTTGGCACGCTGTGCTGTACCCAGATTTGGTGTGGCTGTCCTATGTCTGGCCACGTTTTCCGCCTGTAGCCCCGAGTCCGGGACAACCGCCGGTACGTGGATAGGCTTCGCCCAGGTGGATGACTGGGAGACCTTCCTCGAGCTCAGGATAACCGAGTCACCCGATTCCAGTGTGCGAGTGGTTCGTATGTGGCCGGGCCAACCGGGTGCCGAGGCCGATCTAGAAATCCAAGGCTCGGGAATCCAGTTCGAACTCGAGTCAACTGCGGGGATAGTCCGATTCGAGGGTCGCCTGGAAGGGTCGGCCCTGGACGGCACGCTGGCGATCGCGGAGAGTCAGGGTCGCTTCAGCCTTCGGCGGATGATCGACTTCGGTCCTCTCGATTTCGAGCCGTACGAAGGAGCATACGAGCTGGCAGACGAGCGCACGGTGTATGTGCGACGGCACGACAATGTGCAGCAAAGCCGCCCATTTTCCGTAACAAGCGCGTCCTACTTCCTGTTCGACGACTCGGGACGCTACCGGCGGCTCTACCCCGTCGCTGCCGACGCTTTCGTCGCGGCGGAAGCGGTGTCTGACTCCGGTCCCTTCTTCTCGGAGATCGAATTTGTCCGTGAGGCCGATGGAGACGTCGGGGCTCTCCGCTGGCAGCTGCAAGGCGAGCCGGAGATCTCCGGAGCCCGCAGGTCGGTTTACCGACAGGAAGAGGTGACGATTGAGGGCGAAAGCGCCCGATTAGAAGGTCGGTTGCTCCTGCCGTCCGAACCGGGACCGCACCCGGCGATTGTCGTGCTCCACGGGCTTGGGGCCTTCAGCCGTAACATGGCCGGCCCGTTTCTAATCGCTGACTACCTGGCGAGCCGCGGGATGGCCGTTCTCATCTACGACAAGCGGGGTGTAGGCGGCTCGACCGGAGGGCATCCGGTCAATAGCCGTGTCAGCGAGTTTGCAGGTGATGCCGTTCTTGCCGTCGAGTACCTGGCTGGAAGGACCGAAATCGACCCAGGTCGAATCGGATTGCTCGGCGTGAGCGATGGGGCGCGGACGGCGGCGGTCGCACGCGGGCAGTCAGAGCAGATTGCTCTCCTCGTCCTGGTTTCGGGTCGAGGGATCTCTGTCGCCGAGTCATGGCCACCAGATGAAGTAGTCGACAACCTGTTATCGCAGCTGCGGGCCAGAAGCTTCGAGGAGGAGGCAATCCAGAACGCGGCCCGTCTGGCGGAGCTCGATCTCGCCTACTCCCTGCAGGGAGAGGGGTGGGACGAGCTAGAAGACGCGATCGCCACCTATCGTGATGAGCCGTGGTTCGGCATGACACAGCTGGGCTGGGTCGAAGCGGACACTCGAGACCATCGGTATTGGAGCCGATACAATCCGCCGCCAGAAGACGATCTTCAGCTTGCCCTGAGGACACTGCGTGTGCCTGTCCTGGCAATCTGGGGGGAGATGGATCCCACATTCCCGCCTCGAGTGCACAAGCCGGGTCTGGAGAAGATTCTGGCGGAGGCCGGGCACCCGGATTACGCGCTGGTCGAGTACTCGAACGCTGGACACGGGCTGGAGGACATTCCGCCAGGCAAGCCGTTGCGCACGCGCGGCCTCACGGAAGGCTACTTCGAAACCGTGGGCGAGTGGCTGAAGGAGCGCTTCGATCGGTGAAGCCGGAGAGGGCAGTCGAAACCAATCCCCGAGGAGGCAGCATCATGCGTCATACTGCCCATGTGAGCCGCGTGAGATCGCAGGCCTTGAACGCAGCCATGCTCGGACTCCTGGCCTCTGCTGGAGCCTCGATGCCGCTGGGTTGTGGAACAGTGCCGGAGCAGGCGCCACCGGATCGACAGGAAGCGGGTTTCGACAGCCGAACCTTCGCCTATAAGACAATCGGCGAGACCGGGATCGAAGCCGACGTCTATCGTGCAGATGATGAAGTCACCCGCCCGGTCGTGGTTTGGATCCACGGCGGCGCCTTGATCTTCGGGAGCCGCGCAAATCCGCCACGACGGCTGCTCGACCTGTGCCGGGTTGCGGGATTCGTCCTGGTTTCGATCGACTACCGTCTTGCACCGGACGTGGAACTGCCGTCAATCATCGAAGATCTCGAGGATGCGTTCGACTGGATCCGCCAACAGGGCCCGGAGCTGTTCCACGCGGATCCCGACCGGCTCGTCGTGGCCGGCGGCTCAGCTGGCGGATACCTGACGATGGCGAGCGGCATCAGAGTGACACCACAGCCTACTGCTCTGGTCACGTACTGGGGATACGGTGCCCTCGACAACTCCTGGTACACAGAGCCGTCCGAGTTCTATCGGTCCAGTGCGCCACTGGTGAGCGAGGAGGAGGCATACGGGGAGGGCAACCTTTACCTCTACCTACGGCAGAACGGCCTGTGGACCCAGGTTGTGACCGGCTTCGACCCCGCCGCGGAACGACACCTGCTGGACCCCTACACGCCCGTCCGCAACATTACCTCCGAGTACCCACCGATCCTCATGATCCACGGTACGAACGACACCGATGTGCCCTACGAGGAGTCGGTGGGGATGGCCGAGCAGCTGGCCCAGCACGAAGTCCCACACGAGCTGATTCTGGTTCCAGAGGGAGGTCACGGGCTCGGAGGTGCGGACCGCGAGCTGATTACCGACGCACACAATCGAGCCGTGAGGTTCATCCACCGATATCTCGCAGGGGAGACGAGGGCGCAGGAGATCGAGCCCCTATTGGCAGCCTTCACCACGCTCGACGAGGGGATCGCCCTGGCTAGAGCGGGCAACATCGCAGAAGCGAGAGATGCGTATGCCAGGGCACAGGCACTCGAGCCGAAGCTGAGCATTACGACGTGGGCGTGGTACACCCTGTGTTGGAACGGCAGCGTGCATGGCTTCGCCGCAGACGTCATGTCCGCGTGCGACCGGGCAATAGACCAGGCTCCCGGTCTTGGCCGGATCCCGTGGATCCGTGATGCGCGAGGAATCGCTCGGGCACTCACTGACGACATAGAAGGTGCCTTGGAGGATCTCGAGGCGTTCTTGGCCGCCGAGATCGGCAGCGCCGAAGTCCGCGCTCAGCGTCAGGAGTGGGTTGCGGCGCTCCGGGCGGGAGAGAATCCGTTTACGTCGGACGTTCTCGAGTCGCTGCGAGACGGGTAGTGTGACGCGGACGCACGTGCTCGCGCCGGGGCCCTCCCGGGGCCACAAGGTTCACTGCAGTGCCCCCTGATTTTGGTCCATTACGGATGAGAATTCTGGATAGCTTCGGTCGCACCGACTGACACAACGCTGAGACCACCATCTCACCGTCGAGACGGACGTCTCTGGCGGTTGAACGCGATCTCAATGGTACGCCCGGGACCCCATGCTTTCAGCGGCGAGAGCCCCTCAGCGAGCCACGTGGTTAACAGTCGGTTGCCTGCCTCGACTCGAACCTCCTAAGCTTCACCGTGAACGATTGGGCTGCGGGAAGGCTCGTCGGAAGGTGCACCGTCGCAGCCCAGATACTAGACAGGCGGCGCGCCACAGCTGGGAGCTGAGAGAGGATATCTCTTCGCATGTTGAAAACCGTCTCAGGAGCGCTTCGGACCCTTATTGGAGTGATGTTCCTGGCCTTCTTCCTACTGGCTGTTCTTGGCTGGAAACCACCGGAGGTGTCAACCACCGCCCAGTCACTTCGAAGCGCGCTTCTGGAAGCCGGATACTTCTTTCCGATCATCTATGGCGTATTCTTGCTGGTCGGCGCCGCGTGCGTGACGAACCGATTCGTACCCCTCGCCGCGATCATACTATTCCCGATCACTCTGAACTCCGTCTTGTACCACGCCTTCCTAAACCCACCGACTCTGTGGATATCCTTGTTTCTCATGGTTCCCAACCTGTTTCTCATATACGTCTCCTGGGAGTCCTACCGACCGCTGCTGAGGGCTGGTCACGGATGAGTCGTGTGCGCAATGGTACGCCCGGGCCGACAGGGCTCTCCGCGGCAAGAGCGGTCGAGACAGAATGACAGCTCCCGCGTCTGCTAATCGGCTCGAAAGTGGCGCCAGGGCCTGGGAATGAACATCGGTACCGATCGCCTGTAGTCGGCATACGCGGCACCAAAGCGAAGCTCCAATTCCGGCTCCTCGACCTTCTTCAACTCGATCACATGCATCAGTATGTACAGCGGGGTCCATATGAACACGGTCGAAGCAGAGTGAAGGATGAAGCCAATCCCGAGCAGACCTGTGAACACTCCAGTCACCATCGGGTTGCGCATCCACAAGTACGGCCCCGTAACAACCAACTCCTTTGGAGGATTGAACGGAACGGGCGTACCCTTTGCCCTTCCAAAACGCAGAACGCACCATCCGCAAAGCATCGATCCCAGCACAAGCAGCACGATCCCGATGCCTGCTCCCAACCTCCCCGGTAGCAGCTCTGGCGTGTGCAGCACGCGGTCCGTGTAGAGACCCAGGACAACTACGGCACCTGTAGTGAGGCCGAAGATCAGTAAGCCAACGGGCGTTAGAAGCTCCCGCTTTCGTCGGGAACCGGTAGCAACCGAATGGAACACGTCGAGCAGACTCACCGAATGATCCTCCTCGTCTTCCCCTGCGGGATAGTCCGCCCAGGCCCACAACTGACCTGAGCCGCAATCGAGATGCAATGCTAAATGTAGACAGGTCGAGACCGGAGGTAAGGAAGATGACCAGGCGGTTCTCAACCGCCTCGAACCACGAGAACCCCCAGCTCCCCGCCGCGCTGAAAGTATCGGGCGGTTGAGCGCCATCTCAATGTCGATCAGACTGAGAAAAGTTCGGGGAGTCTTTCGGGGAGTGCTTCTGAGTGGCGAAGCGGCGGATTCTGTAACTAGCTGTGTATCAAGTAGTTAGCTAACGCGCCCGGGAGAATTCGAATCCCCAACCTCCTGATCCGTAGTCCTGGATGGAGGGGGCCGGTATACAGTGTTTTCCCCTACATATGGGGCTTTCCTACCTGATCCTCAGGTACGCCTTCAGCCCTGATACCCGAGAATCCTGTACGCAAACAGGTCCAGATTAAGGTCCAAGACCTGGGCTACCGACCGCCGGTGACCATCAAAGGGGCAAAAGGGGTCACACACGCATACGGCGATCGCCTGCGGCGCGATGAACATGACGAGTAGGAGTGAAGCGAAGGTTCGCTTAATCCAGCGCATAAGAGACCAAGACCTTTCTTCAAGGCGTGACTGTTAGTGCTTCGAGTGCGGCTATGAGATCTTGGGGAGCCCTATAGTGGTAGATCCCACCGTTCAGGTGGCTAAAGGTGTACAGGTCCGGGAATGCCGTGATTCGCGGACCCACTTGAAGCGTGTCAAATGCCAGTCGAGTAAGGACCTGGCCTTGTGCCACATCGACCAGCCATAGCTCTCGTGGCCGCCAAAGGACCCGCGCGGGCGAGATTGCAGCCACGAGAAGATCTTCTTGAATCACTTCGATGTCTGTCAGCCAGTTCTTGCCACCTCCGTGGCGCAACACGCCTTGTTCCTCCTCTATCCAACGGTCGAGGATCTCTCGCATGTCATCGAATTTGATCTGACTGAGCAGGTCACCCGTTGGACTAAATAAGAGGACGGCAGGGCCGATGCCGTAACCGATGGCAACTCGACCATCATCGAAGACATCTAGCTCACAGAAACCGCAGTCTTCCGGGAGGTCATCACGCTTGCCGACCGACCTGGCTTTCTTGAGTCCGTCGGTCTCATAAACGTCGAAGGCCCCCTCGGAACCCGGAATGAGAACCAGCTGTCTCCCATTAACGGCAAGATCGTAGTACAAGCTGGTGACGGGAGTCTCACTGACGAGTTCCCCAGTGAGGCTGTAATGGAGTATCTTGCCGTTCCGGTTATCTAGCAGGAAGAGACCGCGTTCGTTTACGTCGAATCCGGTTAGTCCGAGAATCTCTCCTGGGCCTGAGCCTTCTTCTCCATAACGATTAACGAACGTGCCATCTAGGGTTATTTCGAGTACGGCAGCATGTTCCAACAGGAACAAGTGTTTGGAATGCGGGTCGAAAGCGACATCCCCGATCATGCCGAGCCAGGCTGTCTCGGCATTCAATTCCGGAATGACAACAGCCCGAACCTTCTCGATCACCCCATCGCCAGGTATTGAGACAAGGAGACTGTCGGGCCTGTGTCCACTATCTGAGCATGCAGCGGCGCCACTGAGAAATAGTATCAGTGTGATTGGCCTGAGACTGTGTTTCATAACAGACTCCGCCCTGCCTCGAGCCAGACCTTGGGATTAGGCGGCTTCTTCTTTGGTTTCCTGTTCTGCCACACAAGTCCAGCGGTAGCTATCGCAATCACAACTGTGGCAACCGCTCCCACGGCCATCCAGTCAAATACCATAAGCCTAGGATATCAGGGTACTCGCCGCCGGTCTAACGTCAGGGGGCCTATCGAGAAACAAGTTGCATCTCAATCATCGCGCCGCAGGTTTGATCCCATGCCGGAAGAGGCGCTAGAAGAGGACAGACTTGACGGCGAGCCTTATGACAACTGGAACTTCGATCGCTGTACATGATAAGCCGGCATCGCCAGGCTACTACTGCAATGCCCGGAAACGCGGAGAGGAGGGGAGAGGCGAACTCTGTACCCTGAGGGCAGGCTGGGGCACGGACCACCCCGGCACAGGCCGCTGCAAGCTCCACGGCGGCAAGAACAAGGTGAAGCACGGGCTGTACTCGGAGGTCACCCGTCACCGGGTAGCTGACCGAGTAAAGGAGCTGAGGGACAGCGACGACCTTCTCGAGCTAAGGGAGCAGATAGCGCTCCAGGCGGCGATCATTCAGGAGTACCTTGCCGGACTCGGCCAAAGCGAAGAACTCGCACCAGACGACGCCAGGACCCTGATCGGTCTCGTCGAGCTAGCGAGCAAGAACGTCGAACGGCTTCACAAGATCGAACACGGCACGCGACTCACGGTCGGCGGCTCGGAGCTCAACATTGTCTTGGCACAAGTGGTCGCCGTCGTCAGACAGGAGACGGACGCGGACACTGCCGGCCGGATCGGTCGGCGACTTCTGACAACTATCCCGCTCGAGGGAGGGAATGGTGCCGGCGGCTGACGGGACGGCAAGACAGCTACTCGAAGACCTGGGTCATCAGCTCGCAGACGACGATGAGTGGCAATGGCGTCAGTTCCTAGGTGCCTACCCAGACCTTGCCCAGCGGCTTGGGCTGGCTGAGCAGCGATGGGACGAGATGGCGAGGTCCGACCCGCCTCCGCCAGAGTTCTGCCCCAAGTGGCCGGAGCACGAGCGGCGTCAGTTCTGGGCCTGTGCTGCAGACCGTGAGACCCGGCTCCTCGAAGGAGATATTATCGAGCGCTGGCTGAAAGTCACCGGTCACGATCTGGATACTATTCTCAAGCCTTTCACAGCAGAGGAACTAGACGGAACTAGTTATCTGTTGTTCCTGGACAGGCTGCCAGATCCAGGTGCGTGAGGGAACAAGTCAGCCTGTCGCTTTGCTGGGTTGGCAGTCGATTGTAGGATTCAGCCCAGGGATCATTAGGGCTTCCTTCGCCAGCACAGGTGCAGAACGATGTACCTCTCACGACTCTGCCAGCTCGGCACAAGAAACTCGGATATCACTGTTGCCGGTCCTCTCGTAGTCTTCGCGGTCACACTGCTGGCCGCATGTACTGGGGTCGACAGCACAGCCGCTTGGGTGACCACGACCGACACGACACTCAGCGGTGCGCTCCACGTTGTGAACACACCGCCGCCGGGGCGGATCGAGCCCACCTGGCGAATCGAGGAGGAGCTAAGGATTGGCTCGATAGAAGCCGCTGGGCCTACCTCTTTCGGCGAAGTGCGGGGCATTGCGGTCACGGAGGACGGTCGCATCGCGGTTCTCGACACCCAGGCTCAGGAGCTACGTCTGTTCAGCTCTACAGGCGAGCACCTGGTAACCTACGGAGGGAAGGGTGGTGGCCCCGGCGAGCTGGAGGGTGCTTACGGGCTAATGCTTGGACCAGAGGGCCTGCTCTGGGTGCCTGACCATCGAAACGCGCGAATGTCGGTGTACGACGCGGATCGCGGCTTCGATCATTCCGATCCGATGCGGCTCCTGAGCTACGGATACATTTGGCGAGGGATCATCAGCGCGGATGGGCGCGTCCTAAAGCCCTCGATTACTCTGGACGCAAACCGGAGCCGCCTGCTCCGCGTCTTCGACGGGGAGATGACACTGATCGACTCCCTCCCGCTTCCACAGCTGCCGGAGTCTGATCCTGAGGATCCCCCGGGCTCCTTCTTCTTCAAAGCTCCAGGCGGAGACGCACGCGGGTATGCCGGGGTGCCATTCTACCCGAGCCGACAGGAACTGCTGGACCCACTCGGCGTCATCTGGTCGACTGAAGCCGGGGATCCGTCGTACCGAATCGCGCGCTGGGTGCCCGGTGGAGATACGACGCTTGTACTGGAGACTAGGCGGTCTACCGTGCCGGTGACTGGTGCGGAGCGTGATTCGGCCATCGACGCCGTACGCGAGCGCTTGCCGCCGTGGGCTCCTAAGCAGTTGGACTGGTCTAAGATCCCGGACACGAAGCCGGCCGTCACCTCCATGTTTACCGCTGACAACGGCCAACTGTGGGTGCGTGCAGCATCGGCCGACTCGCTGATCAACTACGACGTCTACGAGCAGGACGGAAGCTGGGTTGGAACGGCCGTAACGTCGCTGAGGGTGTGGCCGTACCTTCGCCCCATAGTCCGGGGCGACAGCTTCTGGGCCGTCGTGACCGACGATTTCGACGTGGCATACGTGGTCCGGGCGCGAATCGAGCCGATAGATCCACCAGGACGTTAGCCCGACAGCCCCAGCCAAGCCTAACTCATTATGAAACTGTCAGATCCGGTGGGATTAGCTCCGCCTAATCTGACCGCGCCTGCTAAGCAAGCCCCATACTGAGCCTTCTAACCGTCCAAAAGAGCTAGGCTTACCGATTTCCTCTCTAGGTTCGCAGTCCACCTTGGACCTTGAGAGGTAGCGAGAACGCCGACTGGTCGAAGCGGCGCCCGAGCGGACGGCCACGCTGCGAGAAGGGCGATCAAGGCAGCTGATCACCGCGTCTCACCAGTTGACTGCGTTCTCAATGGTACTGGTGGGGCAACAAGCTCTACGCGGCGAGCGCGCCTGAGAGCGTGGGAAATAGGTAACTGGCTACTCGTCGCCGCCGACCACCTCTGAGGCTTCGAGCGGACGCCACTCGGCCTCATTGCTGAGCAGGACCCCCACAGCATCCGCGACTTCGCTTCGCAAGGCGGTTTGGTCGTCGGGCGGTGTAATGATCGCCGCTACCTCTGAAAGACCGAAGACGAAGTCGCCTAGATGGCGCCACTCGCGCTCGAATGAGAAGTCCTTTGTCTTCGTGTGACCCTCCGGAGTTGGCCAGGCTCCCATCTGTTCAATAAACGGAGTCAAGCGAGACAAAGGCGAAGCTATGAACGCTTCCGCTCCGGCCTCTGAATCTTCTGCCTCCACAGTGTCTGCCAATTGATCGTTCACGTCGTGCGCGTACCAGCGAAAGGTGATGCCTGGATGACCTGACCCCCTGAAACGCTACCGGTTCGTGAATTAGTATGCGGATCGAGGTAGCCAACGGAACAGGGGGAGCAGATGGGCCAGAAGCGGTACACACCCGAACAGATCATCGGAAAGCTACGGCAGGCGGAGGTACGCTCGGCGGAGGGCGCGCGCGTGGCGGAGATCGTTCGCGAACTGGGGATCACGGAGCAGACGTACTACCGGTGGAGGCGGGAGTACGGGGGGCTGAAGGTGTCGCAGGCGAAGCGACTGAAGGAGCTCGAGCGCGAGAACGCCCGGCTGAAGCGGGCGGTGGCGGACCTGACACTGGATAAGCTGATTCTGGAGGAGGCGGCGAAGGGAAACTTCTGAGCCCCGAGCGGAGGAGGCGCTGCGTGGTGCACGTGCGTCAGAAGTTCGGGGCATCGGAGCGGCGTGCGTGCCGGGTGCTGGGCCAGGTACGAAGCACGCAGCGCAGGCAGGCGA
>JBDHIQ010000150.1:0-13049 GCA_039587395.1 Gemmatimonadota bacterium
CTGGGGATCTGCTACGGGCACCAGCTGCTGGCGCACGCGCTGGGCGGAGAAGTCGGCTACAACCCGCGCGGCAGAGAGATGGGAACCGTCTCCGTCCAGCTCCTGCCGGAGGGCACAGCGGACACGCTTCTAGGCATCCTGCCGCGCGCTTTTCCGGCCCAGGTGAGCCACTTGCAGTCCGTCCTGGTGCTTCCGAAGGGCGCCACGCCGCTGGCTCGATCCGAAAACGAAGAGAACCACGCCTTCCGGGTGGGTTCGTGCGCCTGGGGCGTTCAATTCCACCCGGAGTTCTCACCGACCGTGATGCGCCGATACATAGAGCTCGAACGGGACGCGCTTGCCAGAGAAGGCCTGGACGCAGACGCGGTGCTCCGCTCCGTTGGGCCATCGCCCGCGGAGCGACTGTTGGGTGCCTTCGGCCAGCTGGTTCGGTAGGCCTCCCGGCACCACCGCAGTCGCGTTTGCGGCCAATCGGTTGCGCCCGGTCTTCCAGCCCGCGCAGCTTGACGGTTCGGCCGTACGCGTGCGCACGAACCTGCCCGCGAGGATCGAATGGAGTACGGAAGCACCGTGAAGATCTTTCTGCTGCTGTCTATCACCCTGGCTGCGGCTTGCGGAAGCGGCAGGTCACCCGGGGAGCGAGCCATGCCCAGGTACGAAGAATCGTCGTTCGGTCGCCTGGCCGACGGCACCGAAGCGATCCTGTTCTCACTCACCAATTCGAACGGCCTGCGAGCTCGGGTCACGAACTACGGCGCTATCGTGACGAGCCTGGAAGTTCCGGATCGCGAGGGCAATCTGGAAGACGTGGTGCTCGGTTACGAGTCACTGGAATCCTACCTGGAAGCGACGCCCTACTTTGGCGCCATCGTGGGCCGGTACGGCAACCGAATAGCCGCGGGCCGGTTCGAGCTGGATGGAACCGAGTACACGCTTGCCCGCAACAACGGCGCCAACCACCTGCACGGTGGACTCGAGGGCTTCGACAAAGTGCTGTGGGAAGCCGCGCCATTTGCGAACGAGGATGAAGCCGGGGTGAGCCTGACCTACGTCAGCGCTGACGGGGAAGAGGGATATCCCGGCAACCTGAGGGTGGTGGTGACCTATGCGCTCACGGATGCAAACGAGCTGCGTGTGGACTACGTCGCGACCACGGACCGGCCCACAGTCTTAAACCTCACGCACCACGGCTACTTCAACCTGGCGGGGCACGCCTCCGGGGACATTCTCGGTCACGATCTCATGCTGGCGGCGGACCGGTTCACTCCGGTGGACCAGGGGCTCATCCCGACTGGGGAACTGCGGCCCGTGGACGGAACGCCCATGGACTTCCGAACGCCCGTCCCGATCGGACAACGCATCGGCCAGGACGACGAGCAACTGCGATTCGGAGGTGGCTACGACCACAACTGGGTGCTGACCGACTACGACGGAAGCCTGCAACTGGCAGCCCGACTCAGCCACTCCGGGACCGGCCGGGTCATGGAAGTGTGGACTACGGAGCCGGGCGTGCAGTTCTACTCCGGTAACTTCCTCGATGGCAGCAACATCGGGAAAGGGGGAGCCGTCTACCAGCACCGCAACGGGCTCTGCCTGGAGACGCAGCATTTCCCGGACTCCCCGAACCGGCCCGAGTTTCCGTCTACAGTGCTCAGGCCGCGCGAGCGTTACCAGACCACCACGGTCTATCAGTTCCTGGTCGAATGAACGCCGTGACTCGGGATCCATCCGGGCTCGGCCTGGCGCTAGCCTGTGTGGGGTTCCTCTGTGCGGGGTTGGCGGCTGGCTGCACGGCTGCGGAGCAAACCGGCTCCAATTGGGCCCCTGCCGAGGCGCCGCTCGTGACCCGCTGGGCGGACGACGTGTCGCCGGAGCTTCCGCATCCCGAGTATCCGCGCCCGCTCATGGTCCGTCAGGATTGGCTCAATCTGAACGGGCTGTGGGACTACGCGGTCGTGGACGGTCCCGACGCCCCGGTAGACGCACCCGTGGCAGCAGCCGAGCCGCCCGACGAGTCAGCCGCGCCCGCGATGTGGGACGGACGGATTCTGGTTCCGTTCCCGATCGAGTCGGCGCTGTCCGGGGTCGGGGACACCGTGGGGCCAGCGCGCAGGCTCTGGTACCGGCGGGACTTCCGGATACCCGATGAATGGGCCGGCCGCAGCTTTCTCCTTCACTTCGAGGCCGCGGATTGGCAGACCACGGTGTGGGTGAATGGGATAGAGCTGGGAACACATCGCGGAGGCTACGACCCCTTCAGCTTCGACATCACGGCCGCCGCCGCCGCAGTCCAGCCCGGCCAGCCGCATGAACTGATCGTGTCCGTGTGGGATCCAACGAATGCCGGAACTCAGGCCCGCGGAAAGCAAGTCAGGGAGCCGGGAGGAATATTCTACACGTCGGTTACCGGGATCTGGCAGACGGTCTGGCTGGAGCCGGTTGCCGACACTTCGATTCAAAGCCTGTCCATCACGACGGACGTCCGTGCGGGACAGGTCCGCGTGAAGGCGCAGACGGCAGGGGAAGCCGTCGGGGACCGACTCGAGATCGATGTATTGGCCGCGGGCTCGGTGATAGCTCGGGGCAATGGTGCCGTGGGTGCCGAGGTGGCGATCGACATCCCGGAGCCACGCCTCTGGTGGCCGGACGATCCACATCTGTATGGGCTCAGGGTGCGGTTGGGCCGCGACCAGGCGACGCTGGATGAAGTCGAGTCTTACTTCGGGATGAGGGAGATCGCGGTAGGCCCCGACGGGCAGGGGATCACCCGGCTGCTGCTCAACGGTCGCTTTGTCTTCCACAACGGACCGCTGGATCAGGGATACTGGCCCGACGGCCTGTACACGGCTCCCACCGAAGAGGCGATGGTCTACGACCTTCAGATGCTGAAGACCATGGGCTTCAACATGCTCCGGAAGCACGTGAAAGTGGAGCCGCGCACGTTCTACGCGTGGACCGACCGGCTGGGCCTCCTGGTCTGGCAGGACATGCCGAATGCCAACATCCCGCTTGCCGAGGAGCAGGAGGACACGGCTACAGATCCGGAGGCGACCGCCCAGTTCGAGGCCGAGCTGGTCCGTGTGGTCGAGGCGCTCCGCAACCACCCCAGCATCGTGATGTGGGTGCCGTTCAACGAGGGGTGGGGTCAATACGACTCCCGCCGCATCGTCGACCTGGTACGCGTGAGCGATCCTACCAGGCTGGTGAACCATGCGTCCGGATGGCACGACCGGGGAGCTGGCGACGTGGTGGACTGGCACTCCTATCCTGCCCCACGCCCGCCGGATCCGGAACCCGAACGCGCCGCCGTCCAGGGAGAGTTCGGGGGATTGGGCTTCAACATGCCCGGGCATATGTGGGAGGAAGAAGGCTGGGGGTACGCCGTCTTCCCCGATCGAGAGGCGCTGACGGGCCGCTTCGAGGAGCATTACGGGACCATCCGCGAGGCGGTCAGGCGCGGCCTGAGCGGGGCCGTGTACACGCAGACCACCGACATCGAGACGGAGAACAACGGTCTGCTCACCTACGACCGCGAGGTGGTCAAGATCGAGCCGGCCGCAGTGGCCCTCGCCAACCGGGGGATCTTCCCGCCGAGACTGAAGGTCCGTGCCCCGATCTTCATCGATACCGCGCTCGTGGAGCTGCTGGCGCCTTCACCCGGCGTGCAAATCAGGTACACGATTGATGGCAGCGAGCCCACCACGACCTCAGCGGTCTACGAAGGTCCGATTCCACTGAGCGAGACGCGAACAGTGCGGGCCCGTGCTTTCTGGCCGGCCGGAGAGCAGAGTCGGACGGCGAGCTTCTCGTTCGAGCCCGTGGAACCCCGCCCCGCACTGTCGGCCTCCGCCCGGGAGAGACCCGAAGATGCTGCGCTGGAGCAGGGATTGACCGTTGAACGGTTCGACCTCACCTCGAGACCTGCAAGTCTCGAGGAGGTTCGATTCGAGAACCCGGTAGAGACGATGACCGCGAGCAGGGTCGGTCTGGAGCTGGCCAGCCGGGCGGGCAGGGAGGAGTTGTTCGCGCTACGGTTTCGTGGCTTGTTGAGCGTGCCGGTGACAGGGGTCTATGTACTCCATCTGACGTCTGACGATGGAAGCCGTCTATATGTCGACGGTAGCGCGCTCGTGGACAACGACGGTACTCACGGAGCCAGAGAACGCTCCGGGTATGTGGCGCTGGAAGCCGGCTGGCACCGGTTGGAGATCATGTTCTTCCAGGGTCGCGGAGGGCTGGCTCTGGGGCTGGAAATCGAGGGGCCTGGTTTGGAGCGGCAGGAGCTCCCCGTCGCCTGGCTGGCCCACTAGGAGTCGTGCCGGGCGCCCAGAGCGCCTGCAACGTGTTCGCTTACTTCTCGCTCACCGATGGAATCCAGCCGGCCCCCGGACGCCGGAGTGATAACCCACTCCGGCCGGAGATAGGGGATCGGCTGATCCGGCGCCTTAGACCACATCAAGGCGACTACCCGACGGCGCATCGCCACCGCGAGATGGATGAGCCCGGTATCGCCGCCGAGGACTATCGTGGATAGCTGCATGAGTCCGGCGTCGGTCATCAGGGACTCCTCCGTTGTCACCGGAAAGCCCTCGTCTCGCAGGAGGCCGAGGCGCTCGGTGTCGGCCGGACCGCCTCCGACCAGGACTGAAACGCCCTCCGCACGAAAATGCCTCACCACTGGCAGATAGCGCTCCAACGGCCAGTTCTTCCAGGTCTGACTCGTCAGCGGCTGGACGAACAGAATCTGTCCGCTCGGATCTACATCGTGCGCCCGGAGAAACGCTCGAGCTTTTTCCATGTGCGGCTCGGGAACAGCGTAGAAATTCGGAGGATCCTCCACATGGGGCAGCCTGGCTTCACGAAGGAGGCGCACGTTCTCGTCTATGGGATGCGCCGTTCCCCACCTCCGCGCCGGTGACGTGAATGCACGACTGCGAAGTCGTCGCGAAGCGAACCCGACCCGCCGCGAGGCTCGCGAGAGCCAGGCCAGCGCTGCTGTCTCGCCATAGTTCTGGAAATCGACCACGAGATCGAATCCCCCGCTTCGAACCTCCCGCAACAGCTGCCACGTCGCCGCTATGCCACGGGCAAAATGGACGCTGCGGAGCGAGTGCCGGTCCATGCCGAGCACACGATCAATGCCCTCAAACGCGTCCACGAGCGGTTCGAACTCACACGACGTGAGAAAGGTGATGATGTCACCGATGCTCTTGGTGCGGATTATCAAAACTCGCTTCGTGGTATCCACCGGGTGGAATCATCTCCCTCAGTAGTGGCGAGGAGCGTATCCCCGCTGTCGCGCCAGGAAAGAATGCCGACGCGGAGTTGTGCGGACCAGTGTTGCTTGTGCCACCGGGCCTGACCTTAGCAGGTTGGCGGCAGGCCGTTTCACCTGATCAGCCCGGAAGGAGATCCTGCACAGAGATGCATACATTCAAGCTACACCAGGCCTGGGTTCTCCCCTGTCTCGCCATCGCGCTTGGCGCTGTCGACGCCCGGGGCCAGAGTGGCGGAGAGTGGAAGATCCACGATCCCTATCGGTCTGAGCCCAAGGTTGTCTCGCCAGGCGCCCTGAACCTGCCCGCAGCTCCGCCATCCGACGCAATTGTGTTGTTTGACGGATCGGATCTGTCCGCCTGGCGTCACGAACTGGGAGGACCGGCCGGCTGGAAGGTAGAGAACGGGTACATGGAAGCGGTTGGCGGCTCTGGCTCCATCCGCACCGCACAGGGGTTCGGCGACATTCAGCTGCATATGGAGTGGGCCACGCCGGCCATCGTGAGGGGAAGCGGACAGGGCCGGGGAAACAGCGGGGTGTTCCTGATGGGACTGTACGAGCTACAGATCCTGGACTCGTACGAGAACGATACGTATGCCGATGGCCAGGCCGCCTCCCTGTACGGACAGTACCCGCCGCTCGTCAACGCGTCGCTCGTACCGGGAGCCTGGCAGAGCTACGACATCGTGTTCCGCCGTCCGAGGTTCGCCACCGACGGGAATCTTCTCGAGCCCGCGCGCATGACGGTCTTCCATAACGGGGTTCTCGTCCAGAACAACGCCGAGTTGAAGGGGCCGTCCGGTTGGCTCATGCATCTCCCGTACGAGGAACACGCGCCTCGACAGCCGATTCTTCTGCAGGACCACTCCGCCCCGGTGAGGTTCCGGAACATCTGGGTCCGCGAGCTGCCGGAGACAGAGCCGCCGGGACCGGCCCGCGTCTCCGAAACGCCGGCCATGCCCCTCGATGCCGATATTGTCGAGCGATACGTCGGGCGCTACCGGGCCGGCTCCGTGACGGTGGCCCACGTGTTTCGGGACGAGGAGCAGCTGTACATCGATGTATTCGATGACGACAACGTTCTGGCGCTCATCCCGCACTCTCCGACCGAGTTCTCGTTCCCGTGGACGGAGGGCAGGGTGGACTTCACCTTAGACGACGAAGGGGTTCCGACCGCCATCCGCATCCGGACCTCTGGGATCGATGCAAGTGGAGAGCGCGCGCCGTGAGCGGGATTCTGTGGACGGCGATCTGGCTGATCGCCGGGGCGGTAGGCGGATTCGTCTTTGTCAGCTACGCCAGGGACCACGGCCCGCGTGGCGAGCTGCGGATCTACGCCATCGGTCTGGTCATCGCGGCAGCTGTCTACGTGGTGCTGGCCGCGCTGGGCCGATCGATCGGTTGGGTGGGGATCGAGGCTCTCGGAGTCCTGCTGTTTGCCGGAATCGCGGCACTGGGCCTCGGTCTTTCCCCCTGGTGGCTGGCATTCGGATGGGCCGCACACACCGTGTGGGACATTGCGCTCCACCTGCTTTCCGGAAGCGGGATCGTCGGCACCTGGTATCCCGTTGCCTGCATTCCCTTCGACCTGATTGTAGCCGTCGCGATCACCATGCGTCTCCTGGAGGGCGACCGGACGTCATCCCGCAGCCTGTGAGGACAAGAAATATGTCGAAGCATCAGCTTATCGCCCTCTGCTCTGCCGCCGCCGCCGTTGGTTTCCTGCTGTTGGCCCCCGCTATTCCGGCCGCAGCACGGGCGGACGCGCAGATGACGCCCGCCAGCGAGCTACGGGACGTGGTGGACCGTTATGCCACGGACCAGCGAGCCCTGCTTCGCCGCTGGGATGTGGACTACTCGCCGACCCGGAACAGCCGCCTTCAGGAGTTTTATGCGGGCTGGCAGGAGCAGCTGGGAGAAGTCGCGTTCGAGGCGCTGAGCGTGGACGGCAAGATCGACTACGTGCTCATCGACTACGAACTGGACTACCAGCGGGAGCTGCTCAACCGGGAAGATGACCTGTTCCGCGAGATGCAGACGCTGGTTCCGTTCGCGACCACCATCATGGAGCTTGATGAGACGCGTCGCCGCTTCGAGCCGGTGGATCCCGCGGAGGCTGCCACGACCCTGGATCGCCTGCCTGATGAAATTGCGGAAGCACGGGCTGCCGTAGAGGAGTCGCTGGCCGATGAAGCGACCGGGCCGTCGAAGATTGTCGCGCTGCGCGCTGCCAACGCACTGGACGGTCTGCGACGCCGCCTGGAGCGCTGGTACGGCAACTATGCGGGATACGACCCCCTGTTCAGCTGGTGGAATAAGGAGCCGTACGGGCGGGTGGACGAAGCGCTGAAGGGCTACATGGGCTTTCTGCAGGAGAAGGTGGTCGGTTTTCGGGAAGGCGAGGACCCGCCGATCGTGGGTGACCCGATCGGGGCGGACGGGATGGCGGAGGACCTGCGCCACGAGATGATCCCGTACTCGCCCGAGGAGCTGATCGCGATTGCCGAAAAGGAGTTTGCCTGGTGCGAGGCGCGCATGCTGGAGGCATCGCACGACCTCGGCTTCGGTGACGACTGGAAGGCGGCGCTGGAGCACGTGAAGACGCTCCACATGGAGCCCGGGAGTCAGCCCACCCTGGTCCGCGACCTGGCATTCGAAGCGATCGATTTCCTGGAGGAGAAAGATCTGCTGACGATCCCGCCGCTCGCCAAGGAAGTGTGGCGGCTGGAGATGATGTCGCCCGAGATGCAGAAGATCGCCCCCTTCTTCCTGGGAGGAGAGGTGATCCGCGTTTCGTTTCCGACTGACGAGATGGCGCACGACGACAAGCTCATGGCCATGCGCGGCAACAACGTCCACTTCTCGCGCGCCACCGTGCACCACGAGCTGATTCCGGGCCACCACCTCCAGGGCTTCATGACCCAGCGCTACAACTCTCACCGCGGCGTCTTTTCGACTCCGTTCTGGGGTGAGGGCTGGGCGCTGTACTGGGAGATGCTGCTGTGGGACCTGGGCTTCCCGCAGACTCCCGAGGACCGGGTGGGCATGCTGTTCTGGCGAATGCACCGGGCGGCCCGGATCATCTTCTCGCTGAGCTTCCACCTCGGGACCATGAGTCCGCAGGAGTCGATCGATTTCCTGGTCGATCGGGTCGGACACGAACGGGCCAACGCCACGGCAGAGGTACGACGCTCGTTCAACGGATCGTACTCGCCCCTCTACCAGGCGGCGTACATGCTGGGCGGGTTGCAGATCCGGTCGCTGCACCAGGAGCTGGTGCAGTCGGGCCGTATGAGCAACCGGGAGTTCCACGACGCGATTCTCCAGGGAGGGCGGATGCCGATCGAGATGGTGCGAGCCATGCTCCTGGGAGATCCGCCGCGGCGGGACTTCGTCTCGACGTGGCGATTCTACGGGGATCCGCTGCAGGAGTAGGAGGTTGGCCGTGCAATCCAGGCTGAGGGTGTCCGCACCTTTCCTGCTGACCGTCGCCGCCCTGATTGCGCCCGCCGGTGCGATCGCCCAGCAGTCTGAAGAAGAGATCCGTGCGCTGTTCGAGTACGACATGAGTGCGCCGCTGGACATTGCAGAGCAGGGCACGGAAACACACGACGGCTACACGGTTCTCGACTTCACATACGCCAGCCCGCTGGGCGGCCGGGTCCCGGCGTATCTCTACACGCCTACCGGAGATGGCCCGCACGCCGGCATCGTCCTTATGCACGGTATGCCCGGAAGTCGGGACCGGATGAGGAGCTTTGCAGCAGGCTACGCACAAGCGGGCGCCGTCGTACTCCAGATTTCAGCTCCCTGGGCACGCCCCGACGGCCCGCGCCGCAATCCGGTCACGTTCACGCCCCAGGACCGGGACGAGCAGATCCAGTTGATCGTCGATCTGCGCCGTGGCGTGGATCTGCTGCAGAACCGGCCGGATGTGGACCCGGATCGCATCGGCTACGTGGGTGCCAGCTACGGCGGGGCGATGGGTGGGTTGCTGGCCGGGATGGAGCACCGAATCAAGGCCTACGTCCTGATGGTGGGAGATGGGGGCCTCGTCGCGCACTTCACAGGAGCCGAGGATGCCGGCCGCGATCTCTACCGTCTCTCCGAGGAGCGCCAACAGGCTTGGATTGCCGCCATGGAGCCCATCGAGCCGATTCGCTGGGTGGGGCATGCCGCTCCGTCCCCTCTCCTGTTCCAGAACGGCCGAAGGGATAACATGGTCCCGCTACGCGATGGGCGGGCATACCAGGAAGCCGGCAGCGATCCCAAGGATGTCATGTGGTACGACTCGGGCCACCGCCTCCCGGACCAGGCGATCGAGGACCAGGTCCGGTGGCTGGCGCGCTGGATCGGCGTCGATCCGGACCGATTCGGGGGGTAGAGACCTACCTGGCTCCCGGTTCGTGAATCTCGACGAATTCCAGGATGTCTCCGGGCTGACAGTCCAGTGCGCGGCAGATGGCTTCCAGCGTCGAGAAGCGAATGGCCCGCGCCTTGTTCGTTTTCAGGATGGACAGGTTGGGCAGCGTGATTCCCACTGTCTCGGACAGCTCGGACAGCTTCATCCGCCGTTTCACCAGCATCAGATCCAGGTTGACGCGAATCGGCATGGCCGGATCAGATGGTCAAGGACTGGTCGCGCTGTAGCTCGGATCCGCGTGCCCAGATCTGGGCCAGGATGAGAAGCAGGAAACCGAGGATGAACGGATCCCCGCTGAACGTCAGCGGCGCG
This sequence comes from Gemmatimonadota bacterium, assembly GCA_039587395.1. GTDB lineage: Bacteria > Gemmatimonadota > Gemmatimonadetes > Palauibacterales > Palauibacteraceae > JBDHIQ01. The sequence continues at coordinate 10,014 of JBDHIQ010000150.1, forward strand.
GCCAGAACGGGATCGGTCTCTGCCAGGCGACCCAGCACGGCCCGAGAGGCCAGGTAATCCGCCAGCGGTCTGACCAGACCGACCGCGATCGACACCAGCGCCATCAGACGGATGCGCGACGCATTTCGCGGGTTGAACGGGTCGCCCTGTTCGGCGGTTCGCACCACCCCGCGCAGCAGGAAGATGCTGTAAAGGACCAGCAGCGTCCCCACCAGCATACCCAGGTTCAGGCCGAACTGGAGTCCCCAGGCGGTGGTCTCCAGTCTCAACTCGCCCTGCGCGCCGACGATCACCGCGTTTCGAATCGACGAATCGCCTCTCTCGATGTCCACCGGGATGCTGGGCCAGAGGGAGCCGGAGCCCACGGCCACCGGGACGGCTACGTCCGCCGGTCGGTCGCCCGACGACATCAGAAACGGGGATGCCACGAGCCACAAGGCGAACAACGTGACGCCCAGCAAGGCGAGGGTGAGCAGAACGTCCAGCACCACCCTCGTACCGGCGGCAAAGCGTATGGTCATATGCACCTCTATTTGCTGTAGGACGATAATAATTTATCGTTTATCAATAATACTGTCAACGGCGGTGCGCCCTCGGGTCTGGTTCGCAGAGGACGACACGGGGTAGGATGAGGCCGTATCGGACCAAGAACATCCAAGGGAGGTCGTGATGTCGATGATCGTGGGGATCGTCGGTCTGTTCATCGGAGAAGAGCTGGCTGGCCGGGGCGGCCATCTTTCGACTGGTGGTCGGGGTGCTGTTCATTCTGGCTGCGTCTTCCACGTGGGCGCCCACCTTCATCATGGTGCTGGGCGTGTTCTTCGTGGTCGCCGGCCTGTCGGTCCCGCTGGCCGGAAGAGCACGGATCGAGAGCATGGCCCGCTGGTGGCTGGGCAAGAAGGACTTCGTGCTGCGCGGCTGGGGGCTGCTGGCCCTGGTGCTGGGCGCATTCATCGCCCGCGCCGGCCTCTAGACGCCGATGACTGCCGCCGGAGAACCAGAGAAGACCCTCTCGGTCTTCGATCAAATCCGGGCCCTGCTTGACGAGAACGAAGTGGCCTACCGGGTCCTCGAGCACGAGCCGGCCTTCACAAGCGAGGAAGCGGCCAGGGTCCGGGGGACCGAGCTCAGCCAGGCGGCAAAGGCACTGGTGTTCCGCGCGGATCGCAAGCCGATGCTGATTGTCGTTCCCGGAGACCGGCGCGTGGATACGGAGGCTGTGAAGAGGGAGTTCGGCATCCGTAATCTGTGGTTCGTCTCTCCGGAGCAGGTGGAGGAGCTCACGGGTGTGCGAATCGGGGCCGTGCCGCCGTTCGGGAGCTTGCTGGGAATACCGACTTACCTTGACCGAAGGGTGGTGGAAAACGACCGGATCGTGTTCAACGCCGGGAGCCACACCCGGTCCGTGCTGATGTCACCGGCGGACCTGGTGGCGCTCACCGATCCGACGATCGGGCAATACTCGAAGTGAGAAGACTGGCCGGCCTTCTGTTCGCCGGGCTCGTGATGACAAGTTCGCTCGGTGCCTGTATCCCCCCGGAGAAAGCCCTGGAGGAGGATCTCAAGATCATGCTGGCCGGCAAAAGACTGGCTGACGAGGTCGTCTTCTGCCGCGTGAGCGAAGGCAGCCGCAGCGGCATGTGCACGCTCCGACTGTCTCGATCCGACCAGTTGCAGGAGATGGTGGAGAGGCTCGGGCTGGTCGAGCTCGATCCGAGCGATCCTGAGAGCGCCCGCTTCCTGGGGCTGTGGGACGATCGAGTCCGTTGCCAGCGCCTGGCCGTCTTCGCACCGGAGAACCAACTGCTCATCCTGCGTTCCGGGGAGCGTTCGGAACGAATCCGCATCGACGAGAAGCTGGGCTTCCAGCATCTGGTCTTGTACGATTCAGGGATCTCGGATCTGGTTTGCGTACAGGTGGCGTACATCGAGGGTCAGGAGCCGGGCTGGCGCGCCCCTGGGGAGTAGCGGTCGCGCAGAACACAGCAGGAGCAAGAGAGCCGGACCCGGGCGTCGAGCCAAACGGAGCGTCGGATGGGCAAATCGAGAACGGTCGGCGGCTACGAACGTCACAGCCTCGCGATCGGTGAGAAGATCAAGGTCAAAGGCGGTTTCGCCAAAACGCTTGAGCTGGTCTACGCGGGCATGCCATCCGACGATCGCTACTGCCTGGCAATTGTCTCCACGTACGGCAACAACCAGGCGGGCTACAATCTCTACTTTCCGCTCAGCAGGACGGACCTCGAATTCGAGGGCAAGCGGTTCTACGTGGAGCGTGTATCCCCCGAGGAGATCCGCCTGCGCAAAGGGGTCTGACGCTTTTCGCGTGTCCGGGAGGATCGAGCCCATCCGGACTCCGTCCTTGTTCACCGGGCTCGCTCACACCATTCTTTTCCGTCAGTGGTTCCGGAGCCTTCCCTGGTAGCGTGAGCACGATTCGGAGTGGCCATGGATCGATTCCTCACCTTTGTCGAGTTCCTTGTTGCGATTGGTGTCGTCATCGCGGCGATCACCAACTATCTCATCATCAACAAGCTGTGGAAGCGCAAGCACCTCAGGGACGTCTCGGAAAGCGTGTCGGTCTCCGCGGCGCTGCTTGGCCTGTTCACCGCATTTCCGTTGTTGATCCAGTTCACGATGATCGACAAGACTCCGCTGCCTGCTATCAAGACGGCTATCGGGATCGCGACGGGTTTCGTCTTTGTGTTCATTGGATCCGGGATCTGGGTGAAGGAGTACCGCGGTCAGGGCTTCTTCCGCCTGATCAAACGGTCGCTCAACCTGGAGCGCCGTGAATCAGCGGACCTGATCAAGGCCATGGTTCAGCCCAAGGGAGCCCGGAGGATCCTGACCATTCTGGAGAGGCTGGCTGCCATCGACCACCACGTTCACGAGCGCGAAATACAATTGATCCGGGAATTCGCCGACCACTGGAAGATTGACGCGCCCGAGATGACGGCCGGGGCCGTAGACGGAAACGGGAGTCTCCTGGATGTCCGCGAAGGGGTGCAGGACTATCTCGATCTCAGCCCTCCC
>JBDHIQ010000151.1:0-11943 GCA_039587395.1 Gemmatimonadota bacterium
GCGCCGTACTGTCTTTCCAGCACTTCCTTCACCAACCCGAACAGCGTGCCCTTCATTGGATCCTCCCTTACCTGCAGCGGGCGGGCGACAGCGGAGCCCATGGAATCCACCACTTTTATTGGATTGTGCTAGGCGATCCTGGGCCGTTCTCGCTGTCTCCCGCCCTGTGCCGGTTACGATAGCGGGCATATAACCCGTTACCGTCTATCGACTTGTGCCCGAGGATCGTTGCCCCAGCCGGTACTGTACTAGCGCAAGTCGAGGACCGCCTGTCGCGTGGGTGCCATAGGCGAAGTTCGAACGCGCTTCAGGCGGACTCGTGCGGCGCAGGTGAGACACACGCCGCGGCTGCGGAAGGCTCCAACCTTTCCGGCCGCCATGGTATCTTTATAACGGACCTCAGCAATCAATCCTCAACAAAGCTTTATAACGGACCTCAGCAATCAATCCTCAACAAAGGGAGTTCCCGAGGTGAGCATGGGATCGAGATGGCTTGGAGCGGCGGGCCTGTTCGTCACGGCCAGCCTGCTGGTAGCGAGCGTTTCACTGGCCACCGGCTTCTGGCAGAGTCAGGAGCTGTCTCTCAGCGGCGATCGCGTGGCCGTGCACAACCTGGTGGGTGAGATCCAGGTGGTACGCGGGTCCGGTTCCGACGTGCGCGTGGAATTCCAGCTAGGCGGCGCCGATGCCGAGCGGCTGGACGTGCAGGTCAGCCGGATCGACGGCGTGGAGACGCTGCGGGTCATGTATCCGGATGGCGACATCGTCTATCCACGCATGCAGAAGGGAGAAACGCAGATCCGCGTGCAGGACGACGGCCGGATCTTCGGCGACGGCGGCCGCAAGGTGAAGATCAAGGGCTCAGGAAGCGGAACCGAAGCGTGGGCGGACCTGACGATCAGCGTCCCGGCCGGAAAGAGCCTGGGCGTTCACAACGGAGTTGGCCCGCTCACGGCGGCGGACATCCAGGGTGATCTGCTGCTGGACACCGGCAGCGGGGCCGTGTCGGCCATGGGCATTCAGGGTGAGCTGACTGTGGATACGGGCTCCGGGGCCGTGGAGGTCCGGGATGTCTCCGGTCTTCTGAGCGTGGACACCGGGTCCGGAAGGGTCATGGTGGAAGGTGCAGAGGGTCCGACGATCGTGATCGATACGGGCTCCGGAGCCGTGACAGGGTCCAACCTGACGGCCGAAGAGCTGTTCGTCGATACCGGCTCGGGCCGGGTCGAGCTCGTGGGCGTTCGGGCCCAGGACATCATGATCGATACGGGTAGCGGGGGCGTGGATCTGGAGCTGCTCTCCGACGTCCGCGGCCTGGTGATCGACACCGGCTCGGGCGCAGTCAACCTGGCGGTCCCCGACAATCTCGGCGCAAAGATCGAGATCGACACCGGTTCGGGTCGCATCGACTTCGACTTTCCCATCACGGTGACGAAAGCCGAGCGGTCCTACGTGTACGGTCAGATCGGCGACGGCGTCGGTGAGATCCAGATCGAGACCGGGTCCGGCGGCGTGAAGGTCCGCAAGCCCTGAGCAGGAGCACCGCGCTGCAACGCTGACAACGTCTGGAACTCCCCCCTGCAGCCGGGGGCCGCAGCCGGATCTGATCCGGTGGCGGCCTCCGGCTCATGCGTTACCCCGACGGACGGTGTACAATAGCGGTTCGATCAATCGGTAGCCTGGAGACCGCGAGCCGCCCCAGTCGATGCCGCTCCAACTCATACGTTCCGAGACCAACCAGTCCTTGTGGTCCGCCTGCTCGTCCGCCTTTCTGGACGAGATTGAAGGGGGCGGCGCGCCGCGCGGCTACCCTTCATACCTGTGGATCGCGCATCGCGCACAGCGCGATTCAGTGTTCGAGCTGGCGGCCGGACGCGGCATCCGCGGCTGGTTCGACCCCCCGCTCTCGTTCTTCTCCGAGCTCCGGGACCTGTTCGAGATCCGCGAACGGCCCATCGGCATCCTCACGGGCCGGCTTCTGGTCGCCAGGCTGGCCCGACGAACCGGCCAACCACTCAACCTGGGCTCGACTTCGGGAGAGAGGGGACCCGCCCGGTCGCACATGCTGGACAGCGTGTTCAGCGAGCTGCTGCCGGAAGGGGTCACGCCCGAGCGGCTGCGCGCGGCCCTCGATGAGCTGGAGGGGGACGATTTCAGCCGACGTAGAAACGAGTGGGTAGCGAGTACCTATGAGTCGTTTCTCGGCGAGTTGGCCTCCCGGAATCGGTTCGATCCCCGGGAGATCCACGCTCGCGTAGCGGAGCGGATCGAAGCAGGTGGATTGCGGACGGCCCTGCGGGGCGCGAGGCGGCTGCACATATACGGTATCACGTCGTTGCGCGGGCGGCGGCGGTTGTTCGCGGCGCTGACCGGCCAGTCCGAGGTACAGGTTCGCGTCTACCTGCCGGAGGAGCCCGAGCCGTCCGAATGGGATTCCCTCGGCCAGGACGTGCTACCGGTCAGCGTCCGCGGCGCGACGGGCCAGCGAACCGCCGAACCGGAACAGGACCTGTTCATCGCGGCCGGCGACGCGGCCGCAGAGCCCACGACGACGAGCCCGCGGGTGCAGCCGGCTCCGGATGCAGTGCGGGAGGCGGCCTGGATAGCCAGCCAGGTCAAGCATTTGCTGGCCGGGGAAGACATTGAACCGCACCGCGTGGCGATCTCGCCGGGACACCCGGCTGGTACACGACGCGCTGCGGGCCGCCGGTGTCCCGTCCACGGCGCGCGTAAGGACTCCTCTCGCCGAGATCCCGGTGCTCAAAGCCCTTCTGGGCCTGTTCCAGGGCGAGGCCTTGGGCTGGACCTACCGCACGCTTCGTCCGGTGCTGGCCAGCCCCTATTTCCGGCTCGGGATCGACCTGCGGGCCATCGACTGGATGGCAAAACGTCGCCGGGTGGAAGGACTCGACGCCTGGATCACGGCCCTGGAAGAGACGCGCGGCCGACTCGACGCCGACAGCGGGTGGCGGCTGGAGCGCGAAGGGATCTACGCCGACCGTCTGGACCGCGACATCCCGAAGCTGCAGAGGCTCGTGGAACGCGTTGCGGATCTGCGTGCTTCGCTCAAGGAGCATGAGTGGATCGATCTCACCCTGGACATACTGGACGGGGAGCGATTCGGCATCCGACGGAGACTGTGTCAGCCCGTGGGCGATCGCTGGGATATCGTCCGGCTCGACCAGCGCGGCGTTCTTGCCCTGGAAGGCCTGCTGCAGGAGTGGCAACACCTGGTGGAGTCGGATGAGCGATTCGACGCCGCGGAGTGGCACCGCCGTTTGCGGAGGCTGCTCCAGGCCAACGAGATCGCCCTGTCGACTCCGCTGCAGGCCGGGGTCCAGATTCTGGAGGCGCACCAGGCGGCCCTCACGCCGTTTGAATGCTGTTTTGTCATGCATGCCAACGACGCGGTGTTTCCGAATGCACCGGGCCACTCGGGCGTGTTCTCCGAAGCGGAGCGCCGGCGGCTGCGTGAACTGGGACTGCCGCTCACCCATCTGGAAGAGGCGATGCGGCGGGAGAGGACGCTGTGGCGTTCGGTGACGAGAAGCCGCTCCGTGACGATCACGTACCGGACCACAGATGCCAACGGATTGCCGCGGCTTCCATCGCTCATGGTGCCGGCCCACGATCCTGCCAGCGAGCTGTCCAGGACACTGGACCCGTCGGTGCTGGGCGGTCGCGAAGGGGCGTCCGGGCAGGAGCCGGTAAGCCGTTCCCAACACATGCGACGCGAGGTGACGCGACTGGCCCGCATCAGACGTGGAGGAGACGTCTCCGTCTTCGAATCCTGCGATCCGGCCATGCTGCGCCAGGCTGTCGTCGGTGCGTTCGCGGAAGAGCTGCGTCACGGTGCGCTGGACGAGTTCGTGCAACTCGAACGGCAGCTGGCGGCGGACGGCTCGAACGAAGCGCCTCCGCTGTCCGGCGAAGCCGTGTTCGGAATCGACCGGCCCATGTCGGAGCGTCCGCATGCGTGGAACGGGCGTATCAGGGACCCCGCGGTCCTGGCCGTTCTGGACCAGCGCTTCGGAGCGGACTACCCGTGGTCGGCCAGCCAGCTCCAGCAGTACTCGGTACGGCCCTTCGATTTCTTCCTGCAGCGGGTCATGCGCCTTGACGAGGCCGAGGAGGCGGAGGAGGAAACGACGCCGCTCGCGTTCGGCAGCGTCGCCCACGACATCCTGGAGCGCTTCTACCGCGAAGTGATGGAGGATCTGCCCCCCGAATTCGACGATCGGGCGGCGGCGATCCTCGACCGGATCACGGATGAAGTGTTCCGGGATCGGGAAGCGGACGCGGACGAATGGCTCGGGCTCCCCACACTGTGGGCCGTACAGCGCGCAGAGGTTCGTGAAGCGGTCCGGGAGTTTCTCCGAACGGACCTGCGGCACCTGGCCAAGAAGGGAGAGCGGCCTCTCCACGTGGAGCGCGAGTTCGGCTTCACGGACGATGATGCGGATCCGGCCGTGACGATCCACGGGCATGATATGCGCCGGCAGCCGGCCAGCCTTCTGCTGCGCGGCAGGGTGGACCGGATCGACCGGATCGGAACCGGTGCCGACGCCCTGTTGAAAGTCATCGACTACAAGTCCGGGGGGACCCCGTCCGCCGCCGGGTACGAGGATGGCGCGCTGCTCCAGAACGGGCTCTACATGCGGGCCGTGGAGGAGATCGGGCTGGGATCCGTGGGAGTCAGCGTGTTCCGCTCCATCAAGAGGAGGACCATGGACGGGAGCCGGTTGAACCGGCAGAGCGTGGACGGGGTGCTGCGCTTTGCCCTCAGCGTCCCGGGGCGTGTCCGGGCGGGCCTCTTCGAAGCCGTTCAGGCACGCTCCGTGGCGCTGTCCGACTGGCAGCCCGGGCTTGACGTGACCCGTACGGCGGCGCGGATCTCGGCCGAGTCCCGGTACCACATGGTGGCCGGGGAGGAGCCCCTGGACGATGCGTGAGATGCGCTGGACCGACCAGCAGGCGGCGGCCATCACGGCGCACGGGCACGTGCTCCTGGCCGCCAGCGCCGGCACGGGCAAGACGACCACCGTGGTCGGAAAGATCCTCTGGCTGCTCGGGCTGGACGTGGGTGTGCGCGACAGTGACGGGGAGCCGCTGCCGCGCTGCCCCGAGCCGTGTCAGCTGGAAGAGATCGCGGCCATCACGTTCACGGAGAAGGCGGCGTACGATCTGAAGGGCAAACTGCGGAAGGAAATCGAGCGCTCGGAAGGGGCAGAAGCGCTCCGCTGGGAGATCGATCGCGCCTCCATCGGGACCATTCACGCCTTCTGCGGCGAGTTGCTCAGAGACCACTCTCTCCGTCTGGGGATAGACCCCACGTTCCGGGTCCTGGACGAGCGTGAGACCACGCTCCAGCAGGAGGAGATAGTCCGGGACGTTCTGATGACGGCCCTGGAAGCCAGGGATCCGCTGGCGGTCAGCCTGGTCAAGCGGTTCCACCTCAACCGCCGGGGCCGGGCCAGGGGAGCCGTGGATCAGGTGGTGGGCGTGCTGCGGGACGTCCGCTGGCGGGCGCGCCGCTACGAGGAGTGGACGCGGCGCGTCGGCGGAAACCGCGAGCTCGATCCGGACCGCCTCCAGCAGCTGGCGCGCGAGGACGGCCGGGAAGAGGAAGCGGACGCCCTGCAAGGAGTGGATCGCGCCGCGTTCGACTACTCGGCGGCGCTGTATCGCTATGCGTTCCTCGCGCAGCGAAGGTGGCTGGCCTGGCTGGAGGATGAGAACGTTCGCGACTTCGACAGCCTGATCCTCGATGCCAGACGGCTTCTCACCCGGGAAAGCACCCGGCCCGCCCTGGAGGATATTCGGCGTCGCTTCCGCATCCTGATCATCGACGAGTTTCAGGACACCGACACAGTGCAACGGGACATCGCGTTCGCCATCGCCGGCCTGGACGGAGGTCCGGGTGAAGAGGCAGGGCCGGGCGGGCCGCCGCTGTTTCTGGTCGGGGATCCCAAGCAGAGCATCTACCGGTTCCGGGGCGCCGACATCTCCGTCTGGAACCAGGTGCGCGCCACGCTGGGTGGGGAGGCGGAGCCGATCCAGTCTGCTCGAAGGCGATGGGCGAGAGCGCGGAGGCGATCCAGGCGGAGTGTCCGGAAAGCCGCGTGGACTACCAGGACCTCACCCCATGGCGACCTCCGGTCGACGCTTCAGCCATTGAGTGGCTGGTCACCGATGAGGCGGCCCCGGGCTCCACCGTACCCGAGACGGAAGCGCGGCTGGTCGCCTCTCGGATCTCTCGCATGGTCGGCAGCGTGCGGGTGACCGACCCTGACAGCGGAGAGCGGCGGCGCTGCGCGTACCGCGACATCGCCGTGCTGGGGCGGAGGCGCGCCAATCTGGCGGCCATCGAGCGTGGCCTCCGACAGTACGGAATCCCATGCTACAACACGGCTACCGGCGGCCTGGCCAATCGGCAGGAGATCCTGGACCCGAGGATCCGCCTTGACAGGAAGACGGGGGGCGGGTCTCTGCTGCGCCAGGCGGAGCGATCCCTCGCAAACGCCGACTCGGGAGAGCTGGAGTGGTTCGCGGCACCCGAAAGCGGCCACATCGTGGGCATCGAACGGCGCGCGCTGGCGACGGGTCTGGAGCTCATGCGCGACGCTCAGGAGCTGGCGGACAGGGCGAACACGGCGGAGTTGCTGGAGACCATCGTCGAGCACACGGGCTATCGTCTGCACCTGCTGCTGCGCGACGGGGCGGCCGAAGCGTTCGCGAACATCGAACGGTTCTTTGCCATGCTGGAGGAGTACCGCCACCTGTCGCTGGGGAGCTTCCTCGGGCTCTGGGAGCGCTGGGGGGAGCAGGATCTGGGCATCCCGCAGGCGCCCCTGTACAGCAAGGAAGACGACGTGGTCACCCTCAGCACCATCCACACGGCCAAAGGGCTCGAGTGGCCCATCGTCTTCCTGGCCGCAACGCGGGAGCCCCTCACCCGGGCCCCGCTGCAAACCTACAAGTACTGGAGCGATCGCGTCCTTGGACCGGTCTTCACGCTGAGGAAGGCCGAGCGCGGCCCGAGATCCGAGAACCTGTTGCAGAGGGAGCTGCTGGAGGAGACGGCCGAAGAGACGCGCCTGCTCTACGTGGCGGCAACCCGGGCTCGCGACAGACTGGTGATCTCCGGCCCGACCGAGCCAGCCGGAGGCTATGCACAATGGCTGGCCGTCGGTCTGGAAGACGCGGTGGAAGAGCACGAAGCCGGTCCACTGGATGATGCGTCCACCAGAGTGCCCGGGGCCGAGGGGGAGCGGCAGCGGAGACGTGCCGGGCGGGACAGCCCGGCCGCGGACGACGACGTTCGCACCGGGACCGGACGCCAGATCGATGCGTTCGGGATGGACCAGGAGGCGGTGGATGCTGCCGGGCAGTTCAACCTGTTCACGCCGGGCGGTGGCCATGACGGCCCGGAATCGGATGACAACGGGCAGGCAACGGGTGATCCGATGGTGGTCGGGCACATCGAGAGCTCGGTTCGCCCCGTGGTGGTGTTCCGGCGCGCTGAACCGATCCAGAGCACGCTGGCCCAACCACCGCTCACTCTCGCGTGGCTAGAGAGCATAGAGTCCACGGATCCTCCCCCGCTCGTGCGGCCTATCCAGGCGGGCATGCTTCGTTTCGCGTCATCGGCCACCGAACTCATGATGAGGAGCCGGGATCCGCACGACTGGGAGCGCCGCTACCGTCACGGCGTGATTCCGGGTTGGCAGTTTGCCCCGGAGCGTGACGGAGAGGACCTGCCGGCCACCGTGCGCGGCGAGCTCATACACGGAGTCCTGGAGCGAATCCAGGAAGTCGAGGACCTGGCCCGCGTACTGAACGAGACCATCGCCGGGATCGACGCGCCGGAGTTGGAGCAGCTGCTGGCCCCCGGAGGCCCCTACCGGGAGGCGCTGGAGGCCGAGATAGAGGAGGTCGTTCGCAGCGATCGTTGGGCCTGGTACGTGGAAGGCGAGCACTACCGGGAGTTGCCGTTCGTGCACCTTCTGGGCCCCAAGGAGTGGAGGCAGGGAGCGTTAGACCTGTACCGGCCGGGCCAGGACGCCGATTGTCACATCATCGATTTCAAGACCCACCAGATCGATGCGGAGGAGGTCGCCCGCAAGGCGGTGGAGTACGAAGTCCAGGCCCAGGTCTATCGAGAGGCAGCGGGAGCAATCAGCGGCTCCAACGATGTGCGGGTTGCCTTCCACTTCACCCATCCGAACGTGGCGGTAGAAGTCTGACGGCTGCATGTTCTAGCCATGCCCTACCGACTGCGCTTCTTGATCATCGCGCTCATCGTCGCCATGGCGATCGGGCTGGCCTACCTGGCGGATCGGCGCGGTCAGGTCGTCGACATCACCGTGGCGGCCGGGCCGGCGGATGGAGAAGGCTTCCAGGTCGCGAGTGCCATCGCCGAGGTCGCACACCGCTACCACCCCGGTCTCCGCTTGTCCGTGCTCGAGACCCGTGGATCCGTAGACAACATGCGGCTCCTCGAGGAGGGGCGCGTGGACCTCGCGACAGTACAGGCGAACATCCCCGGGCGACCGGGTGTGCGATTGATCACGGCGCTGTATCCGGACGCGCTCCAGCTCATCGCCCGGCAGGGCTCGGGGATCCAGAGCGTGTCGGACCTGCCAGGGCGCAAGATCGCACTGCCGCCAGCAGGCGGAGGACAGTACGACACATTCTGGGACTTTGCCGAGCACTTCGGCCTGGGCCCGAACGACTTTCAGGCGCTACCCATGTCCAACGTGGCGGCTGCGTATGCCATGCAGTCCGGAGCGGTGGATGCGGTGTTTCGCGTTCGCACACCGGGCAACACGGCGGTCCGGGATCTGATCGAGGACAGCAGGGCGTACCTTGTCCCGATCGATCAGGCGGAGGCTATGAAGCTGCGCTGGCCGGCACTCCAGCCGGGCTGGATTCCGAAAGGCTCTTACCGCGGCTTCCCGCCGCTGCCGGAGGAGGATCTTCCGACCGCCGTCGTCCAGAGCCTCCTGGTGGCCCGGACCGAGCTGGATGACGAGATCGTGCAGACCATCACGCAGGTTCTGTTCGAGCGCAGCCGGGACCTGGTCGCCATCACTCCTTCCGCCGGTTTCGTGGCGGCGGCCGACGGGGGCCGTGCCACGTTCCTGCCCATGCACCCGGGCGCGCAGCGCTACTACGACCGCGAGAAGCCCTCGTTTCTGCAGGAGAACGCGGAACTGCTGGCCGTGCTGCTGTCGGTGGCGGTCCTTACCGGGTCCGGGCTCATCCAGCTGATATCCCAGCGACGCAAGGGACGCCTGGACTCCTATAACCACCGGATTCTGGCCCTCTATTCGGACGCCAGCGAGACCACCGACCCTGCGCGGTTGATCCAGCACCGGAGCGAGCTCATGCGGCTTCTGGGGCAGGTCGTGGATGACGCGGAAGAGGGACGCATTACACCGGAGGGCTTCCATATTTTCTCGTTCACCTGGGATGCGGTGAACGAGGCGATCAGCGAGCGACTCGCGGCGACAGAATCATGACCTGGCGCCGATCGCCGCGCCGGAAGAATCTCCTGGTGGACCTGGGCCTGGCACTCCTGCTGGCTCTCGTGGCTGCCGTCGCCGTGGAGAGGAAGGTGGCATCCGACCTGCTGGAAGAGGCAGAGGCGGAGCTGCTGATGCTCGAGGCGCTTCGCACAACGGCCCTGCTCCGGGAGCTGGAGTCGTCACACTCGGAGGTTGCGCTGTGGAGCGATCACGGGGCGCTGCGCGATGGCTTCGCTACTCTGATCGGGGCATGGCGACAGCCGGAAACCGGGCTGAGTTCGGCGCTGCGAGGCCTTTACGTGGAGGCGAGTCCGTTCCCAGAGGGCCGCAGGCAGGAGCTCGGGGACGCGGGCGACGGCTCGCTGTATAGCCAGTTTCACGTTCAGATCCACGAGCGCGCCCGATTGTTCCTCGAGGCGCACGGGTACTACGACCTTTTCCTCATCGATGCGGATGGCGACGTCATCTACACGTTCTTCAAGGAGGAGGAATTCGGTACCAACGTGCTCACAGGGCCCTGGCGGGACACCGGGCTCGGGGAGGCGTTTCGCGAGGCCGTGGCAGCCGACGACCCGGCCGACGTAGCGTTCGCCGACTTCGCACGATATGAGCCCTCCGCCGGAATGCCTTCCGCGTTCCTGGCCAGCGCCGTGCACGACGGTGACGGGCGCCTGATCGGAGTGCTCGCCGTTCAATCGACGTCGGACGCCGTGAACCGGATCCTCCAGTTCACGGCCGGCATGGGTGACACGGGAGAGACCTATGCCGTGGGTCAGGACCTTCTGATGCGAAGCGTGCCGAGGTTCTCCGAGAGCCCGCAGGTTCTGGAAACGCTGGCCGATACGGAACCCGTCCGGCGTGCGCTGGCCGGCGAGTCCGGTGTCATGGAATCGGAGAACTATCGGGGCGAGCGCGTGCTGGTGGCGTACGGCTTCCTGGGAGATGACCAGGCCCGTTGGGCCGTCCTGGCCGAGAAGGACGTGGACGAGATCATGCGACCATTGGGCCGGTTGCGTCGATTCCTGGCCCTGGGAGTGCTCGCGGCTCTGCTGCTGGCGGGTCTATTGAGCGCTACGGGCCTGCTGGAGCGGCCGCAGCCGCTCCAGACCAGCCCGCTTTCGTGATCGGAGCGGCTCAGCCCGACTTCTTCACAGCCACCCCACCGTTCGTCGTCTTCGCGCGAATGGTGGCGCCGCCGGAACCCAGGTCGGTCGAGATGGTCTTGCCGATCTTCCCCTGAACCATGACCGGGAAGTCGATGTTGATCCCGCCATTGACCGTCCCGGCCTCGAGGTGTGCCGAGTAGCCGTCCGGCATGTAGAGAACGACACCGCCGTTGGTGGTCTCGACATCCAGTCCGCCGCCGTCCCAGCCGTTGCCCTCCAACCTGACGGTCACGCCGCCGTTCGTGGTTCGGCCCGTCACGTCGCCGGCCACGTTTGCCAGCGCGATGCCGCCGTTCATGGTCTCGAGCTGCAGGCGTCCGTCCACGCCCTCGACGCTCACGCCGCCGTTCATCGAGTGGAGCGTCAGGTCGTAGTCACGGGGCACGAATACCCGGTAGCTGACCCACCAGCTTTCGTTCTTGCTGTTCTTCGGACCCGATGCGCTGACCTTGTCTCCGCTGTCGATCTCGACGTCGGAGGCGATGGCCTGGGCGCGCGAGTCGCTCTCTGCCCGGGCGACGACCTTGGCCCGGACCAGCACCTCATTGCGGTCCCATGCTTCCACGTGGACACCGCCGTTGGGACTCGCGTCGACCGCGATCCGCCCGCTGGCCTGCAATGTCCACTCACGGACCTCGCAGAAACCGGACTTGTCGCCAAAGTCCTGCTCATCGCACCAGTCGCCCTGCGCGGTGGCAAGCGACGGCAGTGCGACCAGGAGCGTCATGGCCAGCATCAACGGCCCGAACGACCGCCAGTGTACTCGTTGCCTCATCTGGTTCCCCTCCTCATGGCATCGGGAGTAGCTTCTCAAGGTGAGTCCGTGCTCATATTAGAGTGTACGGGCGTTCGATTGGTTGTGATTCACGGATGCTACGGCGGGTGGCTCGGTGCGAGATCTGGTGCCCGGGCTGTCCAACCTTTTCAAAGTTCGCCGTATCTCAACCGTGAGTCCAGGAAATGGCGATACCAAACCGGGTGGTTGAGCGAGAGTTGCCGCACCAGGCCGGCCCTGCGGAGGGCGATGGGCCTGACGTGCGACTGGCAGCGGACGGAGACGCCGACGCGTTCGAGCGGCTGTATCATCGGCATGTTGGCCGGGTGTACAGCCTGGCTTGCCGGATGGTCGGGACGGAGCACTCCGCCGAGGTCACGCAGGACGTGTTTGTCCGGGCCTGGCAGAAGCTCCACACGTTCCGCGGTGAGGCAGCGTTCGGTTCCTGGCTCTACCGTCTGGCGATCAACGT
>JBDHIQ010000016.1:0-78691 GCA_039587395.1 Gemmatimonadota bacterium
CACTTCCAGGATCAGCTTCTCTGCGAAGCGAAGGTGCACGATTACCTGGGTCTCGATCCGCTTCCCAACGTCGGAGTAAAGACGGGCGGAGCCACCGGCGGCTCGGCGATGCTGATGGGCGCTACAGTGGTCGCCAGCGGGATGGCCGACTGCTGCCTGGTCTTGGGCTGGGAGCGCATGGACGAGGTCAAGACATGGACGGGCAACTACTACATCTCGACGGCGGCCTGCAAGGACTTCGAGACGCGCCTCGCCAGGAACTACGCCAGCTACTACGCGCCCATGGCCCGCCGCTTCCAGGAAATGTACGGAGTGGACGAGCGGGTGCGGGCCGAGATCGCGGTCAAGAACCGGTTGTACGCCTGCTACTCCCCGTACTCGCAGCAGCCGGGACGCCACACCATCGAGGAAGTCCTCGAGGGCGACATCGTTTCCGATCCGCTTCGCTTCTTGGAGTGCTGCGCGATGAGCGTTGGCTCGTCCGCTGCGCTTCTGGTCTCCGAGGACCTGGCCCACAAGCTGAGCGACCAGCCGACGTTGCTCTACACGTGCGGCGGTTCGCACACGCTGCGAACGGGTGACCGGCGGCCGATGCAGATCCCGCTTCTGCCCAACGAGACGGAGGAAGACTACAAGGAGCTGTACGAGCAGATGGAGCGGGAAGACGGTCGCTGGCCGGGTTTCGAGAGCTTTGGCGCGACGCGGTTCGCGGCCTACATGGCTTACCGGATGGCGGGTATTCACGATCCGCTCGAGGACCTGGACCTGATCGAGACGCACGACGCGTTCACGATCTCCGATCTCCAGACCTACGGGGACGTGGGACTGACCCTGTACGGCCGAGAGCAGGACTTCGTGACCTCCGGCGAGTGCTATCTCACCAACCCGCACACGGGAGAGCAGGGCAAGTGCCCCGCCAATCTCTCGGGCGGCCTCCTCGGGACGATGCATGCCGTGGGCGCCACAGGGATCTTCCAGTGCAACGAGGTGATGTGGCAGCTGCAGGGCAAGTACGACCAGTTCCACGGCGATCCCGCTCTCTGGAAGCGTTTCGGAAAGGAGATGCCGGAAGACTGGCAGAGCCTGCAGGTGCAGAACGACCCGCGGCGGGGTCTGGCGATCTCGCATGCCGGCGTCGGGAGCCACGTCGTGTGTTCGATTCTCGAGAAAGCCTGGTGAGGAGGTGATTCCAATGGATGACCGAGTCAAGCTGAATACGAGTCCCTCCAAGTTCACCGAGCAGGGCGACGCCTGGATTGTGCAATTGCCGCGTTTCGGCGAAGAGGGGACGCATTTTCACACGTTGGGTCTTCTGACTCCCTATTTCAAAGGGCTCCGCGAGGGCCGTTTGCTGGGAACGAAGTGCGTGAACCCGGACTGCCCGATTGGCCACGGACAGGGCGATCTGTGGCTGCCACCGCGGGCCGATTGCCCGGACTGTCACCAGCCCATGGTGTGGGAGGAGCTCCAGAACCCGGAGGGCTACATCTACGCGTACACCTATGTGGAGCGTGGCGGAACCGGTCTCGAGATCGAGTGCCCGTACTATCAGGTCGACGTGAAGTTCGAGGGAGTGGGCACGATTGCCAAGAGCTACCTGCTGGACAGGAAGCCGATCAAGATAGGCGATCGGGTACGCGCGGTATTCCGAACCGGAGAGGATGCCACCAACACGTCGCTCGATCTGGCTTTCGAGCTTATATAAATAGCTTGAGAGTATTGCGTTACGCCGTGCATCTGATGTAACACGTCATATGTCGTGCCGGGGGCTCGCGACGCGCGGGCTCCCGGCCTGTGGCCTCTCCCCTTCGGGCGCGCTAACATCCCTCCCCGAGCGCTCCCGTCGCGGCCTCGCGGCCGCTTCACGGCAACACACGGACCCGATCGATACCATGAGGCACATATGTACGACTTCCTGAAGACACTGGGCATTGCAGAGACCAACGCCGGCGGGTTCGCGGGCGAGTGGATCGGCTCGGGCGACGAGCTCGAGGTCATCACGCCAATAGACGGGTCGGTCATCGCGACCGTCACCCAGGTGACCGAAGACGAGTACGAGCTGATCGCGGGCCGCGCCCACGAGGCGTTCCTCGCGTGGCGGAGGGTCCCGGCGCCCAGGCGAGGCGAGATAGTCCGTCAGCTGGGTCTCAAGCTCCGCGAGTACAAAGGGGAGCTGGGCCAGCTGGTGACGCTCGAAATGGGGAAGATCGTCGCCGAAGGGGAGGGCGAAGTCCAGGAGATGATCGACATCTGCGATTTCGCGGTCGGGCTGTCGCGCCAGCTCTACGGCAACACCATGCAGTCAGAGAGACCGGACCACCGGATGTTCGAGCAGTGGCACCCGTTGGGCGTGGTGGGCGTGATCACCGCCTTCAACTTCCCGGTAGCAGTATGGAGCTGGAACGCCGCCATCGCCGCCGTGTGCGGAGACTCCACGGTCTGGAAGCCATCCAGCGACGTGCCGCTGTGCGGGATTGCCGTGACGAAGATTGCGGAGCAGGTGTGCCGGGAAAACGATGTCGATCCGGCCATCTTCTCGCTGACCGTGGGTCGCGGCGCCACGGTGGGAGAACGTCTGCTGAAGGACAAACGCGTGCCGCTGGTCTCGTTCACCGGCAGCACCAAGATGGGCCGTCGCGTGGCCGAAGTGGTCGGCAAGCGGCTGGGGGGTACCATACTCGAGCTGGGCGGCAACAACGCCATCGTGGTGACCGCGCATTCCGATCTGGAATTGGTGCTCCCCGCGATCCTGTTCGGCGCGGTCGGGACCGCCGGGCAGCGCTGCACCTCGACACGCAGGATCATCGTCCACGAGTCCGTGCGCGAGGAACTGGTGAGCCGCCTGGTGCGGGCCTACGACGGAGTACGGATCGGCAATCCGCTGGAGCCCAACACCCTCATGGGTCCGCTGGTAAACAAGTGGGCGGTCAAGGACATGCAGGCGGCGCTGGTGCGGGTGAAAGAGGAGGGAGGAGAGATCCTGTGTGGTGGCCAGCCGTTGGTAGCGGACGAGCACCCGGGCGACCATTACGTTTCGCCCTGCATCGCGTCGGTGAAGAACGAGTACGAGATCGTTCAGGAAGAGACGTTCGCCCCCATCCTCTACATCATTGGCTACGGATCCGCGGACGCCTCAGCGGCCGCATCCGTGGATGAGATCGAAGAGGCAATCCGGATCCACAATGACGTCCCGCAGGGGCTGTCGTCGGCCATCTTCACCCAGCACATGCGAGAGGCCGAGATCTTCCTCTCGCATCGCGGAAGCGACTGCGGCATCGCCAACGTGAACATCGGCACCAGCGGAGCGGAGATAGGCGGCGCGTTTGGCGGAGAGAAGGAGACGGGCGGGGGCCGTGAGTCCGGCTCCGATGCATGGAAGGCCTACATGCGACGCCAGACCAATACCGTGAACTGGAGCACCGAGCTGCCGTTGGCGCAGGGTCTCGAGTTCGGCTAGACGATTCAAACCTCGTGAATCGCCCCCCGCGCACCGGGCAGCTTGACTCCTCCGGGCTGCCCACCGCCACGATCACTCGCGAGCTGGTGAGCAGGATTCGCGAAGCGGAGGCTGTCAGCCGTCGGCTGGAGCCGGGTGCGGCCACCCGCGCCGCGGTGCGAGACCGGGTCGTGGCGTACGGCGAGACGTTCCTGGCTAGCCTGCCGGACCGGAAGTGCTACGAGATCGACAAGACAGCAGCCCGCGAGATCCGGCGCTGGCCCATCGAGGAAGGGCCGGCCGATGTCGACCGGGTGCTGGACGTGTGGGCTCGCTGTGTAGACGAGCCTGGCATCAATCCCGCTTCCGCCGGCCATGTGGGCTACATCCCGGGTGGAGGGCAGTACTACGCCGCCCTGGGCGACTACCTGGCCGCCGTCACCAACCGCTACGTGGGCGTCCGGTTTGCCGGCCCCGGGGCGGTCGAGATGGAGAACTCGCTGCTCGACTGGATGCGCGACCTGGTCGGCTACCCGGAGGGCTACGGTGGGGTGCTCGTATCGGGCGGGAGTGTGGCGAACCTGGTGGCCATTGTGGCGGCACGGGAAGCGCACGCTCTGCGGGCCAGCGAGTACGAGCGCGCCGTTGTCTATGCCTCGGGCCACGTGCACCACTGCGTGGACAAGGCACTGCGGGTGGTGGGTCTGGGTGACTGTGTTCGACGGGAGATCGACCTCGACGACCGCTACCGGATGGATCCCGGAGCCCTGGAAGGAGCCATCGCGGAGGATCGCGCAGCCGGTCTGAGACCATGGCTTGTCATCGCGACGGCGGGCACCACCGATGTCGGCGCCATAGACCCGTTGGACGAAGTAGGACGGATCGCGGCGGCCAACGAGTGCTGGTACCACATCGACGCGGCTTACGGTGGGTTCTTCGCCCTCGTCCCGGAGTGCAGGGGGCGGCTTCAGGGCATGGAGAGCTCGGACTCGATCGTGCTGGACCCTCACAAAGGCCTGTTCCTGCCATACGGCACCGGGGCCGTGCTGGCCCGCGACAAACGCACTCTGCTACAGGCGTATGCGCTCACCGCCAACTACATGCAGGACACGCTGGCCGAGGAGGCGCGGGAGCGGACCTCGCCCGCCGACCTGTCGCACGAGCTCAGCCGTCACTTCCGCGGGCCGCGCGTGTGGCTGCCCCTGAAGCTGCTTGGAGTGGAGCCGTTCCGGGCCTGCCTGGAAGAGAAGCGGCTGCTCACTCTGTACTTCCACCAGCGGGTGCGGGAGCTGGGTTTCGAAGTGGGCCCGGAGCCGGACCTTTCCGTGTCGACCTACCGGTACGTCCCGGAGCGGGGCGATCCGAACGCATTCAACCTGGCTCTGACCGAAGAACTGCACAGGGACGGCCGCATATTCGTGTCTACCACGACGATGGACGGTGCCTTCACCCTGCGGATGTGCGCGCTGGCGTTTCGAACCAGGCTGGAGACCGTGGATCTCCTGCTCCAGCTGCTGGCCGACAACGTGGCCAGGCTATCCGAAACGATGCCCTAGGACTAGCCTGCTTCAGCTCTCCGCTATCGCCCTCACCAGATCCAGGGTCGTCACCAGTCCCACAAGCTGCCGGTTCTCGAATACCAGGGCTCTGTGGATCTTTCCGCGGAGCAGAAAGCGGGCGATCTCGGCGAGCGATGTCTGGGGTTTCACGGAGAACGTGACCGGCGTCATGATCTCGCGGATCGGTCTCGATGCCAGCCTGGTGCGTGGCAGGCCCGGAAAGAAGACGCTCGGATAGTGCGCCGTTCCTTCAGGGGTAATATAGAAGCCGTTCTCATCGTCCTCGCTGTCCGGATGGTCGCCGTTGCGTTTCTCTTCATCCCTGAGCGCGAGTCGCAGCACGTCCGTGGTGGAGACGACCCCCAGCACCGATCCGTCGTGGTCCACGACCGGGGCACCACTGATGCCACGCTCCATCAGCGTCTTCATCAGCTCTCCCACGGTCAGCTCGGGCTCGACGGTGAGAACGTCGGTCTGCATGACGTCACGTACGGTCTTAGCGGCAACCGCCATTTCCGTGGTTTCCATGGTCCGGCTCTCGTTGCAGTTCCGGCGGCGTGAGGTGGGATACACCGGTGGGCGAGGATGAAGATGAAGCAGGTCGGAGAGACCGTGGGGCCTCGGTTATGGCCTCGGCGAGCAGAGTGTGGGTCCTCATCATCAACCCGTGTCCCGACACGCCCGGTGTGGTGAATGGAGGGTGAATCCTACCGGTATACTATCATGATACCCGACAATGGCGCCGGTGTCACGGCCTGTATCAGGTCTCCACAGCCGACCTCAGTTCGGTTCGATGATCGCCTTGGTGACGCTGAGATTCGCCACATCCTCCAGCGCCTGATTTGCCTCCGCCAGCCCGTACCGTCCACCGATGATGCGCGCGAACGGGAACCGGTCGTGATGCCTGGCCAGCACCCCCAGCGCCCGGGCCACATGGTGCAACTCAGTGCCCCAGCGTCCGCGCACGTCGGCGTGCTTTCGATTGATGTCGCTATGCGGGTTGATGCGGACCGGACCGGCGTCCGTGTAGTGGCCTGCGACGACAAGCGTGCCGCCGTCGCGAAGCAGTGAGAAGCCCTCCGGAATGGCTTCGGGATTGCCGCATGCCTCGATGACCACGTCGGCTCCGCGGCCGTTCGTGAGGTCCAGAATCGCCTCCTCGCGCGCCCCGGCCGGGTCGGCCTCCAGCGACAGCGTGAGGTCGGCCCCCAGTTCGCGGGCAAGCGCAAGGCGCGGTGTGGGGTCGCCGATCAGGACTATCCGGCCGGCGCCGCGTAGTGAGGCGAATGCGGCAGCCGACAGCCCCACCGGCCCGGCGCCCTGGACCACCACCGTGTCCCCCATGGCGAGGTCGGACCGTTCGACAGCCCCGTAGCCGGTGAACAGTCCGCAACCTCCACCAATCACATCGTCGGCCGCGAGCGGCTCAGGCACGCGGAAGATGCGGACGCCGGGCTTCAGGTAGATCCGCTCCGCCCAGCCGCCCAACGGGCCGTCGGCTGCAGAGTATGTGATCCCGTACACGCGCCGGCTCGGGCATCGATTGGGTTGCCGTGCAATCAGGCAGTACCAGCACTCGTTGCACACCTCGTGCACATCGTAAAAAGTGACCAGGTCGCCTGTGGCCAACGGCTCGCCAAGGACGTCGTGCTCCACGCCACGGCTCTCCAGCACGCGTCCCACGGAGACGTGTCCGGGCACGATGGGGTAGGGGACGCCGGCCAGACGTCCGTGATGGAGGTGCACGTCCGTTCCGCACACCTCGCTGGCCACGGTCTGGATCAGGACGCTTCCCGGCTCCAGGTCCGGATCGTCCAGGGTCCACTCCTCCAGCGCTGCCTCCGGCGCTATCATCACGGCCGCTCGAATCGCCATTGCCTCTGTGCTCCCGTCGCTGGTGTGGAATCCTGGAACTTCATGTACTCTGGTATTCTGGCGGATGGGAACCGGAACTAGCAACGACGACGCTGTCAGCTGCGACACGGACCAGGACACGGAAGAGCCGATGAAGGATCGCGACGAAGGTACAGCTCCAGACCCGCAGTTCATGCGCGAAGCGATACGCCTGGCCAGGACCAGTGTCGAGACGGGCCAGGGAGGTCCGTTCGGGGCCGTGGTGGTGAAGGACGGTCGCATCATCGGTGAGGGCAGTAACCGGGTGACCGCGAGCAACGATCCGACGGCGCACGCCGAGGTGCTGGCCATCCGAGCAGCCTGCCACTCCCTCTCCTCGTTCCAGCTTTCCGGCTGCGACATCTACTGTAGCAGCGAACCGTGTCCCATGTGCATGGCCGCCATCTACTGGGCCCGACCCGATCGCGTATTCTACGCCAATGACAAGCATGCGGCGGCGCTGGCCGGCTTCGACGATGAGTTCATCTATGAGGAGCTGGCGCTACCGATCGAGAACAGGAAACTGGAGATCCAACAGCTGCGGGTGGACGAGGCGGGAGTGGCCCTGGCCATGTGGGACGAGCTGGAGAACAGGGTGCCCTACTAGCCGCTAGCCTGCCCTACAAAGCCGCCAGCTACGGCTACTGGACGCGCTTGAGGGTGGAGCGGCCGTCAGGCTGCTTCTGCGTCCCCTTCGATTGGACGCACCAGGATCTCGTCGGCTATCTCGGTGTCCAGCGCCAGTTCCGTCTCGCCAATCCTGAGCACCGTAGACGGCTGCCGCTGCACCAGCGTCACCTCGGCGCCGGGGATGACGCCGAACACGGCCAGTCGATGTTGTCGCGGTGATTTCGTGTCGCCCAGACACAGCACTTCCGCCGTGGAACCGCTGCGCAGCTGCGTGATGGGCCGCACGTCCTCCGGCAGCCGCGGCGAGCGTGCGGGTTTTCTCCCGAACAGCTTAC
The DNA here is from genome assembly GCA_039587395.1 of Gemmatimonadota bacterium. Lineage (GTDB taxonomy): Bacteria > Gemmatimonadota > Gemmatimonadetes > Palauibacterales > Palauibacteraceae > JBDHIQ01. Next base: position 7,854 of record JBDHIQ010000016.1, read on the forward strand.
CCAGACGCGTAATTCGAGCCGGTGTCTCGGGGAACTCGTACTCGCAGCTGGGACAGCGGAGCAGGTTGCACACCGGCCCCAACGGGCACCCGTGGCCGCATACGGTGTCGTCCCGATCGAACTCGAATCCGCACATCGGGCAGGTCAGGAGGTTAGCCATCGTCCCACATGGTTGACCGCGCCGCCCACGAAGAAGGCGAACGGAAAGATGAACGCCACCATGCTCAACGCCACTCTGTTTCCGTGCTCGCGAGCAATCATCAACAGGTTGGCAAAACATGGCATGAAGAGCGTGATGGTTACCATGGCCACGAGAATCTGGTGTGGCGTCAGCAACGGAACCGGGGCGTTGACGGCGTCGAGAATGTAGACGGCACCGAAATCACGCCGGAGAAAGCCGACCAGGAAGGCGCTCGCCATTTCCGCGGGCAGGCCTAGCCACCCCGACACCAGAGGCTCACCCACGCGAGCGATCGTGCCCAGCAGCTGGAGCCTGTCGAACACGAACAGAATCGCCGTTCCGATGACGAAGATCGGAAGCACTTCCCGAAGGTACCAGTCAAGTCGACTCGCCGTCTTTACCAGCACATTGGAGAACTGTGGTTTACGCATCGGCGGTATCTCGAGCACGAACTCGCTGGTCTCGCCGCCGAAGATGCGCGCCGTCAGGTAGCCCACGGCGAGCAGGATGGCCACTACGAGAACCAGCCACACGATTGTGCCCACGGGCGACAGCGTGGCCATCATCGCAAGCAGCACGCCCAGCTGGGCCGAGCAGGGGACGGCCAGAGCGAGCAACATCGTGGTGATGATCCGCTCCTTGCGGGTCTCGAGGATGCGGGTGGTCATGGTCGCCATCGTGGCGCAGCCAAGCCCCAGCAGCATCGGCAGAACGGCCTTCCCGTTGAGACCCATGAGCCGGAAGCTCCGGTTCAACATCAGGGCCATGCGCGGAAAGTAGCCGGAGTCCTCCAGGATGCTGAAGATGAAGAAGAACGTCGTCACGATCGGGAGCACGATGGCCAGGGCATAGCTGAGCGCCATCGTGATCGTGCCATACCTGCCGACCAGCAGATCGTGCACGAACCGCAGAATCTCCTGCCCAACGCTCAGATCCGTGCCGGGTGGACTCGTATAGGCCGGACGAATGACCGACCGGGTGACTTCGGTGAGGCTGATCTCGTGCGCGGGACTGGTGGGTAGCCCGATGGACAGCGTGACGGGCTCGACATCGTGTGTGTGTGGGAACGGCAGGACTGCATCCGCCGCCCGGATGGCAAGCGGCGAAAGTCTCTGCTCGAAACCACCTACCTCCAATAGGTCTACCAGCGTCCCGGCGCCGAACAGCCCGACGAACCAGAACACGGCCAGCAGAACGCCCAGGAGCAGCACGAAGCCCTTGACCGGGTGCATCGCCCAGAAGCCCAGTCGGACGCGAAGCGACGGGTGCTCGGGCGGTGCGATGGCATACGTCTCGGTGATAATTCGCTTGACGACGGCGAGCCGTTCGCGGCTGTCGCTGAACCCGGGTACCGGCCGCTGAATCACGGGCAGGCTGCCGCCGATTCCGGCCGATGGCTGACTGGGCATTTCGGCCGCCTCGCTGGCCGCCTCCCTCACCAGCTCTTCGTCCAGTCGCGGCACCGCAGCGCGGGGCAGGGCCTCGATGAGGTCCGGCGTGCCCTCGTTGCGCGGCGCGACCGTCTTCACGACCGGTATGCCCAGAAGCTGGCTGAGCCGCTTCGTGTCGATGTCGCCGCCGCGCTCGGCCAACTCGTCCATCATGTTGAGGACCAGAACCATCGGCCGCTGCAGCTCCGCGAGCTGCAGGGTCAGCATCAGCGCCCGGCGAAGGTTCTTGGCATCGGCCACCTGGACGATGGTCGCGTCCGCATGCTCCTCTAGGAGGTTGAGCGTGACGCGAGCGTCCTCGCTGCTGGGGGCCAGGTCGTTCAGGCCCGGGGTATCGATGACCTCTATCCTGCGGCCGTTGAACGAGGCACGGGCGCGTACGACCTCGACGGTCGTCCCGGGATAGTTGGAAACCGTGACGTACCGGTTCGTCAGGTTCTTGAACAGAACGCTCTTCCCGACGTTCGGATTGCCGACCAGGACCGTATGGCTACCGCCCCCCTGGAGGGCGATATCCAGCGGGGACGCTTGACGTGTGTACGCCGAGTGGTGACTCATAGACGTTGCGCCGCCCGCCTGCGGGCAGGCCGAGTCGGCTGATCGCCAGACAGGCCGTGGCGATAAATGACATTGAAATCCAGTCTCATCGAGCACAAGGTACAATGATTCGGGCCGGATGCCTACGCCCGGATCCGTAAACATGGGAGACACCATGAGCCAGTTGCCGAAGCCACCGGCTACCTATCGGGCATTTGTGGCGCGCTTCCCGGATCTGGGGAGCGCCTGGGACAGCATTTCGAGTGAAGGGAAGCGCGGGCCGCTGGATCCCGAGACCGCCCGGTTGGTGAAGCTCGGAATCGCCATCGGGGCCATGCGCGAGGGGTCCGTGCACTCCGCTGTTCGGAAGGGCCTATCAGAGGGGATCTCGCTGGAGGCGCTGGAGCAGGTGGTGGCCCTGGCGGCAGGAACCATCGGGATGCCGAGCACGGTGGCGGCGTGGACCTGGGTGCACGACGAGGTGAAGAAGCAGTCGGATCCGGGGTAGGTCGGACTCAGTCGTCCCAGAGACTGACCAGCTCGAAAGCATCCACGTCCACCAGGCCCTTGTCTGTGATCTTGAGGCTGGGAATCACCGCCAGCGCCAGGAAGGACAGGGCCATGAACGGAGCGGCCAGGTTGCCTCCCAGGGCGCGATACGCCTCCTCCAGCCGGTCCAGGCCGTCCCGCACCTCGTGAAGTGGCCTGTCGCTCATAAGCCCTGCGATCGGAAGAGGCAGGGATGCCAGCGTCGCGTCGCCATCCGTGACTACCAGGCCGCCCTGTAGCTGGACCAGCACCTCCAGCGCGTGCCTCATGCTGGCATCGTCTGCGCCGGCGATGACGATGTTATGGGAATCGTGCGCGACGCTGCTGGCAATGGCACCACGCTGGAGTCCCAGCCCGCGAACGAAACCCAGACCCACGCCGCCCCCGCGTCCATGACGCTCCACGACAGCGATCTTGAGGAGATCCCTCTCCACGTCGGCTACGGCCTCCCCGTTCTCGACGCGAGCCTGCTCGATAGAGCGGCCCGTGACGATCTGATCCGGAATCACGTCGATCACGTGGACGCGGCTTCCCTGGGCCGCAATACCGAAACCGGAGAACCGGGCCAGGTCGATCCTGACGCTTGGGGGCAGCGAGGAGGGAGCCTCCGGCACGTCTCCCACCAACTCTCCGTTTCGCGCCGCAAGGATCCCGCCGACGTACACCCGCTCCACACTGACTGCCTCGAGATCATCCAGCACCAGGAGATCCGCCCGCGAACCGGGTGCGATGGCACCGAAGCCCTGCCGGTCAAGCTGAAACCACTCCGCAGTGTTCAGCGAAGCCATGCGGTAGGCGGTCATAGGATCCAGCCCCAGGCGGATGGCCTTGCGCACGGCGAAATCGATATGGCCTTCATCGATAAGATCATGCGGGTGCCTGTCATCCGTCACGAAACAGCAGCGCCGTGCGTTGGCCGGCGTCACCAGGGGCAGCAGTGCCTCGAGATTGCGCGCAGTGCTGGCCTCGCGGATCATCACGCGCATCCCCAGGCGCAGCTTCTCGCGAGCCTCCTCGACGCGAGTGCTTTCGTGATCGCTTCCCACGCCCGCGGCGACGTACGCGTTGAGGTCGCGGCCGGCCAGACCGGGCGCGTGTCCGTCGATCACGACTCCGCGCTCCCTGGCTACCGACAGTTTCTCGAGAACCGGCGGCACTGCGAACACCACGCCGGGAAAGTTCATCATCTCCGCCAGGCCGAGCACGCCGTCCTCTCCAAACAGCGGCTGAAGGTCCGCGGCGCTCAGTTCGGCACCGGCTGTCTCCATGTGGGTGGCGGGCACGCAGGACGGAGTCATGACAAACGCCTGCAGGGGCAGCCCGGCGCGCGACGCGAGGATGTAGCGGATTCCCTCCACCCCGTGGACGTTGGCGATCTCGTGGGGATCCAGGATCGCGCACACGGTGCCGCGCGGCACCACGGCCCGCGCGAACTCTGGGAGCGTGACCAGGCTGCTCTCGACGTGCATGTGCCCGTCGATGAATCCGGGGGCAATCCAGCGGCCCGCGCAGTCCACCTCCTGGTCCGCCTGATAGCCTTCGCCGGTGGCCACGACCCGCCCATCCTTCACGGCGACATCTGCCTCCAGAATCTCGCCGCTCAGCACGTTCACCAGCCGGCCACCGCGAAACACGATGTCCGCCGGCTCCACTCCACGGGCCGCACGAATAAGCCGCTCGAGCTCCATGACCTGATCCACTCTTCCCGGTTCGTCGGCGGCACACACGCGGGCCACACGGTTGACCTCGCCGCCGGTGGGACGCTCCGTGCTCCTGCCTGACATCATGCTGCTCGGCCAGGCAGGAGGAAAGCCGTGCGGCCTGTGATCTATGCCCGATCCGGCCCAACGACCCCAGGTAGCGACGACTGCCCTGGACCCTTAACGTTACATACAACGGTAATCCTCTCGAGAGGTGGTCTTCGCCAGTGATGCGACCCTTCTACATGTTGTTTGCCGCGAGCCTGCTCGCAGCGGCTTGCGGGCCATCTGGGACCGGTCCATCGGAACGAATATCTCCTGCGATTCAAGCCGCGGAACGTGGCCCCTGCAGCCCGGTCTCAGACCACGCCGGCCATCAGCTCGTCTGGTGCCCGGCGTACGGACCGACATGTGCCTCCTCTGGCGCTTGCGACTACATAGATCCTGGCGGCGAGTCCCGCGGCCCTGCGGACCCACCCGCTCCAGCTCAGACCAGCTCAACTCGCCTTACCCTTTTCCTGCGTGGCAATTGCAGCGGGCTAGCCGACCTGGTCACCGTCCAGGTCGCTGGAGCTTCGGTTCGCGAGGAGAGCGTATTGACTCCTGGTGGACCCGGGTTCAGCATGGAAATCGCGCCGGGAGAGTACACTATCGAGGCCCGCTCAGAATCGGGTCTCAACTGGGAGCCCTTCCTTCGCTCCGTGCCCACTCGGGGTATGGTGCAGCGACTTACCTGCCGGTAACGGCAAGGCCTCTCCACCCCCCCGGCGGGCGGCCTGTCAGTGGCATGCTCCGAGTCTCCGGTGTAGGATCATCTCGCGTCAGGTGAACGAGGCACGAGAGCACGCCCGCTCTCACCAATTCCGCAGTGGAGCAAACGCTCGAATGGAGCCGACGAACGTCTGGGATCCGCAGTACTACCACAAAGTGGTGGACTGCCAGTGGGGCTGCCCCGCCCACACCAACGTACCGGAGTACATCCGGCTGATTGCACGGGGAGAGTATACCGCGGCGTACATGCTCAACCGGCAGTCCAACGTTTTTCCCGGCATTCTGGGAAGAACCTGTGACCGTCCGTGCGAACCGGTGTGCCGGCGCAAGAGGATAGACGGCGAGGCTGTGGCGATCTGTCGCCTGAAACGGGTGGCATCCGACCTCCGCGGCGACGTGGAAGGCTTGCTCCCGGTGGCGCCCGCGGAGAAGAACGGAAAACGGATTGCTTGCGTGGGAGCGGGGCCGGCCTCGCTGACGGTGGCCAACGACCTGATGCCGTTGGGCTACGAGGTGACCATCTTCGAGAAACTGGATCGGCCCGGCGGGCTGATGTGGACCAACATCCCTCAGTTCCGGCTCCCGCCGGAGGTCCTGTCCGAGGAGATAGACTACATCCTGGACATGGGCGTGGACCTGCGGCTGAGTACGCCTGTCGAGAGCATGAAGGCTCTTCTCGAGGAGGATTTCGACGCGATCTTCGTCGGATCCGGCGCACCGCGAGGACTGGATGTCGAGCTCCCCGGCCGGCACGACACGGACAAGATCTATATCGGAATCGACTGGCTCGAGTCCGTGGCTTTCGGTCACATCACCTCCATAGAGCCCCGTGTGCTGGTCATCGGAGTGGGGAACACCGCGATGGACTGCTGTCGAACCGCCAAGCGGATAGGCGGCACCGACGTCAAGGTGATGGCCCGCAAGCCCCGCCACCTGTTCAAGGCGTCCGAGTGGGAGCTGGAGGATGCCGAAGAAGAGCAGGTGGAGATTCTCGAGCACCATTCCCCCAAAGCGTTCGTGGTCGAGGACGGAGAGCTCAAGGGGATGGAGTTCGAGATAGTGCGCTGGCACGAGGGCCCCGATGGAAGGCTGCAGAAGGAAGTGCTCGACGAGGTCTTCATACCATGTGACGCCGTGATCATGGCTCTTGGCCAGGAGGCGGCGTTCCCGTGGATCGAGCACGACATCGGAATCGAGTTCAACGACTGGGAGATGCCGGTCGTGGATCGCACGACCTTCCAGACCACGCTTCCCGGCGTGTTCGTCGGCGGCGACGCGGCGTGGGGACCCGAGAACATCATCTGGGCGGTCGAGCACGGACACCAGGCCGCGATCTCCATCCACAACTACTGTCACGGGAAGCCGCTGATCGAGCGACCGCCGTTCGGAATGAACCTCGTGAGCCAGAAGATGGGCCTGCACGAGTGGAGCTACAGCAACGATTTCGATGGCGCGGATCGCACCAAGATGCGGCACGTGGAACTTGACGAGAGGATGCGGAGCCTGGAGATCGAGGTCGAGGCAGGCTTCGACATCCACCAGGCGCTGGCCGAGGTGGAGCGCTGCCTGAACTGCGACGTGCAGACTCACTTCACGGATCCACTGTGCATCGAATGCGATGCCTGCATTGACGTCTGCCCCCTCAACTGTCTCACCATTACGGAGAACGGCCCGGAGGCGGATCTCCGCACACGGCTGATCGCACCGGCGGAGAACACGGAGCAGGATCTGTTCGTGTCGGGCGCGCTTCCCCAGACGGGCCGCGTGATGGTGAAGGACGAGGACCTGTGCATTCACTGCGGGCTGTGCGCCGAACGGTGTCCGACGGCGGCGTGGGACATGCGCCAGTTCGATCTACTGACTCCCTATGCGGGACGCCCCGTAGAGCAGCCATACATAGTCGGTGCGCCGGGAGGCCATCCGACCACACAGGCGGCCGTCACGGGGTGAGCCGAACGATGGGCGACAAGACAAACGACTTCGCGTTCAAAATCGGAACCATCAACGGCACGGGCTCGGCCAGCGCCAACGGCCTGTTGATGCAGTCCATCTTCCGAATGGGCATCCCCGTGTCGGGAAAGAACGTCTTCCCATCGAACATCCAGGGACTTCCTACCTGGTATGAGATTCGGGTCAACAAGTCAGGCAACGTGGCACGGACGCCGCACTTCGATCTCATGGTCGCCATGAACCCGGCTACCTACGAGCAGGACGTCCAGGAGATCCAGCCGGGCGGCTACGTGTTGCACGACTCCACCTGGCCCATGGCCGAGTCTTCCTGGGCGTGCCGCTGGCCCGGTTGTGCGTGCAGAACTTTGACGGGGCGCGTGAGCGCATCCTGATGAAGAACATCGCCTATGTGGGAGCGCTGGCGGCGCTGCTGGATCTCGATACCGACGTGGTCAAGGCGCTGCTGCAGGAGCGGTTCGGCGCACGCAAGAAAGCCCTGATGGACTCCAATTACCTGGCCATCAAGCTCGGCTACGATTATGCAAAGGAGCACTTTGACTGTCCGCTGCCACTACGCCTGGAAACGATGGACGAGAATTCCGATCACATCCTGATCGACGGAAACACGGCGGCTGGACTCGGTTGCGTGTACGCCGGAGCTACCGTGGCCGCGTGGTATCCTATCACGCCGTCCACCTCGCTGGTGGACGCGTTCTCCAGGTTCTGCGAGCGGTATCGAAAGGACCCCGACAGCGGCAAGAACCGCCATGCCATCGTCCAGGCCGAAGACGAGCTGGCGGCAGCGGGGGTCGTGATCGGCGCCGGCTGGAGCGGTGCGCGGGCGTTCACGGCCACCAGCGGTCCCGGCATCTCGCTGATGGGAGAGTTCATCGGACTGGCGTACTACGCAGAGGTACCGTGCGTGTTCTTCAACGTGCAGCGGACGGGCCCGTCCACCGGCATGCCTACTCGCACGCAGCAGGCCGACCTGATGACCGTCTGCTACGCCTCGCACGGCGATACCCGACACGTCGTGCTGTTTCCGGCGGATCCACACGAGTGCTTCGACTACGCGGTGCAGGCCTTCGACCTGGCCGAACGGTACCAGACGCCGGTATTCGTCGTCACCGACCTCGACATCGGCATGAACGACTGGGTGGTCCGTCGCTTCGAGTGGGACGAAAACTACGTGCCGGACAGGGGCAAGGTCCTGGACGCCGAGGCTCTGGAAGGGCTGGAGAAGTTCTACCGCTACCTGGATGTGGATGGCGACGGGATTCCGTACAGGACCTTGCCCGGGGTGCACCCAAAGGGCGCCTACTTCACCAGGGGATCCGGTCACGACAAGTACGGCCAGTACACGGAGAGCTCGGCAGAGTACCTGGAGGTGGTGGATCGTCTGGATCGCAAGATCATGAGCACGGCCGACGTGCTGCCGGAGCCGGTGATCCGGGTCGACGAGTGCTCGCGATACGGCGTGGTCACGGTGGGCGGGTGTCACGCCGCAGTTCGAGAAGCGTTCGACGAGCTGAACAAGAAGGGACTCTGTTTTGACTACATGCGCGTGCGCGGTTTTCCGTTCGACGATTCGGTGGGCGAGTTCTTGGACGGCCACGAACTGAACTTCATCGTCGAGCAGAACCGCGATGCGCAACTTCGGTCGCTGCTGACGCTGGAGACCGATGTGCCGAAGGACAAGCTATGCTCCGTGCTGTATTACGGCGGATTGCCGATGAGCTGTCACCATGTGGTGGAGGGAATCCTGGAGAAGCTTCCAGGCTATGACGCTGCTGCGGACAGTGTCGCTGAGCCCGAGGAAAGCCGGGAGGGAGGAGCCGTAGCGTGACCTACATTCGCAAGCCTCGCGTCATTCACCCGGGTCTGGAGCGTAACCAGCTCGGCCTGACCAAGCGCGACTACGAGGGATCGATGTCCACCCTCTGCGCCGGGTGCGGTCACGATTCCATCACCGCCTCGCTGATAGAATCTCTGTGGGAGCTGGAGATCCCGCTGCACGGCGTCGCGAAGATGAGCGGCATAGGCTGTTCGTCCAAGACGCCGGCCTACTTCATGAGCGCGTCACACGGATTCAACGGCGTGCATGGCCGGATGCCGGCCATCGCGACGGGCGCCAGCGCGGCGAACAAGGACATGGTGTACATCGGAATCTCCGGCGACGGGGACTCACTGTCCATCGGCCTGGGTCAGTTCTGTCATGCCATCCGGCGCAACATGGACATGCTCTACATCATGGAGAACAACGGCGTGTACGGCCTGACCAAGGGGCAATTCTCCCCCCGATCGATGCCGTGCTGCTGGCACTGAGCATGGGTGCCACTTTCGTCGCGCGCAGCTTCTCCGGCGACAAGGAGCAGCTGGTGGAGATCCTCAAGGCTGGCATCCGGCACCCGGGCTTCGCCCTGGTCGACGTCATCTCGCCGTGCGTGACGTTCAACGACCACCCCGGCTCCACCAAGAGCTACATGTACACGCGCGAACACTACCACGAGGCCATCGAGGCCAGCTTCGTACCGCCGGAGGAGGAAATCACGGCCTCCTACGAGCCCGGCTCGGTCATGGACGTGGCCATGCACGACGGAAGCGTGGTTCGGTTCAGCAAGATCCCGTGGCACTACGATCCCACGGATCGCGACAAGGTGGACAAGTACGTTCGGGAGCGGCAGGCCAAGGGCGAGGTAGTCACGGGAATGCTCTTGCTCGACGAGGCCGCCGAGGACATGCACGGCGTCCTGGGCACGGTGGACGAGCCGCTGCGGGACCTGCCGTTCCAGGAACTGTGCCCCGGAAAGCACGCGCTGGACAAGCTCATGGAGGAGTACCGGTAGGCTGAGGGGCCCGGCGGCGCCGGCAAGCGCGGCTCTTGCAGAGCAGGCGGTTCTGCGCTCGAATGGCGTTGAGACCTCTGGCGTCTTGCCAGACAACGGGGGCCATGCCAGATACGGGCGAGAAGCATTAATGTCAGGGAGGACTGGGATGACCGAGAAGAAACCCGTGGGAATCGTATTGCATGAGAAGGCGGACAGGCTGTACGTGATTTGCGAGGATGGAAGCGCGTACTCGGCCAAAGTGGGTCAGCCGGGGATCGTCATGGGGTGGCACGAGATCGACCCCATCCCGGGGACCTCGGCCAGCCGTGAGCACCACGAGAGCGAAGTAGACTAAGCCAGCTCACCAACAGAGAGGACCCGCGTTGGCCGTCAGACCGATCCTCAGGACGCTGGGCCGACTGGAGGGGCGGTTCGGGGTGCTGTTCGTCACCCTTCTCGCCGCCATCGTCGTTCCGGGCTTCCTGCCGTCAGGAACCGTGGCGCGCCTCTTCCTCAACATCTTCTTCAACTTCGTGCTGGTTGCCGGGCTGGTTACCGTGTCCGACAACCGGCTCCACCTGACTGTGGGTCTGCTTCTGGTGATTCCGGCCATCGGGATCAACTGGCTGGGCAAGGCAACGGACAACGTGGGTCTCGGAATGCTGTCCAGCGGCTTCGGATCGGCGTTCCTGGCATTTCTAGCGGTCATGATGATCTTATTTGCCGCGCGTTCCCGCCGGGTCACGTTGAATGTCCTGTTCGCCGCGGTGAGCGCCTACCTGCTCATGGGGCTGGCGTGGGCGGAGTGGTATGCCATAGTCGACATGCTGCAGCCCGGCGCGCTCTCGTTCGCCCTCGATCCCGCGGTGTCCGGGTACGAGGCTCATGTCGCACGGCTCAACGAGTCCGTCTACTACAGTTTCGTGACGATGACGACCCTGGGCTACGGGGACATCGCGCCCATCGCCCCGCAGGCCCGCGCACTCGCCATGCTCCAGGCGGTGATTGGGCAACTGTATCTGGTTGTGATGATCGCCAGGCTGGTGGCGCTCAACATCTCGCACGAGGGCACGGAGTAGGGAGAACGGAGAACGGGCCGCCCACCTGGACGACCCGTCTGGAGTGAGTCTTCACTCAACCGGGGATGTCCAACGGTTTCCGCCGGCTGTAAAGCCTACTCCGCCTCCGCCTTGCCCTTGGCCAGGTAGGCACACACGATCGTGCCGACCACCGCACCCAGGATGGGGCCCCACACGTACGCTGCCGAGAACGAGCCGATCCCGAGGGCAACCGCAGGGTTGAGAACGCCGTTTGTCGTATGGGCCGCCCAGGAAACGCCAAGCAACAGGGAGCCACCGATCACCAATCCGCTGGCTGCCGCCGGTACCAGTCCCAATACCACGGCGCCGATGCCGAACAGGAAGACCACTGCACCGCTCAAGTTCGTCACGTCGCCGAAAATGACGCTTCCCAACCACAGGGCCAGCAACGCTCCGGCAAACTGCGATACGATGTAGAAGCCGGCTGTGGGAAACTCGATCTTTCTAATCGCCGCGAGCCCGCAGGTGACCGCCGGGTTGATGTGGCATCCCGATATCGGTCCAATCGTGTAGACGAACAGGCCCAGCGTCAGTCCGGCTATGACAGGAGTCGGGACCGGGAAGCCGGGGTTGTTGACGGAGATCAGAACCGCCAGAGTGAGCGAGAAGGTGCCGAACAACTCGGCGACGAGCGCCTTGGGTTTCATGGTTCCTCCCAGATGAACGAAACGGAGACCGGCGATCGGACTCCACGATAAGCCGGGTTCTTGGACAGCGTCAAACGCCGCGAAGTCACAGAGGTCAGTACCAATGAGCGACACTGAACCGGAGAGGTACTCACGCAGGCGCGGACTGGAGTGGACGCCTCCTGAAACGTGGATGCGGATAAGGACGGTCGATGCGCACGCCGAAGGGGAGCCCCTACGGGTGATCCTGGACGGCTTCCCGGATCTGCACGGAACGACCATTCTGGAGCAGAGACGCCACGCCAGTGCAAGCTTTGACTCGCTGCGAACAGCCCTCATGTGGGAACCCCGAGGGCACTCGGACATGTACGGGTGCATCGTGACCCCGCCCGTCACACCCGGCGCCGACTTCGGCGTCCTGTTCCTCCACAACGAGGGATTCAGCACGATGTGTGGTCATGGGATCATCGCCCTCACGAAGGTCATGCTGGAGACCGGCGCGATCCCCCTGCGGACGCCGGAGACCATAGTGGGCATCGATTCTCCCGCCGGGTTCATCAAGGCAACGGCCAGGGTGGGCACCGGGGGAGTGGAGAGCGTCCGCTTCCTCAACGTTCCCTCCTTTGCGCCGGCGCTCGACCAGAAGGTTCAGGTCCCTGGATACGGGGAGATCCGCTACGACATCGCATTCGGGGGCGCTTTCTACGCGTATGTCGCCGTCGAACAGCTGGGTGTGGCGTGCGTACCCGAGAGCGTGGGCGAGTTGATTCAAGCCGGCCAGGCCATCAAACGTGCCGTGGCCGCCAGTCGGGCAATCGATCATCCGTCAGAACCGGACCTGAGCTTCCTGTATGGAACCATCTTCGTCGGGCCGCCTGCGGAACAGGACGCGCACAGCTGTCACGTCTGCGTCTTTGCGGAGGGGGAGGTGGACCGGAGCCCGACCGGCACCGGCGTAGCCGGACGAGTGGCGATCCTGAGTGCCCGGGGCCAGCTCGCGCCCGGCGAGTCGGTGATCTTCGAGAGCATCATCGGCAGCCGCTTCCACGGGAGGATAGCGGATGAGACCACGTGTGGCCCCTACGAGGCGGTGATACCCGAGGTGGAGGGACGGGCCTGGATCACGGGGCGCCATGAGTTCTGGATCGACCCGGCAGACCCACTGCGAAACGGCTTTGTACTGCCCCGCTAAGAACGGTTAGACTATCTGTCTCACCTGGTGGAAACAGAGTGCACATGAACTGGATATCGAAGGAGGCGACCGTGCAACGCACACTCACCGCTCTTCTGGCACTTGGCCTGCTGGCTCCGGCTGCGGCGGCACAACAGGAGGAAGCTCCACAGGACTCGACCGCTGCGCGGGGCATGATGGGCGGCCAGGGCGGCATGCGGGGCATGATGGGCGGCCAGGGCGGCATGCGGGGCATGATGGGCGGCCAGGGTGGCATGCAGGGGATGATGGGCGGCCAGGACGAGCTTCTGCAGCAGCTCGAGTTCTTCTCGCCGGAGAAACTGACCGAGCACAAGGACCTGCTGAACCTCACCGAAGATCAGGTTGGCCGTCTCGAGGCGATACACGACGAAAAGCATGAAGCGCACATGGCATCGCACGCGGATGAAGCCGAGCACCGGGCAGGGCTCGAGCAGGCGCTGGCGGCCGCAACGCAGGATCCGGCTACGATAAAGACACACGCCGAAGGGCTGATGAACGCCATGCATTCGGCGCACCTGGCCTCCATTACCGCCTCGGTGCAGGCGCGCGCCGTGCTCGATGCAGCGCAGACGGCTCGGGTCGAGGGTTGGATCGACGCCGAGCACCGGATGGGCGGCGGCATGGGCCAGAGCGGCGGCATGGGAATGGGCGGCGGTGGCATGTGCAACATGGGCGGCATGGGCCAGGGCGGCGGAATGGGTGGCGGCATGCAGGGCATGATGCAGCGTCAGGCCTCGCCGCCGAGCGATGAAGACGACGGATCTGACGGGTCCGGGCGCTAAGCTTCAGGATACAGGAAGGCGCGTGAGCCAGGCGGCCCACGCGCCTTACCCCATCTGAATCTCTTGAATTTCCGGCAGCCCGGGCGAGTCTTCGCTCGCTACGGGCTGCCGTGCTTCAACCCACTTACTCCGAGCCGGGACCCGGGTAGCTCATCTCCGACAGCCAGGACACATCATAGGTCTCTGCGTCCAGCATGTGCTCGGCAAACCGCATCATCAGCTCCTGGAGCTGCTCTCCGGCGCCTCTGGCCTGCGCGATCCGGTACAGGGCGTTCTTTCCGTAGTAGTTCTCCTGGAGGTCGATGAACGTCACGAACGTATGCTCACCCGTGCCGCCTATCCGCGGACGGTGGCCGGCAATTGGATAGACGTACCCCATCTCCTTGACGAAGCCCAGGTAGTCCATGAGGACTTCCTCGAATGCCTCCTCATGTCCCGCCCGGATCCACACCTCGATCACAGACGCGCCCGTCACGGATTCCATATCGAAGTCCGTCTGATAGCTCCAGGATAGCTCCAGTCGCTCACCCGCTCCTCGACACGACTGGTGGTCATCCGGTACCTCACGTTCGAGAGAATTCCGAACGCCTCCTGGAGCAAGGGCTGCCCGGCCGTCCCTTCGAACTGCCGCATCCAGGCCTGAGGGTCGTCGAAGTCGGACATAGCCTCCACGTTGGCCACCATCACGAACTCGAACGGATCCGCCTCGAAGAAGCTCCAATCCTGGCGGCTTCGGTAATCATGCCGAGCGCCTGCATCCAGTCGGCCATGTCGGGCGGATCTACCTTGAACTTGACGACCTGGCTCAGGGAGCCGTCCGTCTGGGCGATCGCCGAGGGAGTAGTGAAGGAGACGGCTAACAGGGCCGCCACTGCGATTGCGAGCCAGCGCTTCATCCTGACCTCCGATAGAGAGTGTTGCTTCCCACTCCGTCACCACCCATCAACATTACAGCGAAGAATGTAACAGGAATTGGCGAGCCACGTCCTCGGGGCATGCGCGCGACCGGTCTGGTTCGAATCCACCTCGCAGACGATATTCAAGAGCAGGCGGCGCTCACTACCGGCGCTCCCATTCAGAACGACTCCACGCCGGGTATTCCCGATGGCGAATAGATCCAGCGTGTTTCGAGCACGCGGCCGAACGGTGCGGGCCCTGTGGGCCGCCGCGCTGATCATCCCTCTGGCACCGCAGGCGCACGCCGACGCCCAGGAAACGGCCGCAGAGATCGTGGACCGGGTTGACCGCATGATGCGGGGAGAGTCCAGCCAGGGCACGGTTTCGATGGAGATCGTCACCGAACACTGGTCCCGGACCATGGAGCTGCGGATCTGGTCGTTCGGGACGGACTATTCCCTCATCCGGATCGTTTCTCCGCGCAAGGATGCCGGGACAGCCACCCTGCGGGCTGACAACGACATCTGGAACTACCTGCCGCGCGTAGACCGGACGATCAAGATACCCACTTCGCTCATGGGCGCCGCCTGGATGGGCTCCCACTTCACGAACGACGATCTGGTGAAAGAGAGCCGGCTGATCGAGGACTACGACATCGTCATCGCCTTCGAAGGACCGCGCGACGGTGTGGACGTTTGGGAATTCTCCCTCACGCCCAGGCCCGAGGCCGCGGTGGTCTGGGGAAGGATCCTCTACCAGGTGCGCAAGAGCGACGAGATGCCCATCTGGGTGGAGTACTACGACGAACAGGGGACGCGGGTCCGAACGATGACCTTCGAGGACTACCGGCAGATGGGCGGGCGCCTGGTGCCTGCCGTGATGCACGTGGTCCCGGAGGACAAACCGGACGAACGAACCACGGTTCGGTACGAAGACCTCGAGTTCGACATCGGGCTTGACGAGTCCTTCTTCTCTCTCCGCAATCTCTCTGGCGGTCCCGGCTAGTCACCATGGCGCGGAGCCCCTGGTGGAGGATCGGCTGGCGTAATCTCGGGCGGAACCGTCGCCGGACGCTGTTTACGACAAGCGGGCTGGCCGTGGGCTACTGCGCCGTCGTCGCCATGGCGGGGCTGTCACGGGGCATGATCGCCGAAATGGTGGACAACGGGACGCGGCTGGTCAGCGGACAGCTGCAGGTCCATGCCGACGAATACCTGCCCGAGCGCAGCCTTCACGAGACCATCGGCGGCCGTGAGGGGGCCGATGTCCCGGCCCTGATCGAAGCACTGGTAGCGGATCCAGCTGTGTCGGCTGCGGCGCCACGCGTGTTCGGCGGCGGACTCGTGAGCTCCGGTGAGGCCACGGTGGCTGCACAGTTCATCGGAGTCGATCCGGATCTCGAGCCCGCGGTGACAAGCATCCTGGCATCATTGGAGGGGGGACGGATTCCGCGCTCCGGAGCGAACGAGTTGCTGGTCGGCGTAGAGATGGCGCGGCAACTCGCTCTCCGCGAAGGGGACACGGTAGTGGTCGTCGCGCCCGCCGCCGACGGGTCGCTGGGCAACGACCTGTTCGTGGTCACCGGCACCTTCGAGACGACCATCACGGAAATGGACGCCGCCATGGCGTTCCTGCCCATCGACGCCCTCCAGGCCCTTATCGTCCTCCCGGTCAATCGGGTCCACGAGATCGCGGCCCGGATAGACGATCCCTGGGTGGCGCCGATGGCCGCCGACCGTCTGGCTCCGGCTGCCCGGACCGTCGAAGCGACAGCGGAGGTCACTCCGTGGACGACATTTCGACCGGAAATGGTCGACTATGCGGCCATCGCGATCGCCGCCGAATGGATCGTCCTGGTGATCATCTACGCCATCGCGATCTTCGGCGTCGCCAACACCATGTTGATGGCCACGTATGAGCGGCGCTTCGAGTTCGCTCTCCTTCTGGCTCTGGGATCGACCCCCGGCGTGGTCGTTCGCTCCGTGCTTGCGGAAGCGCTGGTCCTTGGCGCGGCGAGTCTGGCGCTCGGGGTGCTGATCACGTTCCCGCTCATGATCTGGTGGCACGTGGCGCCTCCCGACATGAGCTGGTTGTACGGCGGCACCACTATGGCAGGAGGGCTCATGCGGCCGGTGCTACGCGTAGAGTATCCGGTGGCGCTAGCGATAGGTGCCGGTGCCGCGTTGTTCGGTACAACCGTGCTGGCCGCACTGTTTCCAGCGTGGCGGTCATCCCGCATTCTGCCCGCCGATACGCTGGCAGGCCGCTGATGAACCGCTTCGGGGTGCTGTTTCGGCTGGCGATCCGGAACCTGCGGCGGCAGACCCGGCGCAGCCTGCTGAGCGCTTTCGCGATGATCATCGGGCTGGGCCTGCTGGTCATGTCCCGCGCCATGGCAGAAGGCGGGCACGAGGACTGGATCGAGGCCGGTGTGCGGCTCGGTTCCGGTCACATAAGCCTGGAGGCACCCGAGTTCCGGGCTCGCAAGACCATCGACTACCGCCTGGGGGGCGAGGAGCTGGAGGCCATCAGCCGTGCCCTGGAGGATTCGCTGATTGCACCGGTGAAAGTGGAGAGCACGGTACGACTCGACATCCTGGGATTGGCCAGCAGTGCGAGCGCCGCCGTGCCCGCGATGATCTCGGCCGTTGACCCGGCCCGGGAATCGCGTTTCTCCAGGCTGCAGGAGAAGCTCGTAGACGGGCGATATCTGGGCGAGAACGATCGACTGCACGCGTACGTGGGCGAGAAGCTTGCCGAGCGTCTGGATCTGGAGGTCGGATCGAGACTGGTGCTGACGGCCCAGGACGCGAATGGAGAGATTGCCGGACAGCTGGTCAGGGTGGCGGGCATATTCCGAACCGGAGTCCCGGAAACCGACGAAGGCTTCATCCAGATCCCCCTTTGGACGGCGCGGGAGTGGCTTGTGGCCGAGTCGGGTGCAACCTCGGTGGCGCTACTGCTGACGTCCAGCCGAGCCGTAGCGCCGGTCATGCGAAGACTCCGCAGTCTGCTGACGGACGGTGCGGACGGCATCGACGTGCTGTCGTGGCGCGCGGCGATGCCGACGCTGGATGCCGCGGTCCGCATGGACGATTTCTACGACTACGTGTTCCATGTCATCACCCTGATCATCGTGGCGCTGGCCATCGTGAACACCGTTCTCATGTCAGTGCTGTTTCGGACGCGGGAGTTTGGAGTTGTCCGTGCCATCGGACTGACACGGGGCGAGACCGGGGCGCAAGTACTGCTGGAGGGTTTCGTTCTGACGACAATCTCCGGCTTCGCGGGGATCCTGGTCGGTCTGGGACTGACGTGGGCGTTGTTCCGGAACGGGTTCGATTTCGCGTTCATGATGGATGAGGAATTCCAGATGGCCGGGGTCGTGTTCGAAACCGTGATCTACCCTCAATTCCACTACAGCCAGCTTCTCTGGAGCCTGGTCTTCATCTTCGTGGTAGCCATCGTGGCCTCTCTTTATCCGGCATACCGCGCGACACGAAGCGACACACGACAGCGCCCTGGCCGCCAACACGGCGGCCGTTCGCACCGACGACGTGTGGAAGATCTTCGAGCACGAGGGAATCTCGGTCGAGGCGGTGCGGGGTGTCACCCTGCGGATAGACCCCGGAGAATTCGTCGTGCTGGCCGGGCCGTCCGGATCTGGAAAGACCACGCTCCTCAACGTGATCGGCGGGCTGACGCGCCCGACTCGCGGTCGAATCTGGGTGGACGGCGACGACATCACAGAAATGTCGTCGAAGGACCTGGCCCGGCTTCGCCTGGCGAAGGTGGGCTTCGTTTTCCAGGCCTACAACCTCTTGCCGGTTCTCACGGCCCTGGAGAACGCAGAGTTCTCCCTTCTGTTGCAGGGGGAGGGGACAGCGGAACGGCGCTCACGAGTCGAGACTCTGTTCGAGCGCATGGGAATCTCGGGACTGGAGTCGCGGCGACCCGCCAAGCTGTCGGGGGGACAACAGCAGCGGGTAGCGATCGCCCGCGCCGTGGTTGGCCAGCCGGCGCTCGTGCTCGCCGACGAGCCCACTGCCAACGTCGATTCCGCCACCAGCCAGGCGCTGATCGATCTGATGGCGCAGCTGAATCGCGAGTTGGGAACGACGTTCGTGTTCGCGACCCACGACACGGAGTTGATGCGGCGGGCGAAGCGGCTCATTCGCCTCGTAGACGGAGCCATAGCGAGCGACGACGTCCGGGAGAACAACGACACAGGGGCGGGGTGACGCGAGCCGCGCTGGCGCTGCTGATCTGCTGCTCCGCGGGCATCTGCTCCTCTCGGCTAGCGGCCGGTCAGAGCGAAGGGGTCAGGGCCTACTCACTCACCGTCGGATCGGCTTCCGCCTCCGGCCCATTCAACGAAGCCGGCGCCTCCATCCTCCAGCGTCTCCGGTTTATGGCCACACCCGGCCTGGGACCGCTCAGTCTGGATGTGGCCTACGAGCAGGTCTTACTGGTGACGTCCACCGCGGAGGTGGGCCAGCTCACCGGAGCATTCGCCCTGTCACCCACCGGCGGGGAATGGCTGGATCTGCAGGCCACGCTGATTGACTCGGAGTCCGTCCGCCTGTCCCACCGACTGGACAGGCTTGCCCTGACGCTGTCAGCTGATGCTGCGGAGCTGGTGGTCGGGCGCCAGGCCATTTCGTGGGCCAGCACGCTCCTCCTCACACCCGGCGATCCGTTCGCGCCTTTCAATCCGGAAGATCCGTTTCGAGAGTACCGCGCGGGCGTGGATGCCTACCGTGGGCGTGCCTTTCTGGGCCCGTTCACGGACATCGATCTGGTGGTTCGTCCGGCCAAGACGCTGGTGGGAGAGACCGTCACGGCGCTCGGGCGCTTCCACACGGCGTTCGGAAGCTGGGAGGTTTCGAGTTGGGCGGGGGTCCTGCACGGCGAACCCGCAGTCTCGGCCGGTGCTACGGTCACGCTGGCGGGCGCGGCGTTCAGGACGGAGGCCGTCGTGCGGCGCGAAGACTCGAGGGATGCGCCATCCGAAACCGTCCTCAGGTTTGCCGTTGGAGCGGACCGGAGCTTCACCGTCGGCGGGAGAGACCTCTACCTGATTCTCGAGTACCAGCGCGACGGTTACGGAGCGGGGAGCTCGCGCGAGCTGCCGCAGGTCCTGCTCTCCGATGCGTTCGCCAGGGGCGAGATGCAGGTTCTGGGTCGCAACACGGCCGCCCTGCAGGGCAGCTATCAGTTGCACCCGCTTTGGACGGTAGATGCGCTTCTCATGAGTAACCTGAACGATCCAAGCCTGCTGGTGGCGCCCGGAGCCACCCTGTCGGTCAGCGACGAGGTGGTGGCCCGTGCAGGCCTGTATTTCGGGGCGGGGAAGGGCTTGCGCAGCATCCTCCCTCCGGCGCCGGGCTCGCCGATCGAGTTGCCGGCCTCCGAGTACGGAATCGTCCCCACCCTGGGCTACATCTCGCTCTCCGCGTTCTTCTGAGCGCGATCGCGGACCGGACGAATCGGTCCTTCGTTCACGTTTCCAGCGTGCCCTGTTACAATTGAACGTCCAACCGCGCTTCGTTTGGCCTGATCCAGGAGGCAGTCATGAGCGATTCCGAAGCTGCACCCCATCGGTCCACCTTCTTCATCCTGGCCGGTCTTGTGCTTGTCTGGGGAGTCTTCGGGCTTCTCGACATCAAGAACATCACGTACACCGGATACACGACCGACGGTGACAACACGGTCATCCAGGTCGCGCCAGGCAGCCCGGCGGAGGCCGCCGGCATGCAGGCTGGTGACTACATACGCAGCATCGGGGGCGTGTCCGTTGAAGACACTCGTGCGCAGATGGCACAGCCCAGGCCCGCAGTGGGCGAACAGCGTTCGGTCGTCGTCGAGCGGGGCGGCGAAACGGTCAGTTACGACCTCACCTACGAGGCCGAGCCGGCCGGAATCAAGCTTCTGTCATACGCAGGCAGTCTGATCGGCCTGTGCTTCCTGTGCTTCGGTCTGTGGGCCTACCTGGCAGCTCCCGGGACCGGCACTACGCGACTGGCCGTAGTTGGTCTCTTGTTCGGGCTCGCGTTCCTGGGGGGGCCGTATCTCGGGACGTCCATGCTGGCAGTGGTGGTGAGTGGCATGATCTTGCTGGCTGTGCTGTTGGGATTCGCCGCACTGCTCGATTTTCTGAAGGGATTCCCGGTCTCCGCAGCCGATCGCAAGACGATGGGGGTCTATGGCCCGGCTGTGCTCGTAGGCCTTTTCCCTCTGGTCTTCACGCTCTTGAGGCCGGACTCGACGAGCGGGCTGAACGTGTTCTTCCGCACCCTGTTCGGCCTGTTCATCTTCGTGTACTTCGGCCTCTCACTGGTCATTCTGATCCGCACGTACCTGCGCGCGAGTGGTAAGGAGCGCTCTGCACATGGGCTCACCCTCATGTTGTGGGGAGCCATCCTGGGCCTGGGCCCGCTGGTTGTCTCCGCGCTGGTCGGGCTGATATCACCCAGTACCGTCCTGCCCGGAAGTCAGTACTTCTTCCTGACACTGGTGCTCATTCCAATCACTTTCGCACTCGCAGCGGTGAAGAGCGCCGGTTCCGCCGGACTGGCCGCAGCGTCCGAGTAGATGGTGCGGATTGCGAGCTGAGGTTCGGATCAACCGAACACGAACCCGGTTACGAAGAGGAGCCCGGGGCGACGCCCCGGGCTCCTCTGGCCTCCGTCCGATCAATCACCTCTGAGCGCTATCCGCCACCCGGCTTTCGGGCAGGTGCCCTGCGAGCCGTTGACGGTCTCGATCTGGACGGTGCGCTGCGGGCCGTCGACGGCCTGGACGGTGCGCTCCGCGCCGCGGACGGCCGCGAGCTCGGAGCCCGCTGGGCGGTCGGCGGCCTTGTTGATGGGCGTCGCACGCTGGGGCTGGTCGGTCGCGCAGTCGGCGACCTGCCCGCCGACGGGTTGCCGGACCGTACCGTCGGACTTCTCCTGCTGGACGTCGGGTTGCTCGGGCGCGTAACCCGGCTCTGCGGGAGCGCCTGTTCCGGTCGCCGGACCTGCGGCCGCCCGGTCGCAGGCTGACTCGTAGTCGGCCGTCTCGTCGCCGGCTGCCCGGTCGCGGGCCGTCGGACGGTCGGGTTCGACGTTCTCCGTTGGGTAGCTTCCGGCCGCTTGAGCTGCCGTTCCGCCGCCGGCTGCCGCTCTCCAGCGCGCCCGGTCTCCGGTCTCACCGGCGACGCCCGGGGCGAATCGGGTCTGCGCAATTCTCCCTGCCGACCAGCCCGGTCCGGCATTGCCGTCCTCGCCTGGGGTGAGCCAGGCGTTGGTCTGCGCAGTTCAGGCTGGCGCACCTCCGTCTGACGCGGATTGACGGGACGGGTCTGCGATTGTCGCGCCTCGGTCTGGCCCGCTGGAGAGCGCGTGGGCGTGCGTCCTGCCGTCTCGGGCCGCCGCAGGGCGCCCGTCTCCTGTCCGACTCGCTCGGGAGTCTTCAAAACACGCCTGTCCAACGCCGCAGACTCCCTCCCGGAGTTCCCCGTCGACAGACCGGAGCCTGCGCGCCCGCGGTCCGGCGACACGGGCTCCAGACGCCCGTTTTCGCCCGCCGCCGGTCGGCGCTCACCGACCCTGCGAGCGGCCGGATCGACCAGTGCGACCCGCTCCACCTCTCGAGGGAGTCGGGGAACGCGGTTCACGAAGGAGTTCACGTCCGGGATTCCCGACCGTCGTCTTCCGTTCTCGTCCAGCGTGGCCACCCGTTCAATAGCGCCGTAGTTCCGCCACCTCTCGGGGGTGAAACCTCTGGTGTCGCTGGTCAGAATGCCCCGTGGCAGCGTGCCCTCCCGTCTGGCCAGGTCGTAACCTCGTACCGAGTAGTACCCCTGACGATGGTGTCCCAGTCGCCCGTGAGAGGTGAACACCCAGAAGTGGAACGGGCCGAAGTTGCCGCCGACGTACCCGTAGAATCCACGGTTGAAGCCCCAGCCCCAGCCGTAGTGGCTCCGGTAGTGGCGCCAGTAGTAGCCGTGCGGAACCCAGCCCACGTGGCGGGGACCCCAATACCAGTAGACGTGGGACGGCGCGAAACGCCGACCGGGGAACCAGCACCAGCCGTAACCGCCCACGTAATCCCACGTGCCGTAGTGATAGGGCACCCAGCCCCACGGCTCGTACGACACCCAGATCATTCCGGTCGGCGTGTGGCGCCAACGGCCGTGCCAGTAGGGACGCCAGCCAACGGCCACCTGCGGCCGCCACGCCCACGAGGCTCCAACCGACACCCAGGTTCCATGGTTGGACATGGGAGCCGCCGCATACTGCAGCTCGCTGGCGACGTATGGCTGTGAGCCGGAATCATCCGCGTAGGCCAGACCGGCTCCCCAACTCTCCAGGCGATCCATTCCGCGCGCCTGGGCGAACGTCATGGTGGAACCGTTGGCGCCTTCCACAAGCAGTTCCTCGCCGGTCCGGACGTCCGCCCCATCGCTGGCCGACAGCACCTCGACCCGCCCTCTCCTCACTACCACGTCCGTGCGGCGATCCCCGTCCACGACAATCAGGTAGGAGCCCGTCTCACGCACGCGTATGGAAGCGTTGGGTACCAGGATCGACGGGAAGTCGTTTCCGACGAATCCCTCCTCGACGACCAGCTGGAGCTTGCCGCGCCGTAGATCCAGAACCGTAGATGGGTCGCTCCGGTCCGAGGAGTTGGCCAGCGCGGTAAACACCAGCTCTGTGCCGCCGTCGAGCCGTACGATGTTCCGGTCCGCGAGGACCAGTTCGGCTCTCGATCCCACCGCGAGCCACACCTGGTCTCCAACCAGAAACGGCTCGTTTGCCTGGACCTTCACGCGCTCCTGGGTTCCTGACTGCATGAGCGTTGCACTGCCGTCTACAAGCCGGAAATAGCCGTAACTACCCTGGGCTTCCTGCGACTGGACTGCGCCCTGGTCAGGGTACGGCTCCGGATACTCCTCCTGGGCGGTGGCTGTCTTCGTCCACATCAAAGCTGCCGAAACGACGGCCAGCAGAGCAGGTACGAGACGAGAGGAGCGGAAACGGAAGCGGTAAGCGGAAGTGACACGATCTGGTGCCTCGGACGTCCAGGAAGCGTGAACGCCCGGAGCCGAGCGAAGAATGGACATCGTCTGCTCCCGGGTGACGGTACTCCACGAGCCCACAAACGTGGGCTGACGGGAACGTACCACTATGTCTAGCTTGTCACAAAGTAGACGATCCCGGCGCATCTTGCGTCACACGCTCCGGAGAATCGCTCCATGCAGCGACCGGCGTACCTGCACATGGGTCTGGAAGCCCTCGAGCGACGCGCCTGCCAGGCGGTG
This sequence comes from Gemmatimonadota bacterium, assembly GCA_039587395.1. Lineage (GTDB taxonomy): Bacteria > Gemmatimonadota > Gemmatimonadetes > Palauibacterales > Palauibacteraceae > JBDHIQ01. Next base: position 31,746 of record JBDHIQ010000016.1, read on the forward strand.
GCCGGTCTGTCCGATTGCCGCTACTGCCCACGGGATTGCGGAGTGGATCGCCTGGCCGACAGGTGGTCCGCCTGCAAGACGGGTCGCTATGCCGTTGTGTCGAGCTATTTCGCGCACCGCGGCGAAGAAGACTGCCTGCGTGGTCAGAACGGCTCCGGGACCATCTTCTTCGCGCACTGCAACCTGCGCTGCGTGTTTTGCCAGAACTGGGAGATCAGCCAGGGCATGCCTCCGCCGGGAGGGAGCCGCACCCAGGACGGTACCGGTCATCCCCGCGGGACCCGCCCCGAGCGGTTGGCGGAGATGATGCTGGAGTTGCAGGACCGTGGTTGCCACAACGTCAACCTTGTCACGCCAGAACACGTCGTGCCGCAGGTGCTGGAAGCCCTGGCCATCGCGGTCGCGGGCGGGCTCTCCCTGCCCATCGTCTACAACACCAGTGGCTACGACTGTCTCGCGAGTTTGCGGTTGCTGGACGGCGTGGTCGATATCTACATGCCGGACTTCAAGCTCTGGACTCGGGATGCGAGTCGACGATACCTGAAGGCAGCTGACTATCCCGATGCCGCAAGGGCGGCGCTCCGGGAAATGCACCGGCAGGTAGGAGACCTCCAGCTGGACGCGAACGGGCTGGCCGTGCACGGTGTGCTGGTTCGGCACCTGGTGATGCCGGGTTTGCTCGACGAGACACGCGCCATCCTGGAGTGGATCGCCCGGGATTTGGATGCGAACACCTACGTGAACCTGATGGATCAGTACTATCCGGCCGGGTCCGTCGCAGACGGACGCTTTGCGGAGCTGCGGCGAGGGCTCAAAAAGCACGAATACGAGGAGGCGCTGCGCGCAGCCCACAAGGCTGGTCTCTCGCGACTGGACGGGCGCGCTCCAACGCAGCACTCTGTTGTCTGACAGAACTCTGTCGCCTGACGAACAACCTGGAGGAACGCCTTGTTCGAAGCCGCCGGACACAAATTCCGCGTGCCGTACGACGACTCGTTTCAGATCGCCCGGGCTGCCACGGCGCCCCCGGAGGACTCGGCGGACGCCAAGCAGAACAAGCGGCGGCTGCGGCGGCTGCGCAAGCAGCTGGGGGAGCTGCAGCACAAGCTGTACGCGGACGACCGCTACGCGGTTCTGGTGGTGTTCCAGGCCATGGATGCCGCCGGGAAGGACGGCACGATCCGGGCGGTGATGACGGGTGTCAATCCGGCCGGTGTCCAGGTTCATTCCTTCAAGCAACCGTCAGCCGAGGAACTGGACCACGACTTCCTGTGGCGTACCTACATGCGCCTCCCCGAACGGGGCCGCATTGGGGTGTTCAATCGGAGCTACTACGAGGAAGTTCTCGTGGTCCGAGTGCATCCAAAAATCCTTACGAAACAACGGCTTCCGGATGTTGATCTAAAGCGAATCTGGAACGGCAGGTTCGCTTCGATCCGGGCCAAGGAGGAGCACCTGGCGCGCAACGGAGTAATCGTGCTCAAGTTCTGGCTCAATGTGTCGCTTGACCAGCAGCGGCGGCGGTTTCTCCGGCGGCTGGACGATCCCGAAAGGAACTGGAAGTTCTCGGTCGGGGACGTAGAAGAACGGCAGCACTGGAGCGCCTACATGCACGCGTACGAAGAGGCGCTGAGCGCGACGTCCCGGCCCTGGGCTCCGTGGTATGCGATTCCGGCCGACGACAAGCCCTACATGCGGGCCAAGGTAGCGGAGGTCCTGGTCGAGAATCTGCGGAGGCTCAACCTGCGATATCCGCCGGTCGACGAAAAGGTGCGGGCCCGGTTCGACGAGATGCGGGAGCTATTGGATAGGGACCCGATCGCCGGGCCCTGATTCCAGCTGCAGGTCAGCGATTCCTGCTACAGGTCTGCCAGCACATCCAGCGCGTGAGTGGCAGGCTTAACCCTGGCGTACACGCGCTCCACCACCCCGTTGGCGTCGATTATGAAGGTCGATCTTCTGACTCCGTCGAATGTGCGACCGTAGAACTTCTTTCTTCCCCACACCCCATATGCGCTCGCCACGCTGTGGTCAGGATCGGCGAGCAGCGGGAAGTTCAGCCCGTGCTTGTCGCGAAACTCCACGTGGGACTCGACCGTGTCCGGACTAACTCCCAGCACGACCGCACCTGCCGCGTCGATCTCACCCAGGCTGTCGCGGAACCCGCAGGCTTCCTTCGTACAGCCCGGCGTGTCGTCCTTTGGATAGAAGTACAGGATCACCCGGCGCCCGCGCAGATCGCGCAGGCGCACAGGATCTCCCGAATCAGATTGCAGTTCGAAATCCGGTGCCTGCTGTCCTTCTTCAATCATTTTGGCCTCCGCCACCCGGCTTAGTCCGATCCTCATAGGGTGGGCGCTGAATCTCCCACGGTGGGGTGATCTCGAGCAGCCGTAGGGCCTCCATGATTGCCCGTTCCAGCTGCGGATCCGTGCCCCGCGCCAGCGCCGTTGGGTCCTCCGGCACCTCGATGTCCGGCTCGACGCCAAGACCCTCGGCGAACCACGAGCCGTCCGGGTTGTACATGCGGAACGTGGGAACTGAGACGCTCCCGCCGTCGATCAACTGTGGCGACCCGGTCAGCCCGATCAGCCCGCCCCAGGTCTTCATTCCTACCAGCGGTCCCAGCTCCGCCTTGCGGAAGTAGTCGGGGAAGGCATCGCCTCCCGACCCGCTCCAGCCGTTGATGAGCATGACCTTGGGTCCGAAATGGGCCTTCGGGGGCCACTGCCAGTCCTTCCCGTCGCGCACGGCCCAGAAGGCCAGCGGCGGACGGTCCAGCAGCTCGACAAACCGGTCCGGGATCTGACCGCCGCTGTTCCAGCGCTCATCGATGACCAGCGCCGGCAGGTGCATCTGCGCAGACCACTGGCGAACCAGCTCGGTCTGGCCCTGCGTCCCGGTGTTTGGAACGTAGATGTAGCCGACACGGCCGGCGCTCGCTTCCAGGACGCGGCGTCGATTGGCATCGATCCACGCCAGGTGGCGCAGCCGCGTGTCGTTGCGGAGGGTTTCCACCAGAACGCGGCGCGCCCCTTCCATGGTCGGCGTGCCGTTGACTGTCAGCTCCACCGTCTCGCCGGCCAGGCCCTGGAAGGCCGCCCACGGATCTCTGGAAGTGTCTACCGGCGTGCCGTTGACCGCCAGCAGGTAGTCGCCCTCGCTGACGTCCACGCCCGGCTGCCGCAGCGGAGACCGTACCTCGGAATCGAACGGGGCTCCCTCGACGATCCGATGGATCCTATAGGCGCCGTTCTCCAGGCTCCAGTCTACTCCCAGCAGCCCCACGCCCCGCGATTCAGCCGTCTCCTCGTCACCGCCGCCACGATACGTGTGGGACGCGTTGAGCTCGGCAATCATCTCGCCCAGTACGAAGTTCACGTCCCACCGGGTGACCGCATCATCCAGAAGGCGGCCATACTGCTCGCGGATCGCCTCCCAGTCCACACCGTGCATGTTCGGGTCGTAGAACATGTCGCGGTTGAATCTCCAGGCATCGTTGAAGATCTGCCGCCACTCCGCGACCGGATCCACGGTCATGGCCAGATCAGAGGTGCGCAGCGGCGTCTCGATCTTCTGACCAGGCTTCAGGTCCACGATCCCGAAGCGTCCGTTGCTGGCAACAAGCACTTTCTTGCCGTCCGCCGACACCTGGAACCCGTTCACGTCTCCCATCACCGTCTGCTCTTCGCGCTCGCCCAGGTCGAAGTAGACCAGCGGACTCTCGTCGCCACCCGATCCGCTACGCGGAATACGCCGGTATACAACCTTGCCTTCCGCCCCCTGTACGCCGTTGTAGTTGCCGGCTTCCGGAGGCAACACGACCAGGCGCTGCTCGAAGCCGTCGAAGTCGATCTCCACCGCCTCCGCATCGGCTTGCCCGCTGTCGTCCCCGCCGTCCGCATCCTCTTCAGCGGCGGACACCTCGTCGTCGTTGCGTGGGGCGAGCGGGGAGGGAACATCCTTTCGGAGTGCCACGGCCACCACATTGGTGGCGTTCGGATAGACCCAGCTGTTGTCGATGTCGCTGTAGACAGGCTGGAAGTTCCTGTTGGAGAGGAAGTACAGGTACTTGCCGTCCGGGTCAAAGCTGGGCTGCATGTCGCTGTAGAATCCGGACGTCGCCTGGTGTCGCGTGCCGGTTTGCGTGTCGAAGATGAACACCGCGGAGTGTCTGTTCTCCAGCCCGCGGCTGTACGCCATCCAGCGGCTGTCGGCCGACCAGCTGACCGAGAAGCCCTGCAGACCGCCCTCGTACATCCAGAGCCCCTTGTCCACCGGGGTCACCCGCCCGGTGGCTCGCTCAACGATCTGGATCTGCATGGCCTTGTCGACAAACGCCAGCTTCTCGCTGTCGGGAGACCAGTTTGGCGTGTATCGGTAGCCCGGTCCCAGCGTGGTGACCGTTGTCTCCTCCCCCGATCCATCGGCAGGGCGAATAGTCAGCTGGTACTCGCTCGAGCTGTCGCTGAAGTAGGCTATCCAGCGCCCGTCCGGCGACCAGGTGGGGAATCGCTCTGCGAAGCCCGATGTGCGGGTCAGTTGCCGGATGGGCCCGTGCTCGGCGGGAACCGTAAACAGCTCGCCTCGCGCCTCGAACACCACGCGCTTACCGCTCGGCGAGATCGAGGCGCTGGCAATGTTGCGGGAGACGTTCTCGGTCCGTGGCTTGAGAGTCGAGCGGTCCGTGACCACATCGACCTGCACCTCGCGGTGGTCCTCGCTGTCCAGGTCCAGGAGATGGAGCCGGCCACCGGCCTCGAAGACCAGCTCCTCCGGCCCGATGGCGGGGAAGCGGACGTCGAAATCCGAAAACTCGGTGACCTGCCGCATCGCGTTCCGGTTCAGATCATAGGCCCAGATGTTGTAACGGGCTTCCGGCCCGCGGTCCGATAGGAAATAAACGGTCTGGCCGTGCCACATGGGCTGGCCGTCGTTAGCAGGACCGTCGGTGATGTTGCGCGACTCGAATGTCTGCAGGTTGAACAGCCACACGTCCGGCGCCCAGCCGCCGCGGTACCTCTTCCAGTTCCTGAAGTCCCTGGCCTTGGGGGTGTAAGCAAGCCACTGGCCATCTGGGGAGACCGCACCGAACTCGCCGTAGGGTACGGGGAGTTTCTCCGGCAACCCGCCATCAGCCGCCGTCCGGTAGAACTGGTTGTAGCGCTGCCTCTCGCTCTCCATCGAGGATGCGTACAGCAGTTCGTTCCCCCGCGGGTACCAGTCCAGCAGCCGGTCGGGCATGGGGTGGTGGGTCACCCGTACGGGCTCGCCACCCATGGCCGGAAGCACATAGACGTCCTGGTTGCCATCGTAGTTGCCCGTAAACGCAATCCGGACTCCTCACCGCGCGGCGAGCTCAGCCTCTGCGCCGTGCCTCCCTGTTTTGGGACGATCCAGATGTCGCCGGCGTACACGAACGAGATATGGGTCTGGGACACGTCGGGCTGGCGCAGCATGCGGGCGTCCACCTGCGCGAGCAGCGAGGGCGCTGCCGCGAGGAGCAGGGCAAACCCCAGAGCCAGGATTCGAAGGGAGCGTGCGCGGGTCATCTCCGGCCTCCGTTGCATTGTCTGTAGGGGCAATTCATTCAGAATGCACATTGGGTCGCGTGGAATCGGTAAGCTCACTCGTATGAGACGAGATGCACTACGAAGAGCCTCCGAATCAAGTTGCAGCCTGCCGACAAGGGTGGCCATCGAGGCTGGGCCGGCGGGGCCCGGATGCGCTACTTCTGGCCCGGCTCCTCCACCCAGTCAGCGATGAACACGTTGGTGTCGCCCTCAGTCCGGTTGTGCCGGTTCGAGCCAAACACCAGCCTCTTGCCATCCGGCGTGAACATCGGGAAGCCGTCAAATCCGTCGAAGTGGGTCACCTGTTCCAGGCCCGTTCCATCCACATTGATCAGGTAGAGCTCGAAGTTCCGGCTGTCGGGATCGTGGAGGTTCGAGCTGAAGATGATCTGGTCGCCGCTGGGGTGGAAGAACGGCGCGAAATTGGCCGCGCCGTTGTCCGTGAGCTGCACCTTGTTCGAACCGTCCGCGTCCATCACCCAGATCTCCAGCGCCGACGGACGGACCAGGTCCTCTGCTAGTAGGGCCTGATAGTCGGCCAGGGCCTCGGGATCTGTCGGGTGATCCGCCCGGTAGACGATCTTCGTGCCGTCGGCCGAGAAGAACGGGCCGCCGTCGTACCCGGGCTCATCCGTCAACCGGGTCACGTCGCTCCCGTCGGCGTTCATCACGTAGATATCCAGGTCGCCGTCGGCCAGAGAAGTGAACACGATCCTGCTGCCGTCCGGCGAGATGGTTGCCTCCGCATCGTACCGGGGAGACGCGAACAGCACCTCGAGCTGGGACCTGTCCGGCGCACCGGCATAGATGTCGAAGTCGTATAGCGCCCACACGTACCCGCGGCTGTAGTCGGGCGGCGCCGGACAGCCCGGGCTGCTGGCGTGTGTGGAGGCGTAGACGATCCGGTCACCCTCCGGGAAGAAATATGCACAGGTGGTGCGACCCAGGCCGGTGGACACCAGACGCCGGTTGCCGCCGTCCGTGTCCATGATGAAGATCTGGTCGCACTCCGCCTCGGGCGGGTTTGTGCGCTGGAAGATGAGCTGCGTGCCGTCGGAGGAGAAATAGGCCTCCGCGTTCTCTCCCTCGAAGGTCAGCATGCGAAGATTGCGGATCCGCGTCTCACCGGGCCCGGCATCGTAGTGCTCAGCGCTCGCGTCCGTCGTCGCGGCCGCCCCCGTCTCCGCCTCGCCGGCCACCTCTCCTGATTCTCCCGCACCACCACAGCCAAAGAGCGACAGGGAAAGCACCAGGCCCAGGTTCGCGGTTTCGCTTCGCTTGATTCGATCTGTCATTTCGTGCTCTTGATCGCTTCCGTTTCCGTATGCTCCCGGCCTCCAGGCCGGGCGTGTCAGAGGACCGCAAACGGTAGCACGCACAGGGGCGAACCGCCACTATCATCTCGCCGCGCCGCCCGGTTTCACACCAGGCTGCCTGGACTCGTTCTATGGTCGGAGAAGCGGGAGCGCGAGTCTCGCGACGGGTGACAGAACGGAGCGGACGATGGCGGAACGGGCAGCGGCAGTTGGACGATGGATCCTGGGCCTGCTGGCATGATGGAACCGGCTGTTGCGACGGAGGAGCCTGTGCGCGTCGACAGTCTCAACGAGTGGATGGACCGGCACGGTGAAGAGCTGGGTCGCCACCTTACCGGAATGCTGGGTAGCGCCGCGGATGCAGAGGACGTGCTCCAGGAAGTCTGGATCACCGCGTATCGCAAGCCTCCGGAGGCAGGTGCGGGATCGAACGTGCGGGCCTGGCTGTACCGGGTCGCGACCAACCGGGCGCTCGACCGCCTGGCGCAGGACAGACGCCGCGCGCAGTCTTTGAGCGGCCAGCGGTTTCGTCTCCTGCCGGAGCCGGGGCCCGAGCCGGATTCCGGCCTCTCGAGGCTGGATGCCAGGGCCCGTGAGCGAATTCGGTCACACCTCGCCGGGCTTCCACGCAAGCAACGGGAGGCGGTGTGGCTGCGGTGGATGGAGAGAACCGACTACGCGACCATCGCCGCGCGTCTCGGCTGTTCCGAGGAGAGCGCGCGAGCCAACGTATACAACGGCATGAAGCGGTTGCGCAGAGAGCTGTTCGACCTGTGGAGGAGGGAGAGCGAGTGATGTGCGCTCAGAAGTGCGACTGCACGGAAGAAGAGATCCTCGCCTACGTGAGCGGGGAACTGAAAGGCGATACCGAGTTCGCGATCGCGGTTCACCTCGGCGAATGCGAGGACTGCTGCGACCAGGCGGCCGATTTCAGGGCGCTGGACCTGGTCCTCCCGGGTTGCTGCGAGGATGACGCCATTCGCTGGCATCGGTTCGACACCCCGTTCGGGGAGATGCACGTGGCCCGAAGCAGTGAGGGCCTGGTCCGTCTGTCCTGGCGACACGGCTCGGATAACGCGTTTGTGGAGCATGTCTCCGAGCTCTTGCCCGGACGACTGGTAGTGCACGATCCGGAATCTCTGTCGGATGTGGAGGCCGAGCTCCGCGAGTACTTCGCCGGCGAGCGCTCGCAGTTTGATATTCCCATCGACCTGAGCGCCCTCACGGACTTCCAACAGGCCGTGCTGGAGGAGGCGCGCAAAATCAGGTTCGGGCAGGTGATCCCGTACTCCGAGCTGGCCCGCCGGATCGGCAAGCCGGGTGCGGCGCGCGCCGTCGGCAATGCGCTTGGCAGCAATCCGGTGGCCATCGTCGTACCGTGCCACCGGGTGCTGCGCAACGACGGGAGCCTTGGCGGCTACACCGGCGGTCTCCAGTACAAGGAGCATCTGCTCACGATCGAGGGAAGAGCCGACCTCCTGGCCAGCTGAGGCTGGCCAGGCGTCGGCCGACCCGGGAGACGCGCCAGGTTCGGGAGGGCACAACGGCTGATCTGACTTATGAACCGCTGACCGCTGAGCGGTGGGGCGATTTTGAGGAGCTGTTCGGCGCGCGCGGCGCGTGCGGCGGCTGCTGGTGCATGTGGTGGAAGCTCACGCACTCGGAGTTCGAAACGCAGAAGGGCTCCGGAAACCGGCAGGCCATGCAGGAGCTGGTAGAGGGCGGCACCGTGCCGGGGCTGCTGGCCTACTGCGAGACCCGTCCGGTCGGCTGGTGCGCAGTGTCACCTCGCGAGGAGTATGCGCGGCTGTCGCGATCGAGGATCCTGAAACCCATAGACCACGAGCCGGTCTGGTCGATTGTCTGTCTGTTCGTAACGAAGGATCACCGGAGAACGGGCGTATCGGAGGGCCTTATCCGAGCGGCCACGCGGTTCGCGATGGAACAGGGGGCCAGGATCGTGGAGGGCTACCCGGTCGAGCCGAAGCAGGAGAAGATGCCCGACGTGTTCGCGTTCCATGGCCTTGCGTCTACCTTCCGGAAAGCAGGGTTCACGGAAATGGCCCGTCGATCTGACACCCGGCCGATCATGCGCTGGCACCTGCCGGACTCGGAGAAGCCGCGCCTCAAGCTCGTCCGTTAGACTCCCGACTGACGCATGGCCAAATCGGAAGCCATTCTTCAGATTCCCCGCGTATGATTCTCCCTCGTTGGCGGTATTGTGTCGGGACTACGGATGGCAGGCGGATCGCAGGACGGATCGGCACCCTGGTCGTGCTATGTCTGATCACCACGCCCGCCGCCTTGCAGGCCCAGAAGACCGACACCCTTACCCTCGACAACGGGGACCGGATCACCGGCGAGATCAAGGAGCTGACCCAGGGCAGGCTGCGCTACAGCACCGACGCGGCGAACACCATCTTCGTGGAGTGGATCCACGTCCGGGAGCTGTGGACCGACAAGTTCCTCGAGATCGAGCTCGAGAGCGGGGAGCGCGTATTCGGCTCGATCGTCCCTGCCGAAGAAACGGACAAGCTGACCATCCGGGCAGCCCGCCTGGTCCTGACGGTGGACCGCATGTCTATCGTGGCGATCACGCCCATCAAGTCCACGTTCTGGTCGCGGCTGGACGGCCTGATCGAGCTCGGCTTCGATTTCAAGAAGCAGAACCATACGCTCAACGTGAGCTCGACTGTTGAAGTGAACTACCGCCCTCGGAAATTCATAGTGACTCTCAGGGGCGACACCTATCTCCTCAAACAGGACTCCCTGGCCGACGTGACTCGCAACAACGCGTCACTCACGGGTATCTGGCTGCCGGCCGAGCGCTGGTTTCTGCTCGTCGCTCCCGCATGGGAAGAGAACAGCGAGCTCAAGCTGGACAGTCGGGGCTCGCTTGCGGTGGGTGGCGGTCGCGTGTTCACGCGAACCAACAGCGTCGAGTGGTACTCGTGGCTGGGTCTCTCCTTCAACCGGGAGAAGCTGACCGACGTCGAGGACCCCACGTCGAATCTGGAAGGTCAGATTTCGTCGCGGTTTCGCTGGTTCACGTTCGGGTCCCACGAGACGAGTCTCTCTGCCGACCTCGATATCCGTCCCAGCTTCACGGAAGCCAAGCGGTGGCGCATCGATTTCGAGACGGCATTCCGGCGGGACCTCATCCTGGATTTCTACATCGTGTTTAAGTTCTACGACCAGTTCGACAGCCGCGGAGAGGGACAGGAGTCCCAGAACGACTACGGGGTCACGTTCGCGCTGGGCTACGATTTCTGAGCCGCTCGTCGGATCGGCGGGCGGAGCCCAGACGCGCTAGATTTGCACCTTGCACTGATCCGGAGAGTACTCTCCACAGGACTTCGAAGGAGTCTTCCGATGCGAACCCGTTTCTTCACTCGTGGTCGACATCATCGACAACGACAACCGCGAACTGGTGTGGCGCGGCTCGGTTACCGACGTCGTGGGGCAGAAGGAACGGACGCCGGAGCAGGCCCAGGCGGAGTTCAACGAGGGTGCCGAGAAGCTGCTCGCCACTTTCCCACCGGGTTCTAAAAGCTAACGCAGGCAGGCAAGCACAAGGGGGGAGTCCATGTCTCTGGTAGATCTATTGCGCGAGGAACTGGACCTGGAGGTCGAGGCCACCCGTACGCTGCTGGAGCGCATTCCGGAAGGCCAGTGGGACTGGAAGCCGCACGAGAAGTCGATGAACTTGAGCCGGCTGGCTACGCACGTCGCCGAGATCCCCATCTGGTCCAACTCCATCCTCGGTGCGGACGAATTCGACTTTCTGTCGCCGGAGATGCAGGAATGGCAGCCGCGGGAGATGCAGTCCGCCGCGGAGATCCTGGCAGAGCTGGAGGCGTCCGCCGAGATCTGCCGCGGCGAGCTCGCGAAGATGACGGACGGGGCGCTGCAAGAAACGTGGACAATGCGGGCGGGCGACCAGGTGCTGATGGCGGAGCCCCGCTACATGGTGTTTCGGCGCCAGGTCCTGAACCACCTGGTCCACCACCGGGGTCAGCTGGAGGTCTATTTCCGGATGCTGGACGCCCCGCTGCCCATGATCTACGGTCCCACCGCCGATGAGAGCGGTGACATGGGGGACCCGGGGCCGGAGTAGCCCCCACCCCCTCTCGACCTAGCCCTTACGCGAGATCTTTGCCCAACTGTCGCGCAGCGTAACAGTGCGATTGAACACCGGGGCTTCCGGTTTCGAGTCGAACCGGTCGCTCACGAAGTAGCCGATTCGCTCGAACTGGTAGTGGGTTTCCGGCGGATCTTCCTGGACGGACGGCTCCACGCAAGCGCGCTCGGTCACGACCAGCGACTCAGAGTTGAGATTCACGGTGAAATCTTCGCCTTCCTGCAGCCCGTCGGTCGGATCCGCGACGGAGAACAGCCGGTCGTACAATCGAACCACGCACGGGAGCGCGTGGCCCGCGGACAACCAGTGAATTGTGCCGCGCACTTTGCGTCCGTCCGCCGGATGGGCTCCCATGGTCGACGGGTCATGCGTGCAGCGTAACTCGATCACATTGCCCGTCTCCGGGTCCTTCACCACCTCTTCGCACTTGATGATGTAGGCGTGCCGGAGCCGCACCTCGCGTCCCGGAGCCAGCCGGAAGAACTTCCGCGGGGGGTCCTCCATGAAGTCGTCGCGGTCGATCCAGATTTCGCGGCTGAACGGCAGCCGACGTGACCCCTCTTTGTCGACATCGCGAGGGAACGAGGGAGCTTCGATCCACTCGGTGCGGTCCTCCTCGTAGTCGGTGATGACCACCTTCAGAGGATCCAGCACGCACAGACGACGAGGGGCCCGCCAGTTGAGGTCGTTCCGGATGGCATATTCCAGCTTCCCGATGTCGATCCGGCTGTCCACGTTGTCGACACCGATCATGTCGCAGAAGGCGCGGATGGCCTCGGGCGTGACCCCGCGCCGCCTCAAACCCGCGACCGTGGGCATCCTGGGATCGTCCCAACCGCTTACGAACCCGGCCTCCACCAGCTGGATCAGCTTGCGCTTGCTGAGGATGGTGTAGTCGATGTTGAGGCGGGCGAACTCGGTCTGCTCGGTTCGCGGATGCTCGAACCCCACGGCATCCAGCACCCAGTCGTAGAGCTCGCGGTTGTTCCGGAACTCCAGCGTACACAGGGAGTGCGTGATGTCCTCGATCGCGTCTTCCAGGCAGTGCGCGTAGTCGTACATCGGGTAGATGCACCAGCCATCGCCCGTGCGGTAGTGGTGCTCGTGGCGGATCCGGTACAGCAGCGGGTCGCGCATGAGCATGTTCGGGTGGGCCATGTCGATCTTGGCTCGCAGAACGTGCTTTCCATCTTCGAACTCGCCGGCCCGCATCCGCCGGAGAAGGTCCAGGTTCTCTTCCACCGATCGATCTCGATATGGACCGTGGCGTCCCGGTTCGGTCACCGTTCCACGGTATTCGCGGATCTCCTCCTCCGAGGAGCTGTCCACGTAGGCGTTTCCGTCCCGGATCAGCTTCTCCGCCCACTGGTACATCTGCTCGAAGTAGTCGGATGCGTAGTAGAGACGGTCCTCCCAATCGAACCCCAGCCAGTGGATGTCGTCGATGAACGCTTGCGCGTAATGGCCTTCCTCCGTGGTCGGGTTCGTGTCGTCAAACCGCAGGTTGCACGTGCCGTCGTGCTCGAGCGCCAGCCCGAAATTGAGACAGCATGACTTGGCGTGTCCGATGTGCATGTACCCGTTCGGCTCGGGCGGAAAGCGCGTGGCCACACGCCCACCGTACTTGCCTGTCCGGTTATCCTCGTCCACCATCGTGCGGATGAAGTCCGTCCGCACCGGCGCGTCGGAACCGTCTCGCTCGCCTCGGTTGTCTCGATCGTTGCTCACTGAAGTCTCTATCCGGTAGCCGGGATTCACGATCCGCTGACGTCTGCCGTTGCCCCGCGGGTGCAAGCGCACAAATCTACGGCATCGGACTTAGGAAACGAGCCCCCGGGAGATCGACATGGACAGTGCCGTCGCCATCGTGCAAGCGTACCTGCACGCGAACGGGTACTTCACCGTCACCGAATACCCCGTTATCGAGGTAATGGAGGAAGGGCAGTACCGCACGGCAACCGATGTGGACGTAATGGCAGTTCGCCTTCCGGGCGCGGGACGGCTCGTGACCCGGACGGAACGGGGTGGAGAGGACTTTCTCCTGGGCAAGCCGGATCCGCAGTTGAAACCACCGGACGATCGCATCGACCTCCTCATCTGCGAAGTGAAGCAGGGAAGGGCGGAGCTCAACCTGGGAGCTACGAACCCCGACGTGCTCCGGGCCGTGCTCACCCGGTTTGGCGGAGACACGGGACGGAACATGAAGAAGCTGGTCAGCGAGTTGATGCGGAAGGGCGAGGCGGTCTGCGCGTCAGGGCCCCACGTGCGGTTGGTGGCGTTCGGAGCGAGCCAGCCAAAGAAGCGCACCAGCAAGTACCTGGTGATCACGCTGCAACACGTGCTGGACTACCTGGCTGAGAGCTACAGGGCCCAGTGGCCCGTTCTCCGTCAGGTACAGTTCAAACACCCGGGCTTCGACTTCCTGATGATGGTCGAAAAGGCGCGCCGGGCAGCAGAAGCCGAGTCCGGGCCCGGGAAGTAGGACTGACCGGTCAGGCGGCGCGATCGTTGTGCCCGCCGCCGGGCGTTGTGCCGTGATCCCGGACTAGTGCGGAAGCCGGGGCTGGAACGGGCGGGTGGTCACCGAACCTCCGTGCACGATCACCACCGAGGATTCCGGGATCTCGTCCCAGTAGTCCCCCAGCTGTGTGAGCGGTTCGGACACAACGATTCTGGCTTCTGAAGAGAAGTGCGCCTCCAGGTCGGGCCGCAACTCTCGCAGGGCCTCCATGCTCTTGCTGTGATACAGGGTCTGGGTGCGTCCTCCGGAAGAATACCGGACCGCGTAGATCCGCTCTCCGTCGCTCAATCCCAGCGTCATCTGAACGGGTTCTTCGACTCCATGGTGTTTGCCGGTCTCCTCGACAAAGCCTGCCATCATCTCGAGCGCCGGAACCGGATCCGAGAGAAGCCCGAACGTCACCGCCAGATAGAACATGATCTCCGAATCGGTGGTCCCGGCAATCTCCGGAAAGAACTGTGAATCCACGCCGAACGCCAACTCACGCCTGAGCTTCTGAAACTCCTTCACGCCGCCGTTGTGCATGAACAGCCAGCGCCCGAAGCGGAACGGGTGGCAGTTGCTGCGCTGCACATCCGTGCCAGTGGTGGCGCGAACGTGCGCCAGGAACATGGGAGAAGAGATCTGTGCGGACAGATCGATCAGGTTCCTGTCGTTCCACGCCGGTCTGACGCTCCGGTACAGCCCGGGAAACTCACGCTGACCATACCATCCCACTCCAAAGCCGTCGCCATTGGTCGTGATCTCCGAGTAGTCCGCGTGCAGACTCTGATCGATCAGAGACCGTTCCGGGCGGAAGATCAGATCCTCCAGAAAGACGGGGGCCCCCGTGTAAGCAAGCCAGCGGCACATGTGGTCCTCCTGCGTGGTGCTCCTGCGCCAGGTGACGGCTCCAGAGTACGGTCCTCGAACGCTCTCCGATCACAAGATGCGCGGTCCCACACGGCCAGGCCATTGGCCGTCCCATTTAAGGCTCGTAGCTTATTTTCGGACTGCTCGAATCGCGAGGAACGAGAGCCACGAGGGGCTGGTGAGTGGCACGGGAGCTCTCGGACGGCAGAGAAGGCGCTGCCGCCCGCAGGCAACGATCAGGTTCGGACTGGTGTCAGGCGCTGCCCTGATTGCCGGCAGCGTTGTCTGTGCCATCCCCGTGCGGCTGTCCGCCCAGGCGGTGGCCGTCGATACCGTCTCCGTCGTGCCCAATGACGGCTTCGCGGCCGGGTCCCTGATGCGGTCATTGTGGGGAGATCAATACCGCGACTCCTGGGGAACCGAGATAGATGTCCCCGTCCTGGATCTCCGGAGCTTCGCCGGTGGCCTGGTGACCACCCGCAGCGATATCTCTGAGACGGCCGTCCCGGAGCGCGCGCTGTACCTGCAAGGATCGAACGGGGTCCGCTACGTCTTCCGGAGCCTCGAGCGGGGCATCGAGACATTCGTACCGGACTTCATGCTGAAGACCATCGCCCACGATATCCTGGTGGTGCTGATCGCCTCCCAGCAGGCCGTGGCACCCCTCGTTGCCAATAGCCTGGAGGATGCCGCCGGGGTCCTGAACCTGCCCGCCGAGCTGTACGTCCTCCCTGACGACCCCGCGCTGGGTGAGTTCCGGCCCGAGTTTGGTGGAATGGTGGGCTTGCTGGTGGAGGAGGACGAAGGTCAGGAGAGCGCCGCCCCCTGGGCTCTGGCTGGCGCCGCCGAGATTCTCACGAGCCCGGAGCTTGACACACGCCGGGGCAGCGCCCCCAGCCCGCGAGTGGATGCCCGCGCCTTTTTGAAGGTCCGGTTGCTGGACCTGCTGATGGGGGACTGGTTCCAGGAACGGCGGCAGTGGATTTGGGCCCGAGCGCCGGGAGATTCTTTGTATGTACCGGTCCCGGTCAACCGCTACCAGGCGTTTACGAAACTGGACGGCTTCTTTCCCTCGCTAGCGTGGCACGTGGTGCCGTCGCTAGTGAGCTTCCGGGACGAGTACCCGCGCGTCATCGGCCTTCACCTGTCCGCGTGGGAAATGGACCGCTGGATCCTCCCGGAGCTGTCCAGATCGACCTGGGATTCACTCACGGCCGACCTCACGAGCCGGCTGACCGACGAAGTCATCGAGAACGCCGTTCGGCGTCTTCCGCCCGCGATGTTCCAGGTGGACGGCCCCGAACTGATCCGCAAGCTGAAACAGCGGCGCGACCTCCTTCCAGAAGCCGCGAGCGAGTTCTACGAGTTGCTGGCCCGGGAGGTAGATGTCCACGGGTCGGACCTGGCGGACCAAGCCAGGATACTCGGAGTCGGAGACACGGCGGTGGTCGTGGAGCTGGCGCTCCGGCCCAATGGGTCGTCGACGCACGAGCCCTATCTGCGTCGCACCTTCTATTCCTCCGAAACGCGCGATCTCAGGATCTACCTGCACGGCGGGAGCGATTACGTGCATGTGGAGGGTCCGGCGAGGCTAGGGATGCAAGTACGGGTCGTGACGGAATCCGTTGACGATGAAGTCCACCTCTCGACGCCGACCAGCGGAGTCCGGGTGTACAACCAGCACGGCGAGACCAGGCTGACCGGGAACGTCTCCGCGGCATCGAAGGTCGTTGCCGACCCGTGGGAGGAGTGGGTGTACGCGGAAGATGACCAGCAGCCACCACGCGACTGGGGCACCCGGACGGATCCGGCGGCGACGATCGGTATCAGCGGGGACTACGGGCTGTTCATCGGCGTGGGATTCAACCGCTACGGGTACGCGTTCCGGAAGGATCCCTACGCCTACAAGCTGCGCCTCGTCGGAGGGATCTCGACGCAGGGCAAGATCGACATCCAGTTCGACGGAGACTGGAGGAAAGAGGCCTCATCGCAGCACGCGATGCTGGGCGCCTTCATATCGCAGCTCAAGGTCCTTCATTTCTTTGGCTTCGGAAACGACTCGCAGGTCTTCGCGGACACGGAGTTCTACGACGTGGAGGCGACGGTTTTCGGAGTCCAGCCTGCCCTGGGCCTCTCGGTGGGCCCCAACGGCCGATTCTCCATCGGAGTGGACCTTCAGTACAGAGTCGACGGCGACAACTCGGGTCGGTTCGTCGGCCAGGTGCCGGACCTGTACGGGACCGGGGATTTCGCTTCGGCTGGCGCCTTTCTAGCCTACGAGCTGGACAGCCGGGACTACGAAGCCAACGCGTCCCGGGGGGCTACCGCACTGGCCCGTGTTTCGGTCTACCCGCCCATAGGGGGCGTGGAGGAGTATTACGGGTCCCTGGACCTGGAGGGCTCGAGCTACCTGACTCCCGGTTTCTTCGACCGCGCGACGCTGGCCCTCCGCGCAGGCAGCCGTCTTCTACTCGGACCGTCCTTTCCATTCTTCCAATCCGCTTTCATAGGCGGCACCGAGTCACTTCGGGGATGGCACTCAGAGCGCTTCGCCGGCGACGCATCGCTCTACGGGAACGCCGAGCTTCGGGTCGCCGTCCTGCGGATCCGGAAGCTGCTCCCGGGTGACCTGGGCGTCTTCGGGATGGCTGACGCAGCCCGAGTGTGGTTCGACGGCGAGTCGCCGGGCGGGTTCCACTGGGGACTGGGCGGAGGTCTATCGTTCGCGTTTGTGGGCCGTGCAGCCACGGTGTCCGGGAGCTTTGCGGCCGGCAGCGAAGGCGGGATTCTGTACTTCGACCTTGGCTACCGGTTCTAGGCCATCATGGAACAAGCCTCGCCACGCATCGTTCCGGGTGGCAAGTTGGAGTCCCTATGATGACAATGCGATGGTGTCGCCTGCGGCCCCGTTCTGCGCCGGTGGTCTTGGCGGCCGCAGGCGTGCTCTTCGGGTCGCCACCCGTCTGCGCGCAGGAGGCCGAGCAGCCTGCGCCACCTCCTGCCATCATCGACACGATCGTGCTGGAGCGGCACGACGTATTTCCGCCGGAAGTGGCGGAAAAGGGCTGGTTCTATCGCGTGATGAATGCCCTCCACGTCGTGACGAAGCCGCACGTGATCTCCGAAGAGCTGATGTTCCTGCCGGGCGAGCCGGTCGATTCCGCCGCCTTTGCCGAGTCGGAACGCAACCTGCGGAACCGGTTCATCTTCAGCGAGCTGAGCATCGACACGGTCCGCCTGGAGGACGGACGGCTGTCGGCCCACGTGTACACGCGCGATGCGTTCAGCACGAAGCCACGGCTCAGCTTCGCGGTCGCCTCGGACGGCCGGCTTACCGGCCAGTTCGGAGTGACCGAGGTAAACCTGGTCGGCACCGGTTCCATGGTGAAGCTGTGGTACGTCCGGGAGGAAGATCGGGACGGACTCGATGTCGCGGCCGACTTCCGCCGCCTCTGGGCTTCCCGGGTCCAGGCCGCCGGCTCGTTCCAGAACCTCTCGGACCAGAAGAAGGGCGACTGGCGGCTTGGCGTTCCGTTCTATACCAGCCGGGACCCCAACTCCCTGATGTACGACGGCCTCCGGTTCGACGGACGCGTGATTCAGTACCGCGCCGACTCGGCGACGGTGGACCCCGACTCCACGTTCTGGTATCGCCGGGCCAACGTGCACCGCATCGATGGCGCGCTGGCTCCCACGGCAAACGTCACTCGCTACCTCCGGATCGGAGTGCAGGCGGAGATTCGCCGCGAGGAGTTCCTGACGGAGAAGGACACGCTCGGTGCCGTGCCGGACACCATCTACGGGGAGTTTGGGGCCTGGGCAGAGTACCGCAGAGCGAGATTCTGGGAAACACGCTACTACAACGGGTTTGCCGTGGAGGACCAGGACCTCAGCCTGTTCGTGCGGCTGACCGCTAAGCTGGCGCCCGGGGGATGGGGGTACGAGGAGACCGGGATCGGGCCGAAGATCTCGATCAATGCCGGGCGCCAGTTCGGCCAGGCGGTGGCCAGATTGAGAATCGACGCCAACGGACTCTACAACAGCGCCGGGCTAGACTCGGGTCGGGTGGTAGCGAAACTGACCGGCGGATACAAGCCCGGAAGACGGCACGCCTCCATCGTGCACTTCGAGACCGGCATCCAGGACAACCCGCCGCCCGGCGGCGAGTTCGACCTGGGCTTCCGTACACCGCCCCGGCTGTGGGACCCGCACGCGTTCGTCGGTACGAAGCACTGGCGGATCTCGATCGAGCACCGGTGGTTCACCTGGGACAAGCTGTTCAACCTGGTCGGAATCGGGTTTGCCGGCTTCTTCGACTACGGGGGAGCCTGGTACGAAGACCAGGCGAAGCGCTCGGGGGGCAACTTCGGCATCGCCATCATGACCGGCTCGGCCATCAGCGCGATCGCACAGACCGGTATGCTGAACATCGGCTACCTGATCGGTCCGGATACTCCGTCCAAGCGGTTCCGGATCAGCTTCGGCAGCTCGATGGTCTTCTAGGGCGACAGGTGCATCCAGCAGCCATTCCCTTACGCCCGGAAGTGAAACGGCCGCTCGCCAGGCGCCCGCTCGCCAGGCGCTGGCGGCTACGCGCGGCGGTGCTGGGCTGCGCTACCGTGACGGCCGGAATGCCGCTCACCAGCGCAAGAGCCCAGGAGCTCGAGCCGCGCCTGCTGTCTAACCTGCCTGTCGGTGCGAACTTCGGAGTCCTGGCCTACAACTACGCCCGCGGGAACATCCTGCTGGATCCGGCCGTGCCCGTAGAGGATCTCGATGCGCGGCTCCATACGGTCATCGGCGCCTATGCGCGTGCTATAGACATTTTCGGCCTGTCCGGGAAGGTGGATGTCGTCGTCCCGTTCGCGGGCGGCGACTGGACCGGGGTTCTGGATGGGCAGGACACCGCCCGGGTGGCCACCGGCTTCGGGGACCCGCGTATCCGGCTGTCGGTGAACTTCGTCGGGGCACCGGCTTTGAGGCCTGGGGAGTTCCGGGACTATCAGCAGAAGACGGTCGTCGGGGCGAGCGTGCAGGTCATCGTGCCGGTCGGCCAATACGACTCCTCCAAGCTGCTGAACCTCGGGTCCAACCGGTGGACGTTCCGAACCCAGCTCGGGGTATCCCATACGACTGGACTCTGGACCTTCGAGGGCTACGGAGCCCTCTGGCTGTTTACCCACAACACCAACTACTTCGGCGGATCCCTTCTGGAGCAGCGACCCTTGTTCGCGGCCAAGATCCACGTGGTTCGCTCGCTGCCGAAGGGGTTCTGGCTCGCCTTCGGTGCCGGCTACGGGTCGGGCGGCAGAGGAATCGTCGACGGGGATGTGCGAGACAACCGGCTCGCGACGTTCCGACTGGGCCTGACACTGTCGATCCCGCTGGCCCGCCGACATTCCCTCCAGCTGTTTCCACAGACCGCGATACGCAGTGGGAAAGGCTCCGATTTCGACGCGATCTCCCTGGCCTACCAGTACCGTTGGGGTGGGGGCTTCTGACGACGCGGCGTCCCCGTTGGCAGCGTGGCCGAGGGTAGCCGGCGATCCTTGTTACATTTCGTTGCACCTCTGAGTGACTCTTCACAAACCGTTGCGATGTCTGCAGGTTGCGTACTTCGGCGTGCCCGGTAGCGCCGTACTCGCCTGCCTCAGTTCGATTAGGGCGTGGTCGAGACACCACACTGCCGGGACCAAACGAACAAACAAGGGTTGACCGATGACCTACCAGGACTTGGCACTCCGGTGGACTCCCCTCCACCGGGTTTTGCATTGGTCCGTCTGTGCGATCGTGCTAGCCGGACTCGCGACGCCTGCCCTGGCCCAGGAGCCTGAAGAGGGAGAACAGAGCCGTGAATCGGCCGCGCTCGACAATACGGCGGCGCAGTGGTCCTTCCAATTCGCCTACCAGGGGATGACTGACTATCGGCAGGACACCCTGGCGAACGGAGATGTAAGACCAGAGGGCAACATGGGTTACGTGCAGTTCCGCATGGTCGCGCCGATCGGGCTGGGACGACTGAAAATCCTCCCCCGGCTCACGTTCCGGGTCAGCGAGAACAAGGACGGCGAGTGGGGAGTCAGTCCGACCGATCTCTTCGCGCTAATCGTTCCGTTTGAGTGGAGCACGGGTCGCGCGGGTCTCGGTCCCGACATAGTGATACCCGGCAGCAAACGGGACGTCTACGACCTTAGCCAGGGCGTGGTCCGAGACGAGACCGAGACCGGGGCACACCCGCTGGTCATCAACCCGTTCATCAATTACCAGCTGGGCAAGGGGTGGTACCTCTCGACCAACGACATGGTGGCCCAGTACAGCTGGGAGTTCAAAGGCTGGAAGTTTCCCCTCGGACTTCGGTTCGGGTACGTGCTTGTCCGGCCCAGGAACTCGTGGAATTTCTACGTCGAGTACTCGACTGTCTTCGCCACGGAAGACTGGCCGGGCGCGGCCGCCAAGAACCAGTTCCGGGTGAACGTCTCGTACTCGGTGCCGGTGGGGGGATAATCACATTCGACTCTCTCAAACCCTGTCGACGGGGCGAGCTGAAAGACTATAAGTGCGAGAATCGAGAACGCGGGAGAACTGAGCATGAGACAACCAAGAGGTACCATCGCAGTCTTGGCATTGGGTCTGGTGCTCGGTGCGTGCGCCGAGGCCGGCGACAGCGGCGGAGACCAGGAATCCGAAGCGTTCGCGAAATACGGGCAGGAGTTCAAAGGCACAATCGCAGAGCGCTACGAGGAATCCGAGGAGTGGTGGCCGTCAACGCCCAAGCCGCCTGAAGGGACGCCGAACGTCATCATCTTCCTTCTCGATGACACGGGTTTTGGGCACATAGGAAGCTTCGGCGGTTTGATCGATACGCCGAATATCGACCAGCTCGCCGAAAATGGTCTTCGGTTCAACAACTTCCACACCACCGCGCTCTGTTCGCCCTCGCGCGCGACGATCATGGCGGGCCGGAACCATCACCGGATCGGTCTGGGCTCCCACTCGCTGACCGCGATGGGCTTCCCGGGCTACAATGCCTTTCCGCCCGAGTCCGGCAAGTCGGTGGCAAAGCATCTGCAGAAAGCGGGATTCGTCAACTACGCGATCGGGAAGTGGGACCACACGCCTCTGTACGAGGTGTCGGAGAGCGGCCCGTTCGATCGCTGGCCAAGCGGTGAGGGCAGCGATGGCCGACGAGGCGATCCGCAACATCACATCTCACGTTTCGGTCTCTCCCGACCGGCCGTTCATGATGTTCTGGGCACCCGTGGCCATGCATTCACCGCACCAGGCGCCGGCCGAGTACATCGAACGGTACCGAGGCATGTTCGATATGGGGTGGGATGCGGCCCGCGAGCGGATCCACCAGAACCAGCTGGACATGGGTGTCATTCCCGTCGGGACGCTGCTGACCGAGAGGACTGCCGACATCCCGGCCTGGGAGAGCCTCGATCCGGGGGAGCAGAGGCTGTACGCGCGGCAGATGGAGGTGTTCGCCGCGATGCTCACCCACGTGGACGAGCAGATGGGCCGAATTCTCGCGGCGCTGGAGCGTACGGGCCAGCTCGACAACACGCTGATCTTCGTCACGGCGGACAACGGGTCGTCGGGAGAGGGCGGCCTCACCGGCAGCTTCAACGAGACCTACGTGCTCAACGGTCTCCAGACGCCGTACGACGCGAACATGGAGCACTACGACGAGTGGGGCGGTCCCAGCACCTATCCGCACTTCCACGCAGGGTGGGCGCTCGCCGGAAACACGCCGTTCCAGTACTTCAAGCAGATCGTCCACCGCGGTGGAATCCAGGACGCGCTGGTTGTGCACTGGCCGGACGGGATTCAGTCCAGCGGAGAGGTTCGCCAGCAGTACCATCACATCACCGACATCGCCCCCACGATCCTGGACGTGACCGGCACAGAGTTCCTCGAGGAGCTTGACGGGATCGAGCAAATGCCGATGGACGGGGTCAGCATGCAGTACGCGTTCAACGATGCGGACGCGCCCACGCAGCACCCGGAACAGTACTACGAGCTGTTCGGGAATCGCGCGCTCTATCAGGACGGGTGGAAGGCGGTGACCATCCATGCCGGCCGGATGCCCTGGGACCTGAATCGAACTGCCCCTTTCGAGACCGACGTGTGGGAGCTGTACAACCTGAACGAGGACTTCTCGGAGGCCGTGGACCTCGCCGATGAGAATCCGGAGAAGCTGGAGGAGCTCAAGGCGCGCTGGGAAGAGCTTGCCTGGGAAAACAACGTCTATCCCCTCTACGATGACATGATCCAGCGAATCGCCAAACAACAGGGCCGTCTGTTTGGGGATCGAACGGAGTTCGTCTACTACAATCCGGGGGCGCGGCGGATTGCCGAGAAAGCGTCGGCTCCGGTTAAAGGGCAGTCACACGAGATCGAGGTGGACCTCAGCCTGACGGGCTCCGAAGAGGGCGTGCTGGTCGCCGTGGGAGGGTTCACGGGCGGCTACACGCTGTTCATCAAGGACAATCGAGCCTACTACGACTACAACTACTACAACGGGCTCTACTACACCCTCGAATCCCCTCCGCTGGGCACCGGCGACGTCAACATCCGGTTCAACTTCATCGAGGATGGCGGAACGACGGAGGGCATGCCGGGCGGTACGGGCGAGCTGTACATCAACGGCGAGAAGGTAGGCGAAGTCTATATGCCGGAGATGCACATCTCGACGTTCTCGCTCTCCGAGACGTTCGACGTGGGGATGGATGCCGGCACGCCGGTCAGCGACAAGTACACGGTCACTAATCACTTCCCGTATACGGGTGAGCTGGACAAGGTGATCGTGCGCCTGACGGATGGTAACTAGGCAGGAAGCCGTGCAATTCGGTGCGCGGTGAGCCGAGCCCGGCCTGACGCTTCTCGCGCTGCGCCGGGCTCGCTCGCCAATGATGACGGCCGGTGCCAACTAGCCGAAGGATCGGAGATACTCCATGGATGTGTCGGATGCACTCCTCGTAGCGATCATGTTCGTGATGATCCTGAGCATCGGGATCTCCAACATCCTAATGGGCCTGGCCGTGCTGGTGGACCGACGCTCGGATCTCAAAGTAGATCGACTGCACACCAGCTGGACCGTCCTGCTCCTGCTGGCCTACTTCAACCTCTTCTGGCACACGATAGACCTTCTATCCATCGAGGACTGGACGTTCAGTAGCTTCCTGTTCGTGATCGGCGGTCCGGTGTTGATCCTGTTCGCGACCAACATCCTGCTCCCTGATGCGGCCGGGGAGAAGCTCGTCGACCTGCGGAAGCATTACTTCGACGTGGCCGGACAGTTCTTCGTAATCCTCGCCCTTCTCATGGCCTGGATGATTGCAGTCGACGTGGTCCTGGGCGGCGGGCTGACTGTCGCTGGAGCGTTCAACGCTGTGGCGGCCGCTCTCTTCCTCTGGCTGGCCTTCGCGAAGCGCAAGATTTTCCAGGTCTTCGGTGCGGTTCTGGGCTGGACCCTGTTTCTCGTGTCGGCCGGCTTGAGAGGCTGGGGTGTCATCGAGTGACACGCTGCCTGGGTGGCGGGCGACCCGGCGCGATCGTTGGAACGATCGTGTCGGTCGCCGCGCTCGCGCTCCTGGCCCGGCCGTACCCGGCGGCTGGCCAGGAATCGCCGGAACCTGCCTCCGCCGACTCCGTCCCTGCCCAAGCCGACTCTGTAGAGTCCCGCGGTCCACGGGTCGGCCACGGAAGCAAAGGCTTCGAGATCGAGACGGCCGACGGCAAGTACCTGATCCAGCTGCAGGCCCGGCTGCAGTTCCGGTACGCATATCCCTTCGACCAGGACCCGGTCACGTTCGACGAGGTCTCGCAGGACCAGCACACGTTCAAGGCGAACCGCGCCAGGCTCAAGGTCGGCGGTCACGCCTTCGAGCCCTGGATCCAGTACTTCTTCGAGTACGAGCTGGCCGGCACGGCGCTCCTCGACTTCCGCGTGTCCCTCGAGAAGCTGCCGTGGCTCAAGCTCAAGGTGGGGCAGTGGAAGGCCCACTACAGCCGCGAGCGAGTGATCTCCTCCGGGAGGCAGCAGCTTCTCGATCGGTCTCACATCAACCGCCCATTTACGATTGACCGCCAGCAGGGTGTGTCCCTGTTCGGACGTCTGCAGGGCGGTGGGCCGGCCGACTTCAGCTACTGGGCCTCTGTCTTCACGGGCATGGGAAGGGTAGGGGGCTCGAACGACGACACGCACCTCATGTGGATGGGTCGATTGCAGTGGAATTTCCTGGGCCGGGAGGTTCCGTTCGGCGGTTCCGATCTGGACCGCCGGGACCAGCCCGCTGGCCTGCTGGCTCTTGCCGGTGTGACGAACCGCAGCCCGTACACGCGCTTTTCGACAGCCGGCGGGGGACAACTGCCCGGCTTCGGGGAGGGGGAAGCGGGCCAGTATCGGGTGAAGCAGGCGCTAATCGAGACCGCTTTTCTGTTCGGCGGACTCGCGTGGCAGCAGGAGCTGCACTGGAAGACGGTGGATGACCGCCTGAACGGAGCCGTGACGCGCCTGATGGGGAACTACGCCCAGCTCGGGTACTTCTTCCACGAGATCTGGAAGGCATTCCCACGTCCCCTCGAGCTCGCCGTGCGCCACTCGATCTACGATCCGAATCGCGATCGCCCGGATGATCTGGAGCAGGAGTTCTCCCTTGCCGCTAACTGGTTCTTCGCCGGGCACCTGAACAAACTGACAGCGGAGCTCGGCTACCTGACCTATGACGAGCCAGGCGATGATGATCCGGATGGCTGGCGGTTCCGCCTGCAGTGGGACATTTCAATGTAGCTTGCACCTCCTCACCTTTGGAATACGCACGACCCCATTACCTCGTCCACAGGACTCTCGACTATGCCTGAAGAAACCAAGGCTCTGAAGCTCTCGATATACGGAGCGCTGTTCATGGCGGCGCTCGGGATCGGTTTCTTCTTCCTTACCGGGTCGGAGGCGATCAAGCTCGACGGGTTCGTGTCCCTGGTGGGCTTCGCAATTGGCTTGATCACGATTCGGGTGGCCCGGCTGGTCTACGAGCCCCCGGACGAGCACTTCCACTTCGGCTACGCGCACCTGGAGCCGTTTCTGAACGCGCTGAAAGGCCTGATGATCCTGTCGATCGTCGGGTTTGCGCTCGCCTCGGCTATCGGTGCCCTGCTGGGTGACGGCCGAGAGTTGGCCGCGGGACCCGCCATCCTGTATGCCGCTTTGGCCATGGCAGGCTGTTTCCTGATCTGGGGAATCCAGCGCCGCACCGCCCGCCGCACCGGTTCGCCGCTTCTCGAGGTGGAGACCAAGCAGTGGCTGATCGACGGCTGGATCAGCGGTGTGGTGGGGATCGCGTTCGTCGTCGCCTTCCTGCTGGAGGGCACCGCGCTGGCGCACTGGGTGCCGTACGTGGATCCCGCTCTGGTGCTGATTCTGGGACTGGCGATCATCGCGGTCCCGGTGCGGATCATCCTCGGAGGGGTGCGCGAGCTCCTCAACATGGCTCCCGACCGGGAGACGCAGGCACGGGTGCGGGAGCGCTTCGCGACTGCAACCGGCGATTACGAGTTCGCGGAGACGCACGTGCGGATGCTGAAAGTGGGGCGATTTCTCTATGCCCTGATCCAGATCGTGGTTCCGAGAGGATTCCGGATCGATGGTGTTGGCGACCTGGACCGGGTCCGACAAAGGATAGCGGACGAGATGGCGGATCTGCATCCTGAGTTCGTGACGGATATAGTTTTCACCGAAGATCGTCGCTGGCTGGAGTGAGCCTCCGTAGCTGAGGTGCCTGCGAATAACACAAAGAGAAGGCGAGGTACCTGATGAAATGGGCAGCAGACGTGTCGCACGAGATTCGCGGACGGTGCCTTGCGTTCGCGGCCCCGCTCGCGATCCTGGTTCTGGTGGCCGGCGCACTTCTGTGTCCACACCCGGCCGTTGGGCAGGACAGCTTCGTCAACTACCGAGAACTTTCCGAGCACACGTTCATCCCCGCGAGTCGGGTCGGAGACCCCTTCGTCGCCTCGTGGGTGCGCAGCGAGACCGGATTCGGAATCGCGCAAGGACTGCAAGTACCGATTCGCAACCCAGAGACCGGGGAGATCCTGGGCACCCTGGAGGGCGATGTCGCCTTCATCTCGCTGGGCTTCGAGTACCAGCAGTTGATCACCCGGTGGCTGGGTCTGCGGGTGGGAGGTACGGCGTCTGCCCGGACCGGAACGAACGAGCAGTCGCTCCTCAGCACCGGCATCAATGCCCTGTACGGCTTCAACCTGGGCACCACCGTTCGCATCCTCGAGGCGAACCGGATCTACCTTTCCGCGGTGGGCGATCTCCGCTGGAACCAGGTGTACGCGTTCGACCTGTACGGTTTCCTCAAGAAGGTGATCGACGAGGGGTTCGATCCGGAGGGCGACAACCAGCTGGTGGGCTCGGGCAAGAACCTTGTGGGCTCCGCGGGCCTGCGTCTCGCCTACACGCCCACGCGCCTGCTGGGGTTCACCGTGCTCACGGAGTTCGGGGGGGCGGACCCGTTCAAGAGTGACCAGGACTCGCGCGGCCTGGTTCGGCTCGGCGGTACCGTCGGTCTCGATCTCGGCGCTACCACGTCGGTGCCCATCGGGCTTCTCGGCGGCTTCAAGTGGGAGAACTTCAACGATCGCGCGGACGACCTGGCCGACAAGACCTGGAGCGCCATGTTCTCGATCGGGTACACCGGCCGTTCCGATTTCTACATTGGGCTCGAAAGCGAGTTCGGCCGTATCGTGCTGGTCAACCCCATCCCGGAAACCGACCTCAAGAATCTCGATTCGTCGGTGGCTCGACTGGTGCTTCGCTACTACTTCTGAGGTCTGAGCCGACCCAAATGAGCCGGTCCTGATCGGGTCCGGCTCACCGCTGCCATCCTACAGCGCCTCGCGGATCAGCCGGCCGATCTGCCACTTGAACCCGCTCTGCTCCGGGAGCAGGGCCTCGAGCTCCTCCAGCGTATCAACCCAGGTGGCCGACGCGACCAGGAACACCATGTCGAACAAGCCCTGCATGGAGTGCAACCCTGAGGTGATGAACGCCGACTCGCCGTCCATGAACATGGACCGGTAGTCCTGGTTGGCCGAGCCGACAATCAGGTAGGCGGCCCAGCGCTCCAGCTGCTCGGCCGACAGGGAACCGAGGTACTCCGGCAGAATGTGCCGGGTCGTTTCGCGCACGGCGGCCACGACGTCCCGGATGTCAGAGTACGTCTGACGATCCTGCTCCATAGCGCCCGTCTCGCGGGCCCAGGCCCCCAGGACTTCGGAAAGCTGTGGGAGTGAGACCAGTGTTCGCCACGCCTCCGGCGTCGCGAAAAAGTTCACTTTGAGGTGGAGCTGAGGCTTTCTAATCTTAGTATCTTCAATAAGATACTCGACGTTGTAATCGCCGAGCACCGCCTCCGGCTCGTCCAGTATCTCGTAGACCGATTCGTCGAACGGGATGGCCTCGCGCAGCCACTCTTGCGCGCGCAATCCGTCGGCCACGAGCTGGCTTCCACCCGGCATGTCCGCCACGTCGATGTCCACGTCGTACAGGCCCGTCTTGAGCATCCCGCCGGAGCGGGCGATCTCCTCGCCGAACAGGTCCTGGATCCGGATCAGCCGTGCGAACAGCTCCTGGGCCCTGGACATCTGCGGGAAGCCTTCGCCGCCGGGCGCGTTTTCGATCGACGGCGCGATGATGAACACATTGGCTCCTCGCATCGCGCTGCCGAACAGCAGGGAAGCGAAGAACGAGCTGTTCCAGAGGGAGTCCGGCAGGATGATCACGGATCCGGGCGGCATCAGGGTGTACAGCACCGCCTTGATCACGTTGATTGGCTTCGGCGCGTAGCCGGTTTCGTTGTGCAGCTCCAGCGCGCGACCCCAGTGGCCGGGGGTGTACGCGCGCTCCTGGACCACCTCTTTCCAGTTCTCGGCCAGCGGCTTGGGTTTCAGCGGATACGGGATCTCTTCCGGGGAGAAGCCCTGGTCGAGCAGGAGCTGCCGGGCCATGTCCTTCAGGTGCAGGACGGCGGGTCCCTGCGCCATGATGGCCCGGTCCTCCCACGTCGGCCCGATGTAGTGCTCGCCGATTCCCATCCCACTGTAGATTGCCACGCCCCGGTAAGGGTCATCCTCCGTGAT
This sequence comes from Gemmatimonadota bacterium, assembly GCA_039587395.1. Lineage (GTDB taxonomy): Bacteria > Gemmatimonadota > Gemmatimonadetes > Palauibacterales > Palauibacteraceae > JBDHIQ01. Next base: position 60,300 of record JBDHIQ010000016.1, read on the forward strand.
GTCGTAGAAAGCGATCTTGCGGTGATCCCGCATGATGTTGTCGGGATACCCGGCGAGCGGGAAGACCTGATTGCTCCAGAAGTTCGGGTCCGCGGGCTGCGTGATGTTCACGTGCACCTTGACCCGGTTCTTCAGCCAATCCTGGCCGAACTGCCGTGCCCGCTCCTGGAGCAGTCGCGAATCAGCTACCGCGGCCCGCAGCTCCGCCTGCACGCTGTCCAGCTCGGCCGCTAGCGGTGCCCACTCGGTACCCTTCGGGAACGGGAATGTCTCGTGCAGCGGGTCTTCGAGGACATTCATCCACAGGCGGCTCTGCTTCAGCTCGTAGTAGTGCTGGTCAAACATGATCAGGTAGATGGGCATCGCCCCGCGATCGTCGTACTCCCGCACACCGCGAATCAGCGAGCCCAGGTACCGCCGCACCATCTGGGCGAAGGTGACGAGATCCGGATTCCCCGCGGCGTTGAAAGAGGCGATGTCGTGGATCCACAGCACGTGGTAGTTCTCGGCGCGGCTGATAGACTCCGCGAGCTCCATCTGGAACTGGGTGTTCTGGACGTACCAGACCTGGTTGCCGACCGTCCACTCGGCTCCCACGGCACGCGAGATGATGAAATCCAGCTCCGTCCGCTCGTCGTGGTCTTCCTTCCGGAGTCCGTAGTGCAGGGGAATCCAGGCGAGGCGCGAATCGCCCCAGGACTCGCGGGCGAAGGCACGGTTGTCCTCGACGATATCGCCCAGCCGCTTGAACACGTATCGCGCGCCCTCCCGGCGATCGGCCGCGACGTCGGATGACTCGGCAAGCCAACGGGAGAACGAAGCCAGCGCCCGTTCCACAAACAGGAGGGCCGTGTCCCTCTTCTTCTTCTGGCCGAGCAGCCGATTGTAGGGGAAGATGGTCTCGTCGAGGAGGATCTTGCGAGACTGCGCCGCTACCGAGCGTCCGGCCGGCGTGGACTCCCCGAGGGGCAGCTCGCGCCCGGACAGGACGATGGAGAAAGCCCTCTCCAGTTCCGCGTGATATGCGTGGATCTCGGCGTCGGGCGTTCGGCCCTCGGGGTACAGGGGACCCGTGAGGTCCATGTGGTCATCCAGCTCGCGGATCGACGCCTCGAACTTCTCAAGGGCCGTTCGGCGGTGGAACGCGCCTTGGTCGATGAACGGGCTGGTATACCGGTTGATCCAGCGTGCCGATTCCGAGACGTGGGCCAGGGCTTCTTCCAGCGCCGGGGTCGTCGCGAAATCCACGGGCGGCTCGGGCGGCGTGGGGATCACGTGGTGCGCGTTCCGTGGCCTCGTTTTGCCGGCCCACGGCTGCCCGATCGGAACCTGAAGGCCTACCTGCCACGAGTGTCCGCGGGTTGGCAGGTAGTTGAGCTGGAGTTGACCGCCTCGCACGAGGAAGCCTCCACGCTTCACCGGGAACTTGAACCGGAGCAGCAGATCCGCGCGCTCGTCGCGGATGTTGAAGTCGGTGCCGATCGACAGGTTGAGGTACGGACTCACCGCGAGGGCGCGGATTCCGCCGTCGAGGACATCGGATGACACGGCTCCGCCATCCCGCGCGCCGATGTAGGCTTCCATGGCAAGGCCCAAGATACTGGCCACGGGCGTTCCGATGTCGGTGAACACGGACGTTTCGAGGTAGCTCGCGAACGTACGCGTGGTCTGGCCTTGTGTTCTGTGGGCGTAGGACCCGGCCGTCAGGCCCCCATACCACTTGTAGATGGGCGGCTGCCCCATGGAGAGGATCTGACCTCCCTCGTCAGGAGGCAGGGCCGTAGGCTCGACCTGCTGAGCGGAGACGGGACCGGCCAGTGCCAGCAGCCACGTCGCGAGCGCGGCGATACGCCTGCTTCTCTGGCGTCGAACGTCCTCCGGCATAGTAGATCCTCTCAACTGTGACACGCCACGTTTACAGCTGACCCTTCATCATTCACCCTCGCATATGGCCCCACAAGGTCTTAACGGGCTGGCCTTTCACCCATGCTGACGGCAGCTTGCTGATGGCCGATACGCAGCCCCGCACATCGAACAACGGTACTCGCGAGAGTGGCACTGAGCGCAGGAAGTGGAGTTCTGGACGGCGCCGCCGGATGGCGGGCGGCAGGCGACCACCGTGCAGTCTGGTCGCGTAGCCATGTGTGGCGTTACCGAGGCGGCGTTCGCATGGCGGCCGCGCTGGTGATCCTCGCCACCTCGCTGACTCCAAGTTCGGCGTTCTCGCAGCCCGACACCGAGTCGCTGACCGGCTCTACGGCCGCGCAGATCGGTGGCGGCCTGCTAGGCTTCTACTCCGGCGCGGTGCTCGGCTCCATCGGCGCCATGATACCCTGCAATCAGACGTACATCGGGATCCGCTGCGTGCAACTATCCGGTGCCGTGAAGGGCATGGTGGGGTTGGTCAGCGGGCTCTCCCTGGGTGGGAAGGATACGGAGAGGATCGAATCCGCGGCTGTCGGATCGCTCATCGGCTTCGGAGCCGGGGCCGCCGTGGGGCTCGTGATCCGCAGCCAGTCGCCTATCTTTGGCTGGGCGGATGTGGCCACGCTCGGAATGGTAGGTGGGGCCTGGGGAGCGTCGTGGCTCGGGGCCACGGTAGGTCTGGCAGGCGGGGCAGTCATCGGGCTGGTGCTCTGGCAGGCCATTCCGTCCTTCGATCTCCCGAACGCCGCCGGCGCCGCCCTGGCGGGAATGGCATTGGGTGGCGTGACCTCGTGGGTGATCCGCGCGGTGGACGCGAGCGCATCGACGGGTGGGGTTCCCCTGGAGTTGTCCGTGCCGTTGACCGTGAGCTTCTAGATGAGCCGGGCGACGCCGATCGCGATTCTCCTGTGCGGGCTTGGCGCCGCAAACTTGGCCTGCGCGATCCCTCATACGATGACGACGTCACCCGCCGGTCGGGAATGCCCGTCGGATGCTCTGGCGGGAAGAGCGGAAGGATCGACCATCGACTGGATCTCGCCAGACCGTGATCGCGATGAGAGGAAGCTGGAGGAGTGGTGCCGCACGGTGGGTCCGGCGGTGGTGGACTCGCTCCCGGCGATCCGCTACCGGTCGGCAGAACCCTCCGGACTGGCCGTCGTGACCTGGAACGCGCACGGCCTGGCCGGCGATATCGAAGGTCTGCTGCACACTGAGCTCAACTTCACCTGTCCTTCGCCGGGCTCGGGCATCCCGCCCACACGGGATATCGAGATGCACTTTGTCCTTCTCCTGCAGGAGGTAGTGCGACGCTCGGATGCCGTACCCGAGGTGGAGCGTAGCGACCGGATCCCGAACCGGCTCGGTGGACAGCCGGATGCTGGAGAGAGCAGCGCCGCTGCCGACGATCCTGTATCGGACATCGCGGAGGTAGCCGGTCGGTGCGGCCTGGCGATGGTTTACGTTCCGTCAATGCGAAACGGTGCGGACACCCACGCCGGAGGCCGCGAGGACCGGGGGAACGCGATCCTTTCCACGCTCCCGCTCCACGATCTCATCGCGATCGAGCTGCCGTTCGAAGTCCAACGCCGGATCGCGATGGCCGCCACGGTGAGGCCGAATAGCGGGGATAGCCTCCGTGTGGTCAGCCTGCACCTGGACACCATGTCCGGCTTCCTGCGGACTCTGCGCACCGGTAACTCGAACCGGCTTCGCCAGGGACTCGGGCTCGTGGAAGCACTCGAACTGGCAGAGGCGGCTCACATGGTGACTCCGGACTCCGTGCCGCCCGGCTTCCATATCGCGACCGCGGTGGCCGGGGACTTGAACACCTTCTCAGATCATCAGACCGTGATCCGTCACCTGGCAGAGCACTTTCCCGACTCGCCTCCTCCAGATGGTCTGCCCACCAAGGGGGTATTCCCGGCCGACCATATCCTGTTCCGGGCGGGGCGTGATGGACGTTGGAGCGTGGTCGAGGGTTCCTATCGCAGGCTCGACGATCTCTATTACTCGGACCACTATGCACGACTCATTTTGCTGAGCATGAGAAGCGAAGGGAGTTGAGGGGCTTGATAGATCTCCGGCAGAGGTCCCGGGCTTGTCTCGGTCTGTACCTCGTACTGGCGTCCATTGTCACCGCTGCCTGCACGAGCGACGCCGAGCGACTCGACCCGGCAAGCGCGACGTACGTCGGGCGTGAAGGCTGCGTGGACTGCCACGCCAGCTACGACAGCCTGTGGGTGGGGTCGGACCACGACCTGGCCATGCAGGAGGTGTCGGAGGCAACGGTCCTTGGTGACTTCGAGGGCGCCACGATCACGCAGTATGGCGTGGAGTCCCGACTGTTCCGGGAAGGCGGCGAGTACCGCGTTCGCACGGACGGGCCTACGGGCGAGCTCGAGGACTACTCGATCTCCTACGTGTTTGGGGTCGAGCCGCTGCAGCAGTACCTCATCGAGTTCCCGGGCGGGCGCCAGCAGACGCTGGCCCTGACGTGGGATGCCAGACCGGAAGAAGAGGGCGGGCAGCGCTGGTATCACATTTACCCCGACGAGCCGATTCCATCTGGCGACATCCTGCACTGGACGGGGCCCGCCCAGAACTGGAACTACATGTGCGCGGAGTGCCACTCCACCAACCTTCAGAAGAACTATGACGTCGAGAGCGACACGTACCAGACCAGCTGGTCAGAGTTGGACGTCTCATGCGAGGCGTGTCACGGACCGGGTTCTACCCACGTCGCGTGGGCTGAGGCATACGATCCGGGAGATGGGGCAGGGGAGTCTGCCGACCAGGACCCGGGCGATTCCATGGGTCTCCAGATTCAGTTCCCCACGGTCGGGTCGTGGGACTGGGTGTTCGATGAAGGCGAGTCGATTGCCAGGCGCGAGCCCGAGAAGGGTCCCGACGTTCAGATCGAGATGTGCGCCCGGTGTCACTCGCGCCGGATGGTCATCTGGAAAGAGTACGCGCACGGCCAGCCGCTGCTGGATACGCACCAGCCCCGACTCCTGACAGACCAGCTGTACTACCCGGACGGACAGGTCCTGGAGGAAGTCTACGTCTACGGCTCATTCCTCCAGAGCAAGATGTACATGGCCGGCGTTACCTGCTCGGACTGTCACGATCCCCACAGCCTGGAGTTCGCCGCTCCCGATAACGCCGTGTGCGGCAAGTGCCATCTTTCCGAGAAGTTCGACTCTCCGGAGCACCACGTGCACGACATGGGGACCGAGGGGGCGAAGTGCGTCGCCTGCCATGCGCCGGACAGGAACTACATGGTGGTGGATCCCCGCAACGACCACAGCTTCCGGATCCCGCGTCCGGACCTGACGCAGACAGTCGGAGCCCCCGACGCCTGCACCCGCTGCCACTCGGACCAGACACCCGCGTGGTCTGCAGAGGCCATCGAACTGTGGTACGGTTCTGCCAGGGCAGAGGAGCGTGCCGCCACGCCACACTACGGGCAGGTGTTCTCGGCGGCTCGGCTCGGCTTCAGAGGGACGGATCTGGCCCTCTCCGACCTTGTATCGGACCCGGAACGCCCGGACATAGTCAGGGCGACGGCGCTCTACTACCTGCGACGCTACCGGACCCAGAGATCGCTCGTCGCGATCGAGTCCGCTTTGAGCGATGCGAATCCGCTTGTGAGGGCGGAGGCAGTGAGCGCTCTGGCGATGCTCGAGCCGCAGCAGCGCCCCCCGCTGGCGTTTCACATGCTGAACGACCCGGTTCGCGCCGTTCGCCTGGCCGCTGCCCAGGTGCTTGCGGACGTGCCGCGCAACCAGCTCACCACGGCTCAGAGCGTTGCACTGAATGCAGCGATCGACGAGTACGTGCAGGGACAGCTGGCCAACGCGGACCGGCCGACGGCGCACTTGAACATCGGCGTCATCGAAGCGGCGCGCGGCCGTCCCGAAGCGTCTGAAGCGGCGTATCGGACGGCTCTGAGGATCGGGCCCTGGTTCATCCCGACGTATGTGAACCTCGCCGACCTGTACCGGTTGCTGGGACGCGACCTGGAGGGCGAGATCGTGTTGCGAGAAGCGCTGGAGCTGGCGCCCGACAACGCGGACGTACATCACTCCCTGGGCCTGCTGCTCACTCGCTTGCGTCGCACGGACGAGGCGCTGGAAATGCTGGGACGGGCGACGGAGCTGGACCCCGCCAGCATCCAGTACAACTACGTATACGCCGTGGCCCTCAACAGCCTGGAACGGGCGGATGAAGCCATCGCGGTGCTCGAGCGGTCGCTGGAGACGCATCCGTACGACCGGACGCTGCTGTTCCTGGCCGGCGCCATTCACAGGGACCGCGGCGAGTTGAACACGGCGATCGGTTACGTTCGCCGGCTCCTGGAGGCGTGGCCGGACGATGCGGAAGCGGCACAGTTTCTGGCGGCGCTGGAGGCAGAGGTGCAGGCGAGGTAGGTTCGATCCGCGACCGCGCGGGCCAGGTAACAGCAAATCGGAGAAACAGGAAAGGCGGGGCCGCAGCTATGGCCCCGCCTTCTTCTGAGCTCCTGATTCGTGACAGCTTCTGCCGGCTACTCGACGATTGGCAGTGCGGCCTGGATCTGGATGTCGATCAGCGTGTTCAAGAACATGTCGGCCTGAATGAACCGCGCGGCCATGGTCGCTCCCAGGGCTTCCGACACCTTCTCGAAGTACGTCCCCTGAAGCTCGAGACGGGCGGCCCGGTTCTTCAGCGCGGCGTGAATGAGCTTGGTGGCCTGCTCGTCCGTGACCGAGCCGTAGACCTCGGCGTAGGCCTTGATGTTGGCCAGACGGGCGTCCGTCAGCTCGGCCAGCTTGACCTCGTACTCACGGTACAACGGCCAGAACTTGGTGGCCTGATCGTCCGTCATGGCCATCGCATCCGTCAGGATGCCCACCTTCTGGGCGCGAACGTCGGAGCGTAGCAGCTCCATGTACTGGGATTGGGCCTGCAGGGCGGCCGGAGCCGCCAGCAAGATGGCGATGGCGAAGAGTGCAAAGCGCTTCATGGTTCCTCCTGATACAGTCTGAGCAAAGTGTGGTCTCGGTCTTCTTCGTGATCGAGTCGATGTTGGCGCGGCCAATGGTACTATAGCGCGCGCCCTGGCGCCAATCCCAGTCAGGCCGCCTTCCGGGAGAACGCCCAGCGGAGCAGGACATAGCCCACCAGGCCGGAAATCAGCGAACCGATCAGGATCCCTATCTTGGCCTCGTTAATCAGCGCCTGGTCCCTGAACGCGAGCTCCGAGATGAACAGCGACATGGTGAAACCGACTCCGGCCAGGCAGCTCGCACCCCAGATCATCGGCCAGGTGACACCGTCGGGCATGCTGGCCCGGCCCGTCTTCAGCGCCAGCCAACTGAACAGCATGATCCCCACCTGCTTGCCCAGGAACAAGCCGGCGACGATTCCGATCGTAACTGGAGCCAGGCCTCCGGCGAACGAATCTGCGCTGATGGCCACGCCGGCGTTGAACAGGGCGAACAGCGGCAGGATGAAGAACGCCTGGATGGGGTGGAGGAAGTACTCCAACGTGATCCCTGACGGACGCATGGCCCCGGAGGCGGCATAGAGATCGTCCAGCGCGGCCAGCTGGTCGCGCTCCGCGAGCATGCTGTCTCTCGTCAGCGCCGCCCCCTTCGCTTCCAGATCTTCAAGCCTTTCAACCGCCCGCGCGGCTCGTTCCCTGAACTCGCCCGGCTCGATCCGCGCTTTCACGGGGACCATCATCGCCACCAGGATGCCGGCAACCGTCGCGTGCACGCCCGAGGCGAACACCGCGGCCCAGCAGCCGATGCCGAGCAGAATGTAGATACCTGGCCGTCTGAGGTGGACGCGGTGAGCGAGGAACAGCAGAGCGAGAAACACGCCGGCCACCACCAGGGCAGGCAGCACTATCGTCTCCGTGTAGAACAGCGCGATCACCAGCACCGCCCCGATATCGTCGGCGATCGCCAGGGCCGTCAGGAACACCTTGAGACCGAGTGGAGCACGTGCCCCGAACAGGGCCAGGATCCCCAGCGCGAATGCGATGTCGGTGGCCATGGGGACGCCCCAGCCGCTCGCACCCGGTCCTCCCGCGTTGAAACCGGCGTATACCAGGGCCGGGACAGCCATCCCACCCAGTGCGGCCGAGACTGGCAGGCCGGCCAACCGCCTGCTCGATAGCTGGCCCGCGACGATCTCACGCTTGATCTCCAGGCCCACGACGAAGAAGAAGATGACCATCAGGCCGTCGTTGACCCAGTGCTGGAGAGAGAGCCTGAACGTAGCGTCGCCCCAGGAGACACCGATGTACTTGTGAGCCAGGTCGAAGTAGCTCTCGGCCCACGGGGAGTTTGCCCACACGAGCGCGATGACCGTGCAGAACAGCAGGACGATGCTCCCCGATACCTCGGAGTGGAAGAACCGCTGGAACATGGTCTTGGGGGCGTCGTGTTCGCCGGGGCTTGCGTGGCTCATTCTGGACTCTCGTCGCTCGTTTGCGGATCGGGTTCTTGCGTGTCCGGCTCGATGATGGTGCCTGCTTCGCGAAGCACGATCCGGTCCAGATCCCGCAGCGCTCCGATGGCGGCACAGCGTCTCGGTCCGTTCACGAAGGCGCAGGCGGCCTCGACCTTGGGCCCCATGGACCCCACCGCGAAGTCGCACTCGCGCAGCGCCTCGGGGGTTGTGCGGCGAATCGGTTGCTGTCGGTCCGTACCCCAGTCGGTGTACACGGCGTCCACGTCCGTGGCCATGACGAGGAAGTCGGCGTCCAGCTCGTGCGCCAGCAGAGCGCTGGCCAGATCCTTGTCGATCACTACCTCCGCCCCCTGGAGGGTGCCGTCCTCGGCGTACATGGTGGGAATGCCGCCGCCTCCGGTAGAGATCACGATGCAGCCCTTATCGAGCAGCCATTTGATCGGCCGGATCTCGAACACGCGCTTAGGCCGCGGGGAGGGAACGATGCGGCGCCATCCCTTCCCATCCGGGGCGACGCTCCACCCTCGCTCGGCGGCGACCCGTTTTGCCTCGGCCTCCGTATACATGGGGCCGATAGGCTTAGTGGGGTTCTGGAACGCGGGATCGTCCGCGAATACCTCGACCATGGTGAGGACTGTGGCGAAAGGCTTCTGAAACGGTAGGAGGTTGCCGAGCTCCTGCTCGATCAGGTAGCCGATCATCCCTTCCGTCTGGGCCCCGAGGACGTCCAGCGGATAGGCCTCGACCTCCCGGTACGCCTCTGACTGGAGAGCCAGCAATCCCACCTGCGGACCGTTGCCGTGCGTGATCACCAGCTGGTTGTCGGGCACGATCGGCGCCAGTCGCTCCGCCGCGATCCGCACGTGCTCTCTCTGGTTCTCGGCGGTCAGCGGCTGACCCCGCTCGAGCAGCGCATTGCCTCCGAGGGCGACTACGATTCTCATTCCGGTGTACCGCATTCTTTCAAGCTTCGTGAACCTCGTGAAGCCCCGAATCGCCAATCCGCAAAACTCGGAATCGGAACGCCGGACGACAAGCCCGTAAGGTGCAGGAGAGGGTTCCGCAGCCGGCGGGCAGACGCCCGCTCACGAACGGCGGAGTCGTCCTTTGCCGGAATCGGCGACGTTCAGAAGGGCCTCGGGGAAGGGCTCAAAAAACGCCTGTTCGAGGAGGTAGTCGGTACCGAACCGCACGGCCCAGCCATGCAGCAGCGTAGAGACGCCGCTGACCGGGATGCGCCCCTGTCGATACCGCTCGACTCGATTCCGGAAAAAGCGCTTCTCGCGGTCGCTCAATACGCTCTTGAAGTAGCCCGAGCCGTGGTCCAGAACGTTGATCACCGAGGTATAGCGCGGCAGCTGCTTCAGCGCGTTCCCGAAGCCCGCGCGGTACGCTGCGACCACGTCGGGGAAGGGTAGCCGGTCCGGGTTCGCCACCATCCGGCCGAGCTCCCGCATGCGGGTCTGATTGTATGCCATCAGCACGAGCTTGTACCGGGAGTGGAACCTGACCAGCTCCGCCATTCGTCCCGATCGCTCCACCTCGCGCAACCGGGCGAATGCAAACAGCTTCGTCAGGAAGTGCTCCCTGATCTTAAAGTTACGCAGCCTTCCCTCATCCTCTATGGCAAGCTCGGGATGCGTCTCCACGACCTCCTTCGCGAAAAGGCCGGGGACTTTCCCCTGGGAGGAGGACTTGTCCGGGTCGTCATAGACCTTCACACCGTGCAGCCCGCAGGACGGCGACTTGGTCTTGAGGATGAAGCCATCTACAGCCTCGAGCGACCCCAGGAAGCGGCCGGAAAACCCCAGCATGTCGTCTGTGACGTCGAGCCCCGTGCTGGGCTGCACGAGCCGGGGTTTCTCTACGCCGTCGCCGCCGTCGACCAGTCGGATCGGATCGCGCGGCGTCCCGAGGCCGATCTCCACCTCCGGACAGATCGGCGCGTAGTCGACGAACGGGGCCAGCTCCGCGATCAAATCGAACGGAATCACCTGACCGTTGTAGCGACACGCCTCGAACTCGAGACAGCCGCTGACCACGACTACCGGTTTCGGGAACGCACCGTTCTCCATCTGGTCTTGTCTCATTTTCCAGTTCCCCGTCAGGTTGGCATCATCTCCGGGTCCAGGCGGTCTCCCCGCGCCAGCTCGCCGCGATACCCGCCCACCGATCTTAAGATACCTTGGCGTACTCCCGCATGTACTCCCGCACGCGAACCTTCCGGGCCGTGTTCTCGGAGCTCATGTACCGGACCTTCCCGAAGATGGGGCGTTCCGGGCCCCAGGCCCGATCGTACATGCCCAGCACCCACAGGATGCCGGTATAAGAGTTTGGGTCGCGCCCGTCCACGGCGTAGCGGTTGTTCAGCTCGACCATGACATCGTACGCGTCTCGCGGGGAAGCGCTCCACTCTAGGATCTTCTTGCCCCACAGCATGCGAAGATAATTGTGGATGCGGCCTTCCCGGCGGAGCTGGTTCTGGGCCGCGTTCCACAGCGAATCATGGGTTCGCGCCTCGTCGAACGTGGCCAGGTCGTACCGGTATTTCCGCGGATCGTCCGCGTGCTCGGCCAGCGTGGCCTGCGCCCAGTCGGGAATCGATTCGAAACGGTCACCGGTATCGGACAGCGCGCCACGGTTGAAGCCGAGCTCCCGCCAGGTCACCAGCTCGTCCAGGAAGGCCTCCGCCGGCTCGCTCATTCCCCACCAGCCGGCCCGCTTTCCAGTCGGCTCGCCGAGATCGTCCCGGCTCCACGATTCCCAGGTGCGCAGCGCATGAAATACCGCGTGGGCCGAAACATGACCGAAGTGAAGGTAGGGCGACAGGCCGCTGGACGCCTCGACTTCGGGCTGGTTGCGCTCGGCCGCGTATCCTTCCAGCCGAGTCAGCAGGAAATCGCGCAGCACCCGCGACCCCGACATGGCGCCCCCCGAGTACTCGACCGGCCCGACCGCGTGGTCGATCTGCAGCCGCGCGAGGTCGGGCAGGGCGTCGCGGCGCCCATCGGCTTCCAATGGCCAGGCGCGCGGCCAGGCGCTCTCGATCGGATCGGGCAGGGAAGGCATTGAAGTCAGGTCCAGGGCGCGCAGCGGATCGGCGGCCGGGGTTTCGTCCAGGTGGGCCGGAAGCGCCTTGTGCAGGAAGCGACGAAACGAGTAGGCCGTCGGGAAGACGCGGTCTGCTGCTCGCATCGGCAGAAGCCCGTTCGAATCGACCGCCTCCAGCAGCACGGGGACCTGCCTCGCCGCTGCCGCCAGCATGCGAGGCAGGAAGAAAGAGGGAAAATCGTCCGTGATGACGGCGCAAGCGTGCTCCCCCAATGCCGACAGCAGACCGCGGCCATCGCCCGGGCGGCTCTCCAGGTAGGGGTAGTACAGGGCCGGCCCGCGCGCGAGGCGCGCGCCATTATCGACCATTCCGTCCATGACGAACTGATGAATGCGGTCGCTGGCCCACGGGTATCCGGCTCGCAGGGCTTCGAAAACGACCAGGGGACGATCCAGTTCGCGAGCGCGGGCGATCGCCCGGTCCAGAGCGTAGTTCCAAGACGTGCGACGATAAGCCGTCATCCAGTAGAGGACGAAATCGCCCTCGGGACGGACGCGGGCTTCGTTCAGGGGGCGAATGCGCAGCGCGGGAATCCGACTCATGCCGTCCACTCCAGCCACGGTCAGCTAGTGCTTTCCGTTCGTTCTGATATCCATGTCCAGCAGGATGGACCGCAGCTCGGGCAAACCCTCGACGACCACCGCGTCGATGCGTTCTAAAACTGGCGCGTAGCTCGGTGCGGCCGCGCCCCCTGCCAGGATCGGCACCCCGTCCGCCAGTCCCGACCTCAAATCAACGAGCTGGGTCGGCATGTCCGCGTCGCCCGGCGGATACACCAGGCTGATCGCAACCACCCGGACACCCATCTGCAGGGATGACCGAGCGATTTCGGCACCCGGGAGGTCCGACCCGAGATACGTGACGTTCCAACGAGCCGCGGCAGCGGCAGCCGAGGCGAGCAGGGCGCCGATCTCATGAACTTGGCCTGTTGGCGTGGCGGATACCAGAACGGGCGCATGGGGCGAGCGGGAGCGCATGGTCACCGTGACCTGATCGAGCACCGCGCGAACCGCCGACGTGGCCAGGCGCTCCTGGCCGAAGCTCAACTCGCGCTTGTGCCAGAGTTCACCCACCCGTCGCATGAGATCCGCTGCCACGTCTTCGATCAATACGACCGGTGAGAGGGAGACGACGGCCCGCTGCAGCTCGTCCCGAAGCGCCTGGACGTCGAACTCCGCGATGGCGCGCAGGCAACGATCCACATAGCTGCGGGCGATCTGCGACGGCTCGGCCGGCGCGGGCGATGGCGCGGTGGCCAGGCGCTCGGACTCATCTTGAGCTACCAGGTTCCGAAGCTCTTCCGTGCTCAGGTGCGCGACGCCACCAATCGAGCGACCGCCGTTGGTCGCGAGCCGAAGGATCCGGAGCCGCTCGACGTCCGCGTCGGAATACAGTCGCCTGCCCGTGTGGGTGCGCTCCGGGCGAACCGCCTCATAGCGACGCTCCCAGGCCCGTACGACATCCTTGGTCAGACCCGTTCGTCGCGACGCCACCTCGATCGGGTGGCGACCGTCCGTGCGTGTGTCGCGCGCTTCGCCACTATCTTCCATGGTCTTTAATTACATGATTGTAGACATAATGTCAAGAAAATAGCTAGACAGTACCTTGACAATCGCTGTAAGCGGAGCTAAACTCATGACTTCGGACGGGACAAAGCGCCGCAACCGGGCGACCCGGTTCGCGCGTCCGCGTTCAACCCCGAATGGAAACGGGAGCCATGGACAGTCAGCAGATCGGAGCGAGCGAAACGCCAGCCTACGTGATTCTCGGCGCAACCGGTGGCATCGGTTCGGCACTGTCCAAGCGGCTGGCCAAGCGAGGTGCCGACGTGCTCATGTGCGGGCGCGATACAACTAAGCTGGCGGCACTGCAGGCGGCGGCCGGTGGCGAGACGGCGCTCGTCGACGCCCGTTCGCTCGACTCCGTCGAAAGTGCCGTTCAGTCGGCCGTGGATCACTTCGGACGGCTCGACGGCATCGCGAACTGCGTAGGCAGCCTTCTGCTAAAACCCGCGCATCTGACGACGGAGGAGGAATGGAGGGCCACCCTGGCCGCCAACCTCGACTCCGCGTTCGCGACCGTACGGGCGGCGTCAAAGGTCATGATGCGAACGGGCGGATCGATCGTGCTGGTCGCGTCAGCCGCCGCTCGCACCGGATTCCCCAACCACGAGGCGATCGCTGCGGCCAAAGCCGGCGTCATGGGACTCGCGCTTTCCGCCGCCTCTACCTACGCTGGTTACGGGATCCGGGTGAACGCGGTGGCCCCCGGCCTCGTCGAAACGCCGATGACCGAGGCGCTCACGCGGAACGAGGCGGCGGCGAAAGCCTCGAGGGCCATGCACGCACTGGGGCGGCTCGGCTCGCCGAATGATGTGGCCGGGGCGCTCGACTGGCTTCTGAGCACGGAGAGCGCGTGGGTCACGGGGCAAGTACTCGGCGTCGATGGCGGCCTGGCGACCGTTCGGACCCGGGTGAAGGTGTAACCGACAGAGGTCCAAGCATGAGTGAGGATACGCACAATTCGGAGCCGCGACTGATCCTGCTGACCGGAGCCACCGGCTACGTGGGGGGGCGGCTACTGAGCGACCTCGAGGAACGGTCCGAGGCCGTCCGTTGCCTGGCGCGGCGACCCGAGAACCTGCAGCCCCGAGTCGGCCCCACAACCGAGGTTTTCCAGGGAGACGTCATGGACATTGCATCGCTTGCCGCTGCGATGCAGGACGTTCACACCGCTTACTACCTGGTGCACGCGATGGGCTCGGAAGGCGATTTCGAGACGGCCGAGGAGACCGGAGCGCGCAACTTCGCGAGCGCGGCGCTGCACGCGGGCGTCCGGAGGATCGTCTACGTCGGCGGCCTGGCTCATGGAAACGACTTGTCGAAGCATCTTCGCAGCCGCCACAGGGTCGGAGACATTCTCCGCGATTCCGGAGTGCTGACGATCGAGTTTCGCGCCTCCATCGTGATCGGATCCGGAAGCGCTTCCTTCGACATGGTGCGATCCCTGGTGGAGAAGCTGCCCATCATGGTGACGCCTTCCTGGGTCCGGATCGAAGCGCAGCCCATCGCGATCGAAGACCTGGTCGCCTACCTGGTCGCCGCGCTCGAGATCGAGGTCGACCACAGCCAGGTCTTCGAGATCGGCGGCGCCGAGCGCGTCTCGTACGGCGAGATCATGGGTGAGTACGCTCGGCAGCGTGGCCTCCGCCGGCTCATGATCCCGATTCCCGTGCTAAGCCCCCGCCTCTCGAGCCTGTGGCTCGGATTGGTGACGCCGGTACATGCTCGAATCGGCCGCAAGCTGGTCGAGGGACTGAAGAACCCGACCGTGGTGCGCGATCCGGCGGCTCTGGATGCGTTCCAGATCGAGCCGCGCGGGCTCGGGCAGGCCATCTCCCGCGCCCTGATCCACGAGGACCGCGAGTTGGCAGAGACGCGCTGGTCCGATGCCCTGTCCTCCGGTGGCGACCGTCGACCGTGGGGCGGAATGAAATTCGGATCTCGCATTGTCGACTCGCATGTTCGGGACGTGGAAGTCCCCTGTGCCCGTTCCTTCGCACCGATCCAGCGGATCGGCGGTCAGCGTGGTTGGTATTCCGCGGACCGGCTCTGGCGCCTCCGCGGCTGGCTGGACCGGCTCGTCGGCGGGGTTGGGCTGCGTCGCGGCCGACCGGACCCCGAGCAGGTTCACGTGGGAGATCTTCTCGATTTCTGGCGCGTGGAAGCGTTCGAGCCCGATCGCTTGCTCAGGCTGCGCGCCGAGATGAAGATGCCGGGACGCGCCTGGCTGCAGTTCGAGGTAGAGCCGTCCGGGTCGGGCTCCCGGATCCGCCAGACCACCCTGTATGATCCGGCCGGCCTGTTCGGGCTCCTGTACTGGTACCTGCTGTATCCGGTGCATGCCTTCGTCTACTCGCGCATGGCCGACGGGATCGCCGCGGCGGCGGCGAACGCCTGAGCGTCGAATGGGAGCCGCTGGCGCCTGCTGACTCCCCCCGGACTATATTCAGGCGCAGATCTCTCCGGGGGGTGGCCTTCCTGAGTCCCGGAGCGATCCGCTCGGCGACGGTTGTGCTTTCACGTCCGGCGAGATCTGAAATTGGAGGAGCGCATGACACCGATCGTCCTGGTCCTGATCGGCTGGTTCCTGCTCGTGGGGTTCTTCTTCCTGCTCTGGTTGTTCCAGCGTCGCACGGGTGATGCCGGGATCGTCGATGTCGGGTGGACCGCCTCGCTCGGCTTTCTCGCCCTCCTGTATGCCTTGGGGCTTGGAGACGGTCTGGCTGCCCGAAGGTGGGTGGTCGGCCTCGCGGCTGCCTTGTGGTCCTGGCGGCTTGCCCGCTATCTGCTCAAGGACCGGATCTTCGCCGGCGAGGAAGACGGTCGTTATCAGGCCATGCGGGCCAAGTGGGGGGACCGGGCCCAGCGGAACCTGTTCCTGTTCTTTCAGGCCCAGGGGCTAATCGCGGCGCTCCTATCCGTGCACTTCATGCTGGCCATGCTGCACCCGGCGTCGGAGCTGCGCGTGTGGGACGCGCTCGGAATCCTGCTCTTGCTGATCTCGGTGGGAGGAGAGTCCGTGGCCGACAGGCAGCTCGCCCGGTTCCGGGCGAACCCGGCCAACCGGGGGCGGACGTGTCGGGAAGGCTTGTGGCGCTATTCACGGCACCCCAACTACTTCTTCGAGTGGCTTCACTGGCTCGTGTACGTGCTCATCGCCGTCGGTGCTCCCTGGTGGCCGGCCGCCCTGATAGCACCCGCGTTCATGCTCTACCTGATCTTCTTCGTCACCGGAATACCGCCGACGGAAGAGCAGGCCCTGCGGAGTCGTGGCGAGGACTACCGGCAATACCAGAGGACGACGTCCGCGTTCTTCCCCTGGTTCCCTAAGCGCGAGGGCTGAGCGGGCGTGCCCGTGCAGTGGAGAGATCGCTGGCGGGACGCGCTCACCCGGTCAGGCATCGCCCTAATGGAGAGCGGCAGGATCCCGGACCGCTGGACGCGCCGGGCCATCCGGCGGCTCGTCCGACAGAGGCTAGTCAACGAGGCTGCACGACCAGGCTCGGACCCGACGGAGCTTCTTCAGGCACTCGTTCGAGACCTGAAACAGCAGCCGATAGCCCTGGTCCCGGATCTCCCGAACGAACAGCACTATGAGGTACCGGCCGAGTTCTTTCGCGCGGTTCTCGGCCATCGGCTCAAGTACTCGTGCGCCATGTGGCGTTCGGCGGGAGACCGGGACCTGAACGCGGCGGAGGACGAGATGCTCGGGCTCACGGCCGACCGCGCCGAGATCCGGGACGGACAGGACATCCTCGACCTCGGGTGCGGCTGGGGCTCGTTTAGCCTGTGGGTTGCGGAGCGGTATCCGCGAGCGCGGGTTCTTGCCGTGTCGAATTCCTCGCCGCAGCGACGGTTCATCGAGGACCAGTGCCGCCGGAGGGGCCTGTCCAACCTCACCGTCGTCACCGCGGACATGAACGAATTCGACCCCGGCCGGCGGTTCGACCGGATCGTTTCCGTCGAGATGTTCGAGCACATGCGGAACTACGAGGTTCTGCTGCGGCGGATCGCCGGTTGGCTGCAAGAGGATGGCAAGCTGTTTGTCCACGTGTTTTGCCACCGGGAGCTGGCCTACGCCTTCGAGGACGGTGGTCCTGGAGACTGGATGGCGCGGCACTTCTTCAGCGGTGGCCTGATGCCCTCCTACGACCTGTTCCTGCAGTTCGACGCCGACGTACGGCTCGACGACCGGTGGACGGTGAGCGGAACGCACTATCGGCGCACGGCCGAGGCGTGGCTGGCAAACCTCGATGCGTGCCGTGAGGAGGCTATCCGGATCCTGGAGACTGGGCAGAGACGATCCGAAGCGCGCCGCGCGTTCGTCCGCTGGCGGCTCTTCTTCCTGGCTGTCGCCGAGCTATTCGGCTTTCGGGGTGGCACGGAGTGGCGGGTGGCTCATTATCGGTTCGTTCGGCAGGAGAGCGCGAGCCGGACGGAGTCGGCCGCCTGAAGGGCGGGGCGCTACCCGCTTGACGAAACCCGGTCGCCCATCCCCTCTTCCATCTTGAGCGTCTCGTACCCACATCGCCCTCGACACAAGGACGGTCCGTGATGCCGAAGCATCCGACCTCGGTTGCGAGCACACCCGAATGGCAGGCGTTGCAGCGCCATCACGAAGCCATCCGGGGAGTCCACCTGCGCGACCTGTTTGCGAACGATCCGGGCCGGGCCGAACGGCTATCGGCCGCGGCCGCCGGTCTTTACCTGGACTACTCGAAGAACCGCGTAACCGACGAGACCCTGCGCCTGCTCTTCGACCTGGCCGAGGCCGCCGGGCTCCGCGAACGCATGGCTGGCATGTTCCGGGGTGACCGGATCAACACGACCGAAGATCGAGCGGTTCTGCACGTCGCTCTCCGCCTGCCTGCCGAGCGGCCCCTGGTCGTGGAAGGTGCAGATGTCGTTCCGGGAGTGCACGCCGTGCTGGACCGGATCGCGAAGTTCGCCGAGCGGGTGCGCAGCGGCGAATGGCGGGGCGATACGGGGAAGCCGGTGCGGCACATCGTCAACATCGGAATCGGCGGATCGGACCTTGGGCCGATGATGGCGTGCGAGGCACTCCGGCACTACGCGAGCCCCGACCTGGATATCCATTTCGTGTCGAACGTGGACGCGACAGACTTCGTGGAGGCGACGAACGGGCTGGATCCGGAACGGACCCTGTTCATCGTCTGCTCGAAGACGTTCACCACGCTGGAGACGCTCACCAACGCTCGCTCGGCGCGAGAGTGGCTACTGGCCGGTCTGGGAGGAGCGGCAGGCGAGGCGGCCATCGCCAGGCACTTCGTGGCCGTATCGACGAACAAGGCGGAAGTGGAGAGGTTCGG
>JBDHIQ010000152.1:0-8752 GCA_039587395.1 Gemmatimonadota bacterium
TCCAGCCCGATTCGCGCCTCGGCACCGATCACCGTGAGCGGCCCGATTCGGGTGCCGTCTCCGATCGCGGCGTCGTCCCCGATCACTACGTGCGGTCCGATCGCAACGCGCTCTCCGAGCGTGACGCGGCGCCCGATTTGCGCTGTCGCCGCGATGCTTGCACCGACCTCCGGATCCGGGAAGAACAGGCCTGTCAGGCGGCTGAGCGCCAGCTGTGGGTCCTCCACCCTGATCAGGGTCACCTCTCCCCGTTCAATGGCCATGTCGACGGGGACAAGCGCCGCCCCCGGGGACACTCCCTCCAGGAGCCGACGGTACTTCTCTGCGGTGACGAAGGTGAGATCGCTGAAGCCGGCCCGCGACACGGAGGCCAGACCTTCGATCCGGCGACCGCTGTCTCCTTCTACGGTCCCGGATACCTGCTCGGCCAGCTCGGCTACAGTAAAGGAAGGCATACAAGTAGTATGGCGCCGGTCCCAGCCGGCCCGGCGCCCCGGATCAGATTGACCAAAGTAACCGCCCGATTCTCGTCAGACGGCCGCGACACATTCGCCTAGGGATTCTGGCTGGATGCGCCCGGTGCGGTCAACCGTTCGAGCACGAGGGGGGTGATGTCGAGATTCGGATCCGCAGCCACGACACCACTCATTCTCCGCCCGCACCATCTCGATGACGGTGCTGACCCGCTCCAGAATCGGCGCCAGGAGCTCCTGCTGCCGGCTGCCCGCGTCCTGCTCTAGCTGAGCGGCGCGAGCCTGGGCCTCTTCCTGCTTCGCCAGGATCTCCGCCTGTCTCTGTGCCTTGGCGTCCTCGCTGAGCATGGCCTCCTGCTGGCGATACACCGCCAGCATCGAATCCACTTCGGCGCTCAGCCGCTGAACCTCGTTGTTGTAGCCGGCAAGTTCCTGATTGAACGTCTGCTGCGCCTGCTGTGCGCCGGGGACCTGTGGCAGGATGGCCTGCGTGTTTACGAATACGAATTGGGTGCCTCGAGCGGGAGGTGAAAACGTTCCCGTCGCTGCCGTCTCCTGAGCGGAGATCGGTGTCGCGAGTGCCGCGAGCACACCAACCGATATCCCGATATGTCTAACCACTGATCGCATCGAACTGCACTCCTCCATAGCTCGTAAGCCGATGGTTCTCTCCGGTGAATCTCAGAATATCTGTCCAAACTTGAAGTGGAGCTGCCAACCCGGATCCGGCCGCCCCAATACGTCTCTCCGGTCGAATCCGTAGGCATAGTCCAACCCGATCGGTCCGAACGGCGTTACCAGACTGACTCCTAACCCGGCTCCTACCAGGAGGTCCGTCGGATTCAGCTGGTGAGCCTTGCGCCACATGTTTCCCGCGTCGATGAAGGCGTTTGCGAACAAGCTGCTCGTGAGCTTCACGCCGAACAACGCGCTGGTCCGAAAATACGCCTCGCCTACTCTGTCCACGTCGCTGAGAGGCGCGTTGCGCGGCACGTGACCCAGGGGCGTGATGGTAGCCTCCTGATACCCCCGTACCCGCTGACCGGCCTGCACGCCTCCCATGAAATACCGTTCCGTGAAGAAGGGATTGTCACCCAGAATCAGCCCGACGCCGAAATTCAGACCCAGGGTGAACTCGATAGGCAGGCTCTCCATTCCACCGCCGATCTCGGCCACCGGTACGAACCAGTTGCTCTGCAGATCCACCTTCTGGTAGTTCCCGTCCCCACCCAGGATCCCTCCGGTGAACCGTACGGAAAGCGTGTTGTTGGATCCCGAAGTCGGAAACAGCGGATTGTTCCGGGTGTCCTGCACGAATCGAACGTTGACCGTGCTCCGCGTCCCCTGCGTGATCAACTGCTGTGTGGAAGGCGAGAGGGATACCGTGTCGATGTCGCTCACCTTGTCATAGAAGAGCGAGTATCCGACAAAGAGGCGCGTGGCCCGTAGCCGGAACAGCGGCCGGCCCACTTCCACCAATCCACCCGTCTGTCTGCGGTCCCCAAGGCTGAAGCCCGTGAACCGATCCCGGGCGCTTCGCAGCATGATGGTCCCGGAAGTATTCGAGTTGTTGATCTCGGGGTCCGAGTAACTGAGCTCGATATCCTGCTGCTGTGCCCCGTAGATGAAGCGGAAGCTGCCCACCTTGGCCTGCCCGAACAGGTTCGGCTGTTCGTAGCCGATGAAGCCGGCCAGGCCAGTGGCCCCGGCCGCCGTGATGCCGAAGTTCATCTGTCCGGTCTGCTTCTCCTTCACCCTCAGGACCAGATCAATATCCCCATCCGGCCGTTCCCGGAATTCAATGGCTTCCTGCGGTTGCAGGGGATCAAAGAACCCCATGCCCTGGATGGCCTGAACGCTGCGGATCAGTCTGTCCTGCGAGTACACGTCGCCCGGGAAGATGATGAGCCGGTTTCTGATGATCCGGTCGTGCGTGTGCGTGTTCCCGACAATCCGCACTTCGCGCACGTAGCTGGGATTCCCTTCGGCTATGTTCCAGACCGCGACGATCTTCGGTTTCCCGCCTGCACTGTCAGGAGGCAGACGCAGCTCATCGGGAATGATCTGCGCTCTCAGGTAGCCGGCGTTGCGATAGAGGTCGCCCAGCCTGCCGGTGGACGTCATGAAGGCGGTACGGTTGTAGGGAGGATCCGGCGCACCGAGACGTTGCTGCGCCTGTCCGCCGGCCGCCATCTCCTCCAGCAGGGAGAGTGGGAACCGACGGTTCCCGGTGATCCGGATCTCATCCAGCACGTACTGCGGCCCTTCGTAGACCCGTATGACGATCCGCCCCTTGCCGCTGACAGGGTCCATGATGACCGTGTCTCCCAGCACCTGGAAATCCAGGTAGCCGTTGCTGGCGTAGAACTCCGGCAGACGATCCGTAAGGTCCAGCCGGTAGGCGTCCCGCTTGAGCTCGCCGGCGTCCCACCACAGAAAGCCCTCCTGGTCGCTCGCCATCGCCTCGCGCAGCTTCGCATCGGCATAGGCGTCGTTCCCCTCGAAGGCAATCTCCACGAGTCCGAGGCGCGGACCTTCGTTGACATTGAAGGTGAGTAGAAGGTCTCCGCCCTGCTCCAGATCGATCACCAGGCTGGTGTCGACGCGGGCGCTGGGAAATCCCTCGTTCGAGAGGACCTGCAGCATCAGCTGCCTCGCCCTCGCGATGCGGTCGGGGTCCAGCGGAGCGCTGCGCACCAGACCGATGGTGTCACGGATCATGCCCTCGCTGACGTTGGACAGGCCCGCAAACTCGTAACGGGAGATGTACGGCCGCTCCTCCACGTCTGACTCGGACCTGGACGTCCGCAAAATCACCGGTGGCGAACAGCCTGCGGATGGCGTCCTGGATCTGCGGAAACTGGACGATGGAACCGGCCCGCAACCCGCTGCGGTTGATGACCTCCGTGGGGGAGTGGCGCTCGTTTCCGCGCACGACGATGCTGTCCACCCGCACGCTGAAGCGGTCCAACTCCTGCCCCCATAGCGAAGCGACCCCCAGCAGTGTGAGGGTCGCGAGTATGAGGGCGGTTCGAACCGCCCGAAGGACGGTCATGTGGCAGGGCTCACTTGGCGGATGGCGTCGAAGCCGCCTCGAAGACCAGAGATTCGGCGTCGTCCGCCACATCGACGGCGATCTCGTCACCGGGAGCGAAATCGGTCATCAGGATGCGCTCGGAGAGCGGATCTTCAACGTGGCGCTGAATGGTCCTCTTCAGCGGCCGGGCTCCGAACTTGTCGTCATAGCCCTTTTCGACCAGAAACTCGATCGCCGCCGGAGTCAGCTGGAGCGACAGCTCTTCCTCCGCCAGGCGATCCTCCACGTCCCGGAGCATGATGTAAACGATCTGGCCTATCTGTTCCCTGGAAAGCGGGTGGAAGACGATGATCTCCTCCAGCCGGTTCAGGAACTCCGGTGTAAATACGCGCTCGATCTCCTCAGTTACACGCTCTTTGATCCTGTCGTAGTCGAACCGGTCTTCTTCCTTGGTGAAGCCCACCTTGGACGTGGTCCCGATGTCCCGGGTCCCAACGTTGGAGGTCATGATCACGACCGTGTTCTTGAAATCGATCACCCGGCCGTAGTTGTCCGTCAACCTGCCCTCGTCCAGAACCTGGAGCAGAATGTTGAACACATCCGGGTGTGCCTTCTCGATCTCGTCGAGGAGCACCACGCTGTAGGGACGTCGCCGCACCGCCTTGGTCAGCGCACCGCTCTCCTCGTACCCGACGTAGCCCGGTGGAGCCCCGATCAGGCGGCTGACCGAGAATTTCTCCATGTACTCGGACATGTCCACGCGTATCAGTGCGTTCTCATCCGCGAACAGGAAGCGCGCCAGGGAGCGGGCCAGCTCGGTCTTCCCGACCCCGGTGGGGCCGCAGAAGATGAAGCTCCCGATGGGCCGATCCGGATCCTTCAGCCCGGCCCGGCTGCGCCGGATTGCTCTGCTGACAGCCTGGATTGCCTCATCCTGGCCCACGATGGATTTGTGAAGCTCTTCCTCCATCCGGAGGAGGCGCTCCGTCTCCGCCTCCTTGAGGCGGGTCACCGGGATTCCGGTCCAGCGCGCCACGATGAATGCGATGTCGTCCTCGCCCACGTTGGGGCGGAGTTCTTCGCGCTGCCGTTCCCACTCTTCCTTTCGCCGCTTGATCTCCTCGTGGACCTCTCTCTCCTGATCCCTGAGAAGCGCCGCGCGCTCGAAGTCCTGGTCGCGTATCGCCTCGTCCTTCTGACCCGAGAGCTCCTCGATCCGATCCTGGAGCTCCTGCACCTCCGGCGGCGGAACCTGAGCCCCCAGCCGTGCTCGCGCACCCGCTTCATCGACCACATCGATGGCCTTGTCAGGCAGGAACCGGTCGGTGATGTAGCGGTCAGAGAGCTTGGCTGCGGCAGCCAGCGACTCGTCCGGGATGTCTACCCGGTGATGCTCTTCGTAGTACTTGCGGAGCCCCTTGAGGATATCGACCGTCTCGTCGACCGAGGGGGCTTCCACGATGACCGTCTGGAATCGGCGCTCCAGGGCCCCATCCTTTTCGATGTACTTCCGGTACTCGTTGAGTGTGGAAGCGCCCACGCACTGCAGCTCGCCGCGCGCCAACGCCGGCTTCAGCATGTTCGAGGCATCGATCGCGCCTTCCGCGGCGCCGGCGCCGACCAGCGTATGAAGCTCGTCGATGAACAGGATGATCCCGTCGGTCTGCGAGATCTCGTTGACGATGGCCTTCAGACGCTCTTCGAACTGACCTCGATACTTCGTCCCGGCAATTACGGCGGCCATGTCCAGGCCCAGAACACGGTGATCCTCCAGGCTGTCCGGGACTTCACCGCGGACGATGACCTGTGCCAGACCCTCGACGATGGCCGTCTTGCCGACGCCCGGTTCTCCAATCAGCACCGGGTTGTTCTTCTTGCGGCGCGACAGAACCTCCATCACGCGCTGGATCTCTTTTTCGCGTCCGATGGTCGGGTCCAGATCGCCCTGTGCGGCCAGCTCGGTGAGGTCCCGGCAGAAGTGATCCAGCGCCGGGGTCTTGGACTTCTTCTCGCCCTTCGGCGTCCCGGCGGCAGCCGCCTCAGGCTGCTCTTCCTCGGATCCCGGCACCTCCGTCCCGAGCAACTTCAGTGTCTCCGTGCGCGCCTCATCCAGACCTATTCCGAGCTCGGTGAGGACCTTGGAGGCCAGTCCCTTCTCCTCGCGGAGCAGGCCAAGCAGCAGGTGCTCGGTGCCCACGTAACTGTGATTGAGCTCGCGAGCCTCGGCCATGGCGTACTCGAGGACCTTCTTGGCCCGGGACGTATACGGAAGCTCCCCTATCGTGGAGGCGGACTTGCCGTGACGAACGTTGTCCTCGATCAGCCGCTGAAGGTCATCCAGATCGGTGGCCAGATTGGCGAGCACGGCAGCGGCCACACCGTCGCCCTCGCGAATGAGTCCGAGAAGGATGTGCTCGGTCCCTACATAGTCGTGCTGAAGGCGAATGGCCTCCTCGCGCGCCATGGCGAGAACTTTTCGGACTCGATCCGTGAAGTTGTAGTTCATTGCGCCCTCAAACGCGCGACACCGGCCTGGCCGGGCCTGTCCCCTCTTTCCGGCGCCGCGTTCCCTCTACTCAGAACCCGCGTCCGGACCGGCAGCGGCCGTCTCTTCGTCGGCCGCCAGAGCCCCTCTCACGAACTCAGCGCGGAACACATCCGCGTCCCCTTCATCCAGCCTTCGGCGGGCGGCGCGCTCGAGGTGCGCCGTCTGCGCGTAGATCATGATTCGGTTGAGCGTCTGTACCCGTGGTGATGGGAGAAGTTTCAGAGTGAGACCCAATCTGACACCCGACAGCAAGTTCATCATTTCATCGAACGAAATGCTTCTCGCATGACGCAGAATCCCATACGCTCTCCACACTTTGTCCTCCAGCACGGAGGGCGCTTCGCGGAGCAAAACAGCCCGGGCCTGCTTCTCGTACTCGATGATCTGACCGACGATGCGACCCAGGTGATCTACCAGATCCTCCTCTGTCTTGCCCAGGGTGGTCTGGTTGGAGATCTGGAAGAAATTGCCCACTAAGTCGGACCCCTCGCCGTGTAGCCCGCGGTAGGTCAGTCCAACCTGCGAGATCCCTTCCAGCACCTTGCGGATTTCCTTGGTCAGAGCGAGTCCGGCCAGGTGGATCAGCACCGAGGCTCTAAGCCCGGTTCCGACGTTGGTCGGACACGAGGTGAGGAAGCCGAACTCGTGGTGAAAGGCGTATGGAATCCGTTGTCCCAGCTCTTCGTCCAGCTGTTCCACTTCGAGCCACGTCTCGCGCAGCTGGAGCCCACCCGACAGCGCCTGCAGGCGGACATGATCTTCTTCGTTGATCAGCAGGCCGGTGGTGCGGGCGGCAGAGAGCACAATCGCGGCGGCTGAGGGCGGTTCGCCATCCGCGGGGCCTGTCAGCTCACGGCTCACCAGGTGGCGCTCCAGCAAGATGGCACGATCCACGGGCCGGAGCTCGGACATCACCCAGATCTCCGAATCCTCCAGCACTTTGCTGGATTCCAGCGCCTCGCGCGTGCGCCGGAGAATCCGCTCCCGTTCCTCGTCACCGGACCGCACCGTGAACGGCTGCCCCTGGAAATTCCTGGCCAGGCGCACCCGGGTGGAGAGCACGATCTCGAAGTCCGGGCCCTCCTCGTCCAGCCAGCTCAGTCCCTGTCCGTCAATCCCCTCCCCTGCGCGCAGCATCACTCCACCGCCGTCAGTTCGCGAATCTCATCGCGGAGTTCGGCTGCCGATTCGAAGTCCTCGACCTCCACCGCCCGGTCCAGTCGTCGCTTGAGAGTCGCGACGCGCGCTTCGACATCATCTCCCTCGACGGACGGGCTCAGGTAGATCTTGCCCACATGTTGGGTTGACCCGTGTACCCGCCGCATTAGCGGCTGCAACTGCGGTCCGAAGTGGACATAGCACTGGGAGCACCCCAGCCTACCGCTCTTCCTGAAGTCCAGCGCCGAGGTGCCGCAGTACGGACAACTCTCCGTTGCCGGCGCCGCGGTGGTCCCGGCCCCCTCCGTCCCGATCTGTGCCAGAAAATCGGCCAGCGGCGCGGCCTCCGAAGGAAAGTCGGCCCCAAGACCCTGTTCCGCCGCGCACTCCGCGCACAGGTGGGACAGTGACGTCTCATCCCCCTCGACCTTGGTGAACTGAATCTGGGCTTCCCGCTCCCCACAGCTCTCACAGCGCATGGGTATCCACTCCGTTAGAAACACCTCTGTGACAGGAAACGCCGGCTGCGTCAGGCGGGTTCAAGCACGCCGCCTTCGAGCCGCAGAATACGGCCTGCCCGACCGGCGAGCGACTGGCTGTGTGTTACCACAACGAGCGCGCTCCGGTGCCGTTCCATCAGGCGGAACAGAAGGTCGTGGAGCCGGCCGCTCGTCTCGACGTCCAGGTTGCCCGACGGCTCATCCGCCAGCAAGAGAGGCGGCTCGTTGGCCAGTGCCCGTGCCACGGCCACTCTCTGGCGCTCGCCGCCGGACAGCTTGGCCGGCGTATGGCCGGTCCGCTCGGTGAGCCCCACCTGGTCCAGCAACTCCCTGGCGCGCGACTCGGCGGCCTTTCGATCCAGGCCGGACACGAGCTGGGGCATCATGACGTTCTCCAGCGCCGTGAAGTCGCGCAGAAGGTGGTGGAACTGGAAGACGAACCCGATGTAGCGATTCCTCAGGCCAGCCAGCTCCTCATCGTCCAGGTCGTCCACCCGCCGTCCGCGAAACAGGACTTCCCCCGCCGTGGGTCTGTCCAGCGCACCGAGAAGGTGCAGCAGCGTGGACTTGCCTGAACCGCTCGGCCCGACGATGGCGATGGTCTCGCCCGCCCGGATGTCGAAGTCGAGACCGCGCAGGACTTGAATATCGCGGCCTCCGGCGTCCAGAAACGACCGGTGGAGCGAACGCGCCGAGACGACGACTTCGCTGGTGTTCATTCGTGCCGGATGGCTTCGACTGGGGTCAACTCGGAAGCACGCCGGGATGGATACAGCGTCGCGATGAACGAGATGAGGACGGAAGCCCCCAGGATCAGGGAGACGTCCAGTGGGTCCAGAAGCACCGGAAGCTTGTCCACGAAGTAGACATCGGCCGGCAAGGTGATGAACTCGTACCGGTGCAGCAGCCAGGAGAGGAAGCCGCCCAGCGCACCGCCCACCAGCGTACCCACCAGTCCGATGACCAGGCCCATGCGCATGAAGATCCGCCGGATCCCGCCCGCCGTCACACCCATCGAGCGGAGGATTCCGATCTC
>JBDHIQ010000153.1:0-11296 GCA_039587395.1 Gemmatimonadota bacterium
AGGTAGCGCGCAGCGACTCGTGTCCGGTACGTGGCGACCGCGGGGGCGGTCGCGTCCCCCGTGTCGTCGGCCGGCTGCTCAACGAGGAAGAAGCGCTCGCCCCCGGCATCCAGCCACACATCCAGATCCGGAGCCGCCGTGGTGCGGAATTCAATGTCCTCGTCGGGGAGCGCCCAGCGGACCGGCGTGTCTCGTAGCGTGGCGGGATCGAGCCATGGCGTCTCCGCGCCCACAAAAGGTCCGTCAGGCAGGCGGATGGCGTGGCGTAGCGAGTCCGCCGCGCCCGCCCGCCGCGCCACCAGCAGGTAGGTGGCGGTGCCATCCGCATCGCGCGGTGGGACGGGCAGCCAGGCTATGAAAGCGCCGTTGGGCTCTACCGGGACCGGGGCTCCGTTGACGATCAGCGTGGCATCACCCGTGCCGACGCTGCCGAAGACGAAGTTGGAGTCCACGGCGGCGATGCGCTGTCCACGCCCCGGGTACTGCACGCGCACGGACAGCGGGCCGCTCACAGGTTGGATTGCACGCGCACGGACAGCGGGCCGCTCACAGGTTGGATCGGGGGCAGGCTGCCCGCGGTCATCAGTGCGGCTCGCGCGGCACGCTGAACGGACACCGGGTCTGATGCCGCCAGACCCGTGGCTGGAGCGGAATCAGCGGGAAGCGAAGGTCGGACCCCCGTCTCCGGCGGAGGGTTCGCCGTCCCGCATGCGGCGAGCGCGACCAGCGCCCACACACTGACCAGAGACGGGACCGGACCCGGTCCCTCCACCCGTGGCCTCCCTCGCCGGTGCGCTTTCATCCCGACCTTCACCCCACCCCTGTCTGGCACCCTCACCCTGTCCCCACCCTTTCCCTGCGTCGAATCATCACGAGACCTGCGGCACCTACCAGCGCCACGACAGTCGCTGTCGCCGCGGTCCGCCACTCGAGGAGCAGCGCTCCGCCCACCGCAAACATCAACCCGAAGAGCAACAGAACACCCAGTGCGGCCCGCGCCAACCCCGCTTCCAGGTGTGTGGCCGGTTCGATGCCCGATTCCCCTGCGATAGCGGCCCAACCCGGGCCGCCGGGGCGCACACGGAGGTAGAACCGCCGTAGCGTCTCGGGCCGCTCCGGCGCAGTGAACAGCATGACCGGAACCCACACGGCCGCCGAGCCGAACGCCGTAATGGCCAGCCGCGTCCCGAAGCTCATCCCTCCCCACAGCGGAAGATACGAGCCGACGGCGATGAGAAAACCGGCCAGCATTGCGGCCAACTCCGTCCATGCGTTCACACGCCACCAGAACCAGCGGAGTATCAGCACGGCGCCCGGACCCGTACCGATGGCGATCATGAAGCGAAATACAGTGCCGATGTCGTCCGCGTAGAAGGCCGCTACGCCTGCTGCCGCCACGATCCCGATCGACGCCACCCGGCCCAACTTCACCAGTCGGCTCTGCGCAGCCTGCGGGTTCACGAACCGGGCGTACAGGTCGTTCACAATGTAGCTGGCTCCCCAGTTGATCTGGGTGGACACCGTGGACATGAACGCGGCGACGAACGAGGCGACCACCAGACCCAGCACGCCCGCAGGCAGATAGCGCAACATGAGGAGCGGGTATCCCAGCTCCGGATCGGCCAGATCCGGGAAGATGACCACCGCCACCAGGCCGACCACGATCCACGGCCATGCACGAATCACGTAGTGGAGAATCGCGAACAGCCAGGCGGCCCGTTCTGCGTCCCGCTCGTTGCGGCATGCCGACAGGCGCTGGACGAACTCGCCGCCTCCATCGGAGCGGCGGAAAGCCCACCACTGAATGCCCAGGTATGCCAGGAATGTGCTGAACGGGAGCGCCGCCGAGCCCGGCTTGGGCACCATGCGGAGGGCGTCGGATCGACCTGCCTCGGCCAGCTGCGCACGCAACTCCGGGATGCCGCCGATGTCGGCCAGGGCAAAACCCGCGACCAGGAGCGCCCCCGCCAGTGCGAGCACGAACTGGAAGAAGTCCGTGGCCACTACTCCCCAAAGCCCGGCCAGACTCGCGTAGATCAGCACGAAGACGCACAAGGCGACCACCGCCCACAGCCGGGCGTCGCCCGGCAGCGCGGCGGGCATGGCCCCGAACAGGCCGAGCGCCTCCACCACCTTGCGCATGGCCAGCATGACGTAGCCGATGGCGATGCAGTTGATCGGAACGGCGAACAGAAAGGCGCGTGTGCCCCTGAGAACCGCGGCAGGTCTCCCGCCGTACCGGATCTCCGTGAGCTCCACGTCCGTGACCACCTCCGCACGCCGCCACAGGCGCGCGAAGAGGTAGATCAGCAGCACGTGTGAGAGTGCGAACGCCCACCATTCCCAGTTGCCTGCAATGCCGCGGCGGGCGACCAGACCGCTCACGTACAGAGGCGTGTCCACGCTGAAAGTGGTGGCGGCCATTGAGGTTCCAGCCAGCCACCACGGAAGCGACCGACCGCTGATGAAGAAATCCACCAGGCCCCCGCTGGCCCGCCGCGCCAGCCACAGGCCTATCGCGAGCGTCAGCGCCATGTAGAGCCCGACGATCCACCAGTCGATGCCGCTCAAGCGGAGCGCCTCACGAAGCGCGCGCGTCCAGCCAGTGGGCCGCAGCCCGCTGCATCAACGGTTCGTCGGACCAGGCACAGAGCCCCGGGATGCCGAGGTCGTCCAGGATCCGTCGATGCCCGAAGACCAACGCGGCCGAGCGCGGCGTGCCGCACGCATCGCGGACCCGCGCGAGGGCGTCGTCCGTAAGCGTGGCGCGTCCCTTCCAGCCGCGGGGCGTCGACTGGATGAGCAGCAGCCGTTGTGTGGGCCGGTTGCCGGCCCGGCCGGGCTCCATCAGCTGCCAGCCTCGCTCGCGCAACGTAGCCGTGAACGCCTGCCCGAACGGGTCTCCCGAGCCGGGCGCCGGGTCGTCGACGATGATCTGCAACTCGGTCGGTTCAGCGCGACTCCACTCACGGCCCGGGGCATCCGGGCTCGGGGACAGACACCCGATAGCCAGATCCAGCCTGCGCCCGGCGCTCTGCTCCCCGAGCTTCGCGACCTCCGTGAGCTCCCCGGCCGACCGTAGCCGGGCGACCCCGCCCTCCTCCGGCGCAGAGTCGAACCGACCCGCCAGGCTCTCACTTTGCGCGATCGCCTCCCGACAGCGATTCGCGAATCGTTCGTCAACAGCCGCTTCCTCGGCCACGGAGCGCACACAAGCGTCCAGATCGCGAGGATACAGGAGAAGGTCGCAACCCGCTCTCACGGCCGCCACGCATCGCGCCCCCTCACCCGACCCCCCGGTCCCCTGCCCTTCGCCTTCCGCGTCCCCATGGAAGCCGCTCATGATCAGCGCATCTGTCACCGCCAGTCCAGCGAAACCGATTTCCTCGCGCAGCAGACGCGTGGCGATCTCCGGTGAGACGGTGGCGGCGTCCTGCGAGCCCAGGCCGGGATACGCCACGTGCGCCAGCATCACGGCGGGGACCGTAGCCGCCACGGCGCGAAAGGGCTCCAGATCGCGCTCCAGCTGATGCCGGTCCGCATCGACGACCGGGAGTTCCATGTGCGAATCTGCGACGGTCCGGCCGTGTCCCGGAAAGTGCTTGGCGCAGGTGGCAACGCGCTCCTCCATGCAGGCCTCGGTCCACAGGCCGCCCAGTTCCGCCACCCGAGCGGGCTCCGGGCCGAAGCTGCGGGTGCCGACGATGGGGTTGCGGCGTTCGTTGTCCAGATCCAGCACCGGCCCGAGGACCCAGTTGATGCCCAGCCGGCGGGCCTCCGCACCCGTGAGACGACCTGCCTGCTGCACGGCAGCCACCGGGTCGACATGGGCTGCCAGCGCGCGCGGCGGCGGAAGTCTCGACGCACCGCTGAATTGTTGGCCGGCACCGCGCTCCAGATCTGCGGCCAGCCACAGCGGGCGTCCGGCAGCCACTCGCAAGTAGCGTGTGAACTCCGCTACCTCCGCTGCCTCTCCACCAAATACGATGAAGCCCCCGACGCCGATGTCGAGTGCCAGATCCGCAGATTGTCGAATCTGGTGAAGCGTCTGCCTATCCAGTCGCAAGGCGGGAAGAAACAGGCGTGCCCAGCGTTCCTCCGTCACCGCGGCCCCTCCCTTCCGGTCAAGTTGGCGCAAACCTAGAGAACCGTCGTGAACGGGACCAGATGGCCGTATATTGCGCCTGAGGTGTCCGTAGCCCGCTGGCCGGGATCCGGATCAGGAAGGGTGGGGGCAAGCCGTAGCGAGGGGGGTGTCATGACGGTTGGCGCGGTTCTTCTGCTGGTCGCCATCGCGGCCGTCTGCGGGTTCGTGGGACAGATCATCGCGGGATACTCGGCCGGTGGCTTCCTGGTGAGCACGGGTGTCGGGTTTCTCGGCGCCCTGTTCGGGATGTGGATTGCCTCTGCGCTGGATCTCCCGGTCATGTACGAGGTGAGTGTGGGAGGCGTGGCGTTCCCCCTGGTCTGGTCCATTCTCGGATCTGCCGCCCTGGTGGCCGTCCTGGGCGCATTGAGCGGTGGCAAGCGCTGGTAGTTCGCCCGCCGCGGACCCCAGCGAGGTAGTCGGGAGGGTCCGCCGCCTTGAAGCTGCGCTGGAACGGCGCTATGGCACCGCCGACAAGCCGCAGCTGGATCCCCTGGACGAACTGATCCTGACCATCCTCAGTCAGAGCACCACGGACGCCAACCGGGACCGTGCCTGGCGTTCGTTGCGGGAGCGTTACGCCGACTGGGAGACCGTCCGCCGGGCACCTTCTCATGAGCTTGAACAGACCCTCCGCATCGCCGGCCTCGGAAGACAGAAGACGGCTGCCATCCAGTCCGCGCTGGACCGACTGCACGAGGAAGTTGGCCGGCTGTCGCTGGACCACCTTGCCGACATGGACGACGAGGAGGCCATCGGCTATCTGTCCGGCTTCACCGGAGTCGGGGTCAAGACGGCAGCCTGCGTCCTCTGCTTCGCCATGCGGCGGCCGGTCATTCCCGTGGACACGCATGTTCACCGGCTCAGCCGTCGGCTCGGCATTGTGGGCCCCGGGGCCGGTGCGGAGGCGACGCATCATCGCCTGAACCAGGTGGTTCCTGAAGACCTGCGTTTCTCGCTGCACATGCATATGATCGAGCATGGTCGCCAGGTGTGTAAGGCAAGGAAGCCCGCGTGCGGTGAGTGTATCGTACGTGAGCTGTGTCCACGAATCGGAGTCGATTGACATGAGCAGACCCTGGTTGCGAACAGGTCGCCAGCTGGCCCCTGTGCTGGCCTTCGTCGGGGGCCTCACCGCCGGGTGTGCGGCGCCTGCGCACCAACCGGCCGCCGCGGGACCGAGCGGTACGGGCGTGGCCGCTGTGCCCGCGGACTGGGCCTATCCCTCGACCCCGCCTGCGGTCGGGCGTCGCGGGATGGTCGTGACCACCGACACGCTCGCCACGACCGTGGGGGTGGAGATCCTGCGAGCGGGCGGGAACGCGGTCGATGCCGCGATAGCGGTCCAGTTCGCGCTCGCAGTCACCCACCCGCAGGCCGGCAACATCGGCGGCGGTGGATTCATGATCGTACGGACGGCCGACGACACGCGGGCCGCTCTGGACTTCCGGGAGCGGGCGCCCAGGACCTCGAGCCGCGACATGTACCTGGATGAGGCAGGCGCCGTTACCGATCGCAGCTGGACAGGTCACCTCGCAGCAGGCGTCCCCGGCTCGGTAGCCGGGATGGAGGCGGCTCACCAGCGGTTTGGCACACTGCCCTGGGAGACGCTTCTGGAGCCGGCAATCCGCCTGGCCGAGGGCTTCCCGATGACTGGGGAGCTGCACGGCGCGCTCCAGGGCGGCAGACAGCGACTGGCTTCGTTCAAGCCGTCGGCGGACGTGTTCCTCCCCGGCGGCGAGCCCGTGGCACCCGGAGTTCCGTTCGCGCAACCGGACCTCGCCAGAACGCTCCGTGCCATCGCGAGCGGGGGCGCCGAGGCGTTCTACCGCGGCTGGATCGCGGACTCGCTGGTCGCGGAGATGACTCGGGGCGAGGGACTCATCCGTCACGAAGACCTTGCCGGCTACGAGGCTTCATCTCGATGCCGCCACCGTCCTCGGGTGGTGTGACGATGTCTCAAATGCTGCAGATCGTGGAGGGCTTCGACCTCGCGGAAGAGGGTTGGCACTCGGCCGACGCAATTCACCTGATGGTCGAGGCGATGCGCCGGGCGTACGCGGACCGCAATCACTACCTGGGCGACCCTGATCACGTCGACATGCCGATCGACCACCTGACGAGCTCCAGCCATGCCGACTCGCTGCGGACTTCCATCGACCTGGATCGGGCATCGCCGTCGGAGGCTGTCGGGCCGGCTCCCGCCGAGAGCTCCGAGACCACGCACTTCTCCATTGTGGACGGGGACGGAAACGCCGTAGCCGTGACCACCACGATCAACGGCTACTTCGGTTCGGCCGTGACCGTACGCGGAGCCGGGTTCCTGTTGAACAACGAGATGGACGACTTCTCGGCCAAGCCCGGGAGCCCGAACGCCTTCGGGCTCGTCCAGGGTGAAGCCAACGCGATTCAGCCCGGCAAACGGATGCTGTCATCCATGACGCCGACCATCGTAGTAGCGCCGGACGGCCGCACGGAACTCGTGACGGGCACGCCGGGCGGGTCCACGATCATCACCATCGTGTTTCAGATGGTCACGAACCAGATCGATTTCCGCCTCCCGGTGCAAACCTCGGTCAACGCACCACGTTTTCACCACCAGCACCTGCCGGATGCCATTGTCGTCGAGCAAGGCGGCCTGGACCCGGCCGTGCTGGCAGAGCTGGAGCGCAGGGGACACGAGGTGCGGATAAGGAGTCGCCTCGGAGACGTCCAAACCATCTACGTCGCACCGGACGGCAAGCTATACGGGGCGGCGGACCCGCGGCTGCTGGGCTTCGCCGCCGGTTACTGACCGGCTCCGGACTGCCCGGAGCCGGCCACCGGGGCGGCGGTCAGTTCGCCATCGGGTCGGGCACGGTGACGACGAGCGGCTCGTCCAGGCGCAGCCGCAGGATCGCACCGGCTTCCAGCACCGCGTCCACGTCTTCGGTGGCAACCGTGATGGCCGTACCGGCGGCCGCTCCGATCGCGGCGCCGATCACGGCGCCCTTTCCCTTGCCGATGATCGCGCCGATGATCGCGCCGGCGCCGGCCCCACCACCAATTCGGGCGGCCTTGTCAACCGTACTGTAGCGACCGCGGCTCTTGGGGTCCGCTTCCACGACCGTCACCGTCACGGGGTGTGCCTGACCCTCGTACACGATCTCGAGGAAGTTGATCTTGATGATCGCGGGCTCTCCCGGCCCCCCGGACTTCTGCACCGCCGTCACCTCTCCGCGGATCGGCATGCTGGCCGGCATAACCACATGGCGGCCTCCGATCAGCGGGTCCAGCGTCTCGGCAATGAAGATGTCGCCGGGCTGGTTGTCGCGAGTGCTGATCTCCTGCCGGAGCTGGACCCGAAACGTCTCACCGGCCGGCGCCGTGACCGTGATCATTGGCAGACCGGCTTCCTGGGCCGGCTGCGCGGCGGCTTCCGGCTGATCGCTCGAGGCCGGAGCATTGGCTTCCAGCTGCTGCTCCACCGGAGCCGGTGGCCGCTCTTCCGGCGTACGGGCGGAGGGTTGCCGGTCGGGTGTCGCTGGCTCCGCCGTCGGGTCCTCCTGCGGCACATCGCGAAGCTCCGGCTCCGCAGCCCCTTCCTGTATCGCGAGGTCCATCTCCCGATCAACGGCCGTCTGCTCGTCCGGCTGGGCTTCGCCGCCACACCCCACTACCGCCACTCCCAGCACCAGCCCCATGGTCGCCCACCGTCTCAGCCACACCCTGTTCGCCATCTCGCCACCCCGTTCGCGCCTTTCGCGGGCGCGGTTCTCGTTGCTGTCGCCGGGCACCCCTGCCTGCCCCGGATGATGAAGAGGCACCTTTGACCACTCCATCGGTAGATTAGTACCGGATCGCCGCGGTCCGGATCCCTGGAGAGCGCAATCCGTCACTCCAGGGAGCCGCTGCCGTGTCCCGTTGGCGCCAGACCCTCGAGAGCATGCGGCAACTTCGCACCCTCATACCGTACTTCCGGCCCTACCGGCGCGGAATGCTGATCGGCCTGCTCCTGGTCCTAGTCGCCAATCTGTTCGCGATAGCCGGCCCCTACCTGATCAAGCTGGCCGTCGACAGCCTTCAGAGCCTGTCCGACCCGGATATCGTCCTCCAGCTGGCCGGCCTCATCGTTCTGGCTGCGCTGCTGGGAGGCGCGGCCCGGTACGGGATGCGGGAGCTGCTGAACGGGGTCAGCCGGCGAATCGAGGCGGACCTCCGGCGTGACCTGTTCGACAAGCTCACACGCCTCCCGGCGGCGTTCTACGACGACTGGCGCACGGGTGACCTCATCAGCCGCTCCACCAATGACGTGCTTGC
This sequence comes from Gemmatimonadota bacterium, assembly GCA_039587395.1. Taxonomy (GTDB): domain Bacteria; phylum Gemmatimonadota; class Gemmatimonadetes; order Palauibacterales; family Palauibacteraceae; genus JBDHIQ01. Next base: position 8,447 of record JBDHIQ010000153.1, read on the forward strand.
CGTCCGGATGGTCGCCGGCCCCGCCATCATGTACCTGGTCAACACGGCCACGATCTCGGCTCTGGCCCTTTCCTTCATGGTGTGGATCGACCTCCGATTGACGGTCCTCTCGATGCTGCCGTTGCTGGCTGCACCTCCGGTGGTGCTCGCCTTCGGACGGCGGATCCACCACCGCTTCGAACAGATCCAGAAGCAGTTCGGCGAGCTGTCCAACTTCGTGCAGGAGAACCTGGCCGGGATCCGCATCGTCAAGGCGTACACGCAGGAACAAGCCCAGGCCGAGAGCTTCCGGGATCTGAACGAGGAGTACCTGGAGTTCAACCTGGGCCTGGCCCGGGTGTGGGGTGCGTTCCACCCCAGTCTGATGCTCCTGACCGGACTGGGCGGAGTGATCGTGCTGTGGGTAGGCGGTCGAGAGGTCATCGAGGGCCGGATCACCCTGGGCGACTTTGTGGCGTTCTTCTTCTACCTCTCGTTGCTGGCCTGGCCGATGATCGCGCTCGGCTGGGTCACCAATCTCTTCCAGCGAGGCGCGGCTTCCATGGGCCGGATCAACGAGCTCCTGGCGATGCCAGTGGCCATCGCGGACCCCGCCGAGGTGGCGTCGGTCCCACCACCTGGGCGAGGCCTTGTCGAGTTCGACCACGTGTCGTTCCGGTACCCGGGGGACTCGCATTGGGCGTTGCAGGATGTCTCGTTCACGATCGAGCCCGGACAGCGGGTGGCCATCGTCGGACCGACGGCCAGCGGGAAGACGACGCTGGCTTCGTTGATCCCCCGGCTCTACGACGCAACGGAGGGCGTCGTCAGAGTGGACGGCACCGACGTCCGCCAGCTGCCGCTGGCCGAGCTTCGCGGGGCGATCGCGGTGGTGCCGCAGGAGCCGTTTCTGTTCAGCATGCGTCTGCGACGCAATATCGATTTCGATTACGGCGAGACCGGCCGAGCGGCGCATCTGGATCGAGCGGTCGACGTGGCCCAGTTGCGCGAGACGCTGACCGTGCTACCGGCCGGACTGGACACGCGGCTGGGCGAGCGCGGCATCAATCTGTCCGGTGGTCAGAAACAGCGTGCCACACTGGCCCGGGCACTGTACATGGACGCTGCGATCCTGATCCTGGACGATGCGTTGTCCGCCGTCGATGCGGAGACGGAGACGGCAATCCTGGAAGGCCTGGCCAGCTACATGGCAGGGAGGACGTCGATCATCGTCTCGCACCGGGTCTCCGCCGTACGCGACGCCGACCTCATACTCGTGCTCGACGAGGGAAAGATCGTGGAGCGCGGCGGGCACTCTGAGCTGCTGGCGCAGGACGGCAAGTACGCCCGGCTGCTGGAGCGTCAGCTCCTGGCCGAGGAGATTGAAGAAGGGTCCGCGGTCACCGTCTAGCGCCGGCTACGCGCCACGTGCCAGCCCACCATCTTGTAGACCAGCTTGGCAGCCACGAAGGCGGACGCCGCCTGTCCGGGCCGCGGGGCCAGCTCCACCACGTCGGCTCCTACCACGGTGCGTTCCGCGAAGACGCGGCTCAACAGGTCCATGGCGTTCCACCAGTCCCCCCCACCGGGTTCCGGTGTCCCGGTGGCTGGAACGAGCGACGGGTCGAAGAAGTCGACGTCGAAGGTGATGTAGACGTTGTCTCCAAGGCCGGCGAGCGCCCGCTCCATCCAGTCCGGATCCCGCATCTGGTAGGCAAACACGGCGGTCACCCCCCGCTCGCGCACCACCGACATCTCCTCCGTGGTAACCGCGCGCAGGCCCACCGCCGCAAGCCGGGTTGCCGGAGCCGCATCGAGCACGCGGCGCAGCACGCAGGCGTGATTCCACGGCGTGCCGTGATACTCGTCGCGCAGATCGGCGTGAGCGTCGAACTGGAGAACGGAGAGTTCTCCGCCAAGTCGCTCGGACCATGCTACCGCCGGCGCATAGGTGACGGAATGCTCGCCTCCGAGTCCGATGATCAGACGGTCTCCGGCCTCTTCCAGTAGATCGCCGTACAGGCTGCGCAGCTGTTGGAGCGCGCATTCGGCGTCCCCGCGCTTCAGCTCGGGCGCGGGTAGAGTGCAGATCCCCGCCTCGCTGGGCTCCATGTCGAGCTCTTCGTCGTACAGCTCAATGTACCGTGAAGCCTCGAGGATGGCGGCCGGACCCTGGCGTGTGCCGGCACCCCAACTGCCCCAACTGGTCGTCGCCTCATAGGGGATGGGGAGGATGGCGGCGGCCGAGTCAGCCCATTCCGCCAGGTCCGGATCAAGACCGAGAAAGTTGGCCGGCGGTTGCCACGCGTGCCGGGCGAGTCGTGCAGGCAAACCGGTCGGCAAGCTCGCTTCTTCCAGTTCGGTCGCTCCTGACACCTGGCCGATCCTACCTGTCTGGATCGGCGCTCCTGGTTCAGTTCAGCGGAGCTTCCTCGCGTACCTTCTCGAGAAGCTCCTCCCATCGCTGCAGCCGCCCGTCGATCACCACGTGTCTTGGCTCCCCCGTCTGGCCGATGCGTCTTTGCAGCCTGCCCACCAGACGCGAAACGCGATTGGCGGGCACCGTTCCGTGCTCCACTACGATCTGCTTGGCAGGGCTACCGTTGGCCGGCAGCACGCGTGCGCTGTAGACCCGCCGGCTCTCACCCTGGAAGAAGCGCGTGAACAGGAAGAACTCCTCCGAGTCGTCGATCTCGGCGAGGGGGGGGAATACCCACAATTCAGCTATTTCGGGGGGTGGGACGACCTGGCCCAGCGCATCCAGACGGCTGGCCACGGGCACCTCGTCGGCGGCGGTTCCGTTCGCCTGTGCCCCGTTCCCGTTGATGTACGCCCCTCCGGCCGCCCTGGCGCTCTCTCCCATCGATCCTC
>JBDHIQ010000154.1:0-6864 GCA_039587395.1 Gemmatimonadota bacterium
GACGGTCACGGCGCAACACGAGGTGGAGGGAGGGCTGGAACGCGTCACCCGTTTGACCCTCCCGGCCCTGGTGACGGCCCAGACCGGACTGAACGAGCCGCGCTACGTGTCGATCCGAGGGATTCGCAAAGTGTCGGGGATGGAGATTCCGGTGCTGGGAGCCGCTGACCTCGGGCTTGATGGATCGCAAGTGGGTTCCGGTGCAGCTGCGGTGACGGTGCAGGAGATCTTCCTCCCGGCCAGAGGCGAGGGCGCCGAAATGCTGGAAGGCAACGCGGACGCCGTGGCCCAGAGGCTGGTTGAACGGCTCCAGCAGGAAGGAGCGTTCTGATCATGCGAAAGATCCTGGTGGTTGTTGAGCGTTCCAAGGACGCCATGGACGAGTCGGCATTCGAGCTCCTGGCTGCAGCCCGCGATCTGGGGGAGGGTGCTGTAGCGGCGGTCGCGATGGGCTCCGGAATGGGAGATCTGGCTGGCCAGCTCGCGCGCTGGTTCCATAGCGTACACGTGCTGGACGATCCTGCGCTCGCGCAGCCGGACGGCGATTTCCAATCGCGGGTCCTGGCCTCGCTCATCGATCGCGAGAAACCGTTCGCCACGCTCATTCCGCATACGAACACCGGATTGGAACTGGCTCCTATGCTGTCCGTGCGGACCGGTGCTCCGTTGATTGCCGACGCGATGGCGATCGAGATGTGTGCAGCAGGAGAGTGCGACGCCGGCGTGGAATGCGTACGAGCGGTGCGGGCCGTGTATGGGGGTAAGGTCCAGGCTCGCGTGTCGGCCGTCCCTGCTGAGAACGGAGTGCTGATCAGCGTCCGACCCGGCGCGTTTGCGGCTCCAACCGCTGCGCCGGAGGTGGGTGGAGCGATACACACGGAGCGTGTGCCGGAGGAGGAGAAGCCGCGCCGGCAATTTGTGGAGACGGTTGCACCCGACCCCGGCGCCGTAGACATCAGCCAGGCGGAAGTCCTCGTGGCCGTCGGACGGGGGATCGAGGATGAAGAGAACCTGGAGGACGTGAAGTCGCTGGCCGAGGCGATGGGAGCGGAGGTGGCCTGCACGCGGCCGGTCGTGGACAAGAAGTGGCTGGAGAAGACCCGGCAGGTGGGGACCTCCGGCGTGACCGTCAAACCGCGCGTGTACCTGGCGCTGGGCATCAGCGGGTCGTTCCAGCACCTGGGAGGCGTCAAGGGTGACCCGTTTATCGCAGCGATCAACACGGATCCGGCTGCACCCATCTTCGGTGTGGCCGACGTGGGGATCGTGGGGGACATCCTGGATTTGATTCCACTTCTGGAAGAGAAGATTCGGGTCCGGCGAGGCTAGAGAAGCGGTGAAGGCAAACAAATGGCTCCGGCCAGATAGAGGATAGAGACATGGATTTCGGGCTGACCAAGGAACAGAAGGACATCCAGAAAGCTGCCCGCCGGTTCGCCAAGGGAGGCGGCGGAAGAGGGGTTTGTCGGCCTGCACTATCCGGAAGAATACGGCGGCTCGGGCTACGGCGTGATCGAAAACACGCTGGTGGTGGAGGAGTTCTGCCGGCGGGACTCCGGGATCGGGGCCGCTCTGATGACGGTGGACTTCGCGTCGGAGAACGTCCTTCGGTACGGTACGCACGAGCAGAAGGAGCGCTACCTGCCACCCGTAGCGGAAGGAGAGGCCATCTCCGGCGGCGCAATCACGGAGCCCGAGCACGGCAGCGACATCACCAGGATGGCCACGACCGCGGTGCGCGACGGGGATGCGTGGGTGATCAACGGCGTGAAGACGTTCATCACCAACGCGGGGATGGCCGACTACTACGTGGTGGTCTGTCAGACGGACCCGGAAGCCGGCCACAAAGGACAGTCCATGATTCTCGTGGAAAAGGGCACCGAAGGCCTGTCCACCGCGAGTGTCGGGAACAAGATGGGCCTTCGCATGATCCCGACGGGCGAGGTCAGCTTCAAGGACGTGCGGGTCCCCGCCGAGAACCTGCTCGGCCAGGAAGGGAAGGGGTTCTACCAGATCCTGGGCTTCTTTGACGAGAGCCGCATCGAGACGGCCGCGCAGGCCATCGGAACCGCCCAGGGGGCGTTCGACCGGGCGCTGGACTACGTCAAAGGCCGCGAGCAGTTCGGGAAGAAGATCGCGCAGTTCCAGGTGACGCAGCACAAGCTGGCCGACATGGCAACCAAGATCGAGCTGGCCCGGCTGATCACCTACAAGGCCGCCTGGACGACGGACCAGGGCAAGCCTGACACGAAGCTTACCGCGATGGCCAAGTACTACGCGGGCCACGCCGCAAAAGAGGTGACGGACGAAGCCATTCAGCTGCTCGGTGGATACGGGTACATGACCGAGTTCGAAGTTGAGCGCTTCTACCGGGATGTCCGGATCACCGAGATCTACGAAGGCTCGCGCGAGATCATGAAGAACATCATTGCGGGTGCGGTGATCGGCCGGCTGAAGTAGAGTGGCTGCCCGGATAGCCCGCGTGGCAGCGGAAGTCGGATGCGCGTTCTCATAGAGTTCATGCCCGCGCTGGGCGACTTCGTCACCCAGCTTCCCATCCTGCATGCCCTTCATGAGAAGATCGAGCCACTCGATGTGGAGGTGGTGGTCGAGCGGACCGGAGCAGCGCTGCTGGCGGACTACGACTGGGTGGGCCGTCGGCACCTGAACGTCAAGGATTGGTCGGCCAGGCGTACGCTCTACCTTTCATCCTACCGTAAGCCGTTCGACCTTCTGCTCTACCTGCGGGCAAACCCCACTATCAAGTTCACGCGACTGCTGGCGCGGGCAAAGAAGAAGCTCGGCGCAGAGCACTACGACGATGAGATCCGCGAACAGGGTGCCGTTCCGCACTGCTACTCGATTCTGCGGCACATATTCTCAGATGGCCTTCCCGAGATTTCCACCCGCATCGTCCTGAAGAGTGAGACGATTCGGGAAGCCATGGCAGCAGCCGGGTTCGATACTGGTGCGCGCATTCTCTGTATCGGCCCGGGTTCGAGCGGTGCCTGGAAACAGTGGCCCGTGGAACGGTTCGCGGAGCTGGCACTGGTGATCCGAGACGGCTACGACGGGATAGCGGTTCTTGGCTCCCCGGCCGAGTCCGGTTTGTGTGCCGAGCTGGCGCACAGGACTGGTGGCGTGAACCTGTCTGGGTTGCCACTGACAAGTGTTGCTGCGCTGCTCGCAGAGTCCACCCTGTACCTGGGTAACGACAGCGGCCCTTCCCACCTCGCCGCTGCCCAGGAGTGCCCGGCCGTATCGATCGGTCTGGAGACACCCGAGTACTACACGCCCTGGAACGGCTACGCCCTGCCAGGGCTGGCGCGCGATCTGTCCGTGTCCGACGTACTCAGCTATCTGGAGGCACAGGAACTGATCGACTGAGGTTCGTTGCTGCGGCTCCAGCTCGGATTGGCTATGAAGCCAGGCCTCGTCCTCGCCTTCGTTTGCATTCCGTTCCTCGTTCCACCCAGTTTGAGCGCCCATCGCACCCCGCACGGCGCGCGGGTCCGGCCCAGATGACCCGAGAGGAGATCTTATGATCCGAGTCGCCGCGATCCTGTTGCTCCCACTGCTGGTCCTGCAGGACGCAGGTCGGCGGCCTTTGGACACCGGTCCGGACTCGGAATTCGCGGCCATCGGTCAGCAAGCCTCCCTCAGGCTCTATGTGTTCGACTGCGGACGCATCCGGCTTGCGGACACGTCCATCGAGATGTTCGGTCTTACGACCGCGGAGACGGACGTGCGCGAGCTGATCGTCCCCTGCTACGTGATCGAGCACGAACGGTGCGGACCACCACTTCGGGCACGAGCATTTCCGCCAGAACCGGTACGACGCGCTGGTCACGATCGTCCCGTTCGAAGGCACGTGGAAGATCCAGGGCCTTGAGCTGATCGAAGAGCGCAGGCTGATGTGACTATGCGTCCGGCGTCGTCCGGTCTCGAATCCATCTCGCGAGATCCCCTTCCGTAGTCTCGCCCGCCGCAAGCGACCGGATGATCGTCACTACCTCCGCCTCATCTGCGCTGAACTCCAGCCCGTTGAGTCCGAGAAAGACCACCATGGTCACGAACGCGACCCGCTTGTTGCCATCGCGAAAAGGGTGATTGCGCGCGATCCCGAATCCATAGGCGGCTGCCAGCGAAGCGAGATCCGGGCGACGCTTGTACGTCGACTTGTGTCGGGGTCGTGCGAGGGCCGCCTCGAGCAGGTCCTCGTCCCGGAGCCCCGGAATGCCGCCATGCTCTCGCACCTGATCGAAGTGAATGGCCTCGACGACCACTCTAGGCACCCAGTGAGGTTCCGCCACTATTGGGCGAGTTCGCGCAGGGCGTTCCGGTAGCGCTTCGCAGTGGCTGCCGCGATCGCGAGGGCTTCACGCGTGACGGGATCGAAGGGGGTCAGGAGTATGCCCTGGTCCGTTTCCACCGCGAGCAGGGTGTCCCCGGGCTCGACGTGCATACGATCGGCCATGTCTTTCGGCAGGGTGGCCCCGACGGAGCCACCCACGCGCCGAACCTTCACTTCCTTAACCATGCAGGAAGTATAACAAATATGCTACTCGTGCGCAATCGGCGTGCGGAGCCCTACAACGGCGTCGGTGGCGTGACGAAGAACTTCCGTACCCGGGCCTGGGCCTCTTCGTCTCCCATGAGCAGCACGGAGTCGCCCACCTGGAAGCGTTGCTTGGGGTCCGGCGTGTAGTAGACCTGCTCCTCGCGCACGACGGCAATCACTGTGGCACCGGTCTCACGCCGCAGCCGGAGCGTGGAAGGGTGCTGCCCCACGGCCGGCGCTCCGGCCTCCACCTCCACAATGTCGATGGCCCGATGCACCCCCAGCTCGGCCAGCGTGTCCAGTCGGAACTCGGCCGTGCCGCGGCCAGAGAAGATTCCGTAATGCTCCAGGCGTGCGGCCTGGAGCTCTCTCTCTATGGCGTTGGACGGGATGCTGTAGTGGCGCAGCGTCCGGGCAAAGATCTCCAGCGAGGTCTCGAACTCCTCCGCCACCACTTCATCGGCGCCCGCCCGCTTCAGATCTTCCACGGCGAGCACGAAACGGGTCCGCACGATGATGCGCAGACCTGAGTTCAGCCGCCGTGCCACGCTCACGCCGCGCAGCTCGGCTGCCGGCGACGCGATGGCAAGCACGAGAATGCGGGCGCGCTGGACGCCGACTTCTTCGAGTACCTCCGGTTGCGTACCGTCTCCAAACACGATGGGCTGCAAGTCGCGCCGGGCGCTCTGCACCACCAGGCCGTTCTGCTCCAGGATGATGTAGGGGATGCCCGCGCCATCAAGCACGCGCGCCAGATTCCGGCCGTTGACGCCGTATCCGATGATGATCACGTGGTCGGACAGCTCTTCCGGCTCCTCGAGCCCGGCAGCAGGGAGATCCACCGGGGGACGGCCCAGGATCCCGGCCGTCCATCGTGCCACTGCCGGTGCAAGAATGATCACCAGCGGGGTCGCGAGCAGCGTCAATACGGAGACCCCGAGGAATATCTGCTCGCGGTCGGTCCCGCCCATCAGTCCGAACGGCTCGGCAACGGATGCCAGCACGAAGGAGAACTCTCCCACCTGTGCGAGCCCCAGTCCCGTGATCAGGCTGACCTGGAACGACCGCTTGAGGCTGAGCGTCGCCAGGGTACCCGCGGCCGTCTTGATCAGGAACAGGGAAGCCGCGATTGCGAGGATGACACCCGGCCGCTCCAGCAGGAAGCCGAGATCCAGCAGCATGCCGATCGAGGTAAAGAACACCCCGCTGAACACGTCGCGGAACGGCAGGATGTCCGACAGAGCCTGAAGGCCATATTCCGATTCGGAGATCACCAGGCCCGCGATAAAAGCGCCCAGAGCGAGGGACAGCCCGAAGCTCGCGGTGACGTACGCCGCGCCAAGTCCGAAGAACACGATCCCCAGCGTGAACAGCTCCCGATTCTGTACGCCGACCACCTGCTCGAGAACCCAGGGGATTACGAACCGTCCGGCCAGCACCAGTGTCCCGACCACGACGAGACTGATGAGCACGCTGAGGAGCGTCTCGACCGCACCGGTCCCGGTGCCTCCGAGGACCTGCACGAGCAGGACGAGCGCCACTATTGAGAGGTCCTGGAAGAGGAGGATGCCAACGCTCGCCCTTCCCGGAGGTGTGTCGAGGGCGCGTCTATCGCTGTACGCGCGTAGCACCACCGCGGTCGAGGAGAGGGCAGCCAGCGAGGCGTAGAAGACGGCCTGTTCCGTGGGAAGGGAGAACGCGAGGGCGATGCCGCCAGTCACCAGCATCGTCAAACCCACCTGCACGAAGCCACCCTGCACCATGATCCGGCCCAGCTTGATCACCCGGGAGAGCGAGATTTCGAGCCCGATGGCGAACAGGAGCAGCACAACCCCGATTTCGGCCAGCTCAGACACCGCGGCCGTGTCGCGCACCAGACCGAGCGCGTGCGGTCCGATCGCTACACCGGTAAGCAGAAACCCCACGACGCTGGGCGTGCGCAACCGGTGGGCAAGCGCCACCACCGGGATCGCGATCCCGACGATGATCAGGAGGTCCAGGAGCAGGATCATGCCGTGCATGGGCGGCAAACTAACGGTGACTGGCAGGCTGCGCCGACGCTACCTCAGCGGGATCGTCGCCGACACCCGGCCGCCCTTCACGGCATCGTAGGTCACGGTCATCGAGCCGGATCCCCGCACCAGGTACTCGATCGTCTTCGTGGTCTTCCCCGGATGACCGCTCCGGATGAGGATCCGGTCCATTTCCTCCTGGTCGATCCGCTGCGTCGGGCCCGGACGATGCTTGTCCGTCACCCAGCCGGCCGTGATCACTTCGACGCCGTCCACGGTCAGCAGGTCCGG
>JBDHIQ010000155.1:0-5932 GCA_039587395.1 Gemmatimonadota bacterium
CGCTGCCTCGAGTTCGCCGAGCGCATCGACGGCCGGCTGGAGGTCGCGCTCGGCCTCGAAACCGTTCACCCGGAGGCGCTTCCCGCTCTCAACAAGGGAATGACCCTGGACGACTTTCGGCAGGCCGCGGGAACGCTGCGCGGTGCCGGGATCGGCGTCCGCGTCTTCGCGCTGGTTGGCGCACCGAGCATTCCGCTGGACCAGACCGTGGAGTGGACCGCACGCACGGCGGAGTTCGCGTTCGAACAGGGAGCGGACAGAGTGAGCCTCATCCCCGTCCGGGGAGGAAACGGAGCCATGGAGGAGCTCGAGGAGGCCGGGCTGTTTCGGACGCCGTCGCTGGCACTCCTGGAAGACGCGCTGGAATCCTGCCTGCCTCTGGCCGCCGCCGCCGGAGCGATTGTCGAGGCCGATCTCTGGGATGCCGCGGAGTTCGCCGCGTGCCCGAACTGCGCCGCATCACGTGTGGCCCGACTCAGGCGCATCAACCTGTCGGGGTCGGGCGAACCATGCCCCCCCTGCCCTTCCTGCAACGGGAGCTGATCTCATGGCCGGGACCACCGTCGCGATAATCGGATCCGGTTTCGCTGGAAGCACGCTTGCGAGGATCCTTTGCAGGCAGGGTCACGAAGTGTACCTGCTCGAGCGCGGCTCCCACCCCCGCTTCGCCATCGGTGAGTCCTCCACCCCGCTGGCCGCCCTCTGCCTGGAGCGGCTGGGCGACCGTTACGACCTTCCGGATCTGCGCTGGCTGGCCGCGTATGGCGAGTGGGGCAAACACCTGCCGGAGCTGAAGCGGGGTCTCAAACGGGGCTTCACGTTCTACAGGCAGCGACCGGGCGAGCCGTTCCGCAACGGACCGGACAACGAGCACCGGCTGCTGGTGGCTGCAAGCCCGTCGGATTCCGTCTCCGACTGTCATTGGCTGCGGGAGGACGTGGACCACTACCTGGTGCGGCAGGCGCAGGAGGAGGGAGTGGAGTACCTGGATCGCATCGAGCTGGCCGAGGTGGAGGCGGCGGGCGATGGCTTCAGGCTGACGGGTACGCGACAGGGCCGGAAGGTGAGCCTCGAGTCGGATGTGCTGATCGACGGGTCCGGAACCGGTGGATTCCTGGCAGACCGGCTGGGGATTCCGCCGCACCCGCGGGGCCAGCCGTTACGGACGGGCCTCATCTTCAGCCATTTCCACAACGTAGACCTGTTCCGGGAAGTCGCGGCAGACGGAGGCGCCACGCTGCCGGACGGCCCGTACCCGGACGAGCGAGCCGCCGTCCATCATCTCCTGGATGAGGGGTGGCTGTACGTGCTTCCATTCGACCACGGCGTCGTGAGCGCCGGGTTCGTGATAGACCATACGGCGGAAGGCTCCGACCGGCTGTTGTCCCAGGCGGTGGCACCGGAGGAGGCGTGGCGACGCTTGCTCGAGCGCTACCCTGCGCTCCACGCGCAGTTTGGCGGCGCTCACGCCGTACGGCCCATCGAGCGAGTGCCGGTCCTCCAGCGGCGTGCGGTGGCAGCCGCCGGCGACAGGTGGGCCCTGCTCCCCCACACCTACGGGTTCATCAGCCCACTGTTTTCCACGGGAATCGCGTGGAGCCTGCTGGCGGTCGAGCGGCTGGCGCGGGCGCTGGAGAGTGTGGACTCCGGTGCTGCGGGCGGCGCCGCTCTAGCCTCGTCTCTGGCCGACTATGGATCGCTTCTGGACCTGGAAGCCGACCATGTCGGGCGTGTAGTCTCGGGAGCCTACGCCCTGCGTCGGCGTTTCGATCTGTTCGTCGAGCAGAGCTTCCTATACTTCGGACCAGCCATCTTCTCTGAGTCCATGCAGCGACTGCACCACCAGCCTCTACAGGGTGGCGAGTGGGCCTGGCAGGGCTTCCTGGGCGCGACGGATCCCGTGTTTCGCGATGCGGCCCGCTGGTCTGAGGCGGCTCGAGAAGATCCGGGCCTGACGCTAGAAAGCTTCCGGAGCGGCATGGAGAGGGCCATCGCTCCCCGCAATGTCGCCGGCCTGTCCGACGCGTCCCGCAACCGGATGTACCCGGCCGAGCCCGAGTTACTGATCCAGCACGCAGACCTGCTGGGCCTCACGGCGAAAGGGGTGCAGGCGAATCTGCACCGGCTGCGCGGGGATTAGCTATCCTTCCCGGCTTGCGGGGGTCCATCTCCGGGCTCAGCTTGCCATCTTCGAACAGACTCGAGCCACGAGCACCAACTCATATGAGCACTCGAATGAATAGAGCCGCCTGGATCGCGACGCTCAGCGCCCTGTTTCTGTCGGTCCCCGTCGCGCTCGCTGCGGAGCCCCCGGACGTCCCCGCGCCGCTGCACTTGTACCTTGTCGGCTCGGCGCCGGCCGACGGAGATACGCTTGCCGAGAGCCCGGCCATTCTCCGGCTCGAGTTCAGTCAGCCCGTGGATCCTGCGCTCGGCCAGGTTCGCATCGAGGCGGCGGACGGCACGATGTTGACGCTGGAGGTGCGGGCAGAGGTGACGGACGACCGCGTCCTGGTGGTCAACCCGCCGTCACTGTCGCGCGGCGAGTACCGGGTCCACTGGCGGGTCGTGGCCGATGATGGCCACCCGGTGACCGGCGATTTCGCCTTCTTTGTGGACGGGTCGTTGCCGCCCCCCGAGGCGGCCGTAGCGCCGGTCACGCAGGACTCTGGCGCGCAGGAAGCACAAACCGGCGTGGAAGACGCGCAGGCGCAGGAACGTTGGGAGCGTGTAGAGGAAGACGAAGCGGCGGAAAGCTCCAACCGCTGGCTGTCTCTTCTGCGAGGGCTGGGGACCGGGCTGCTGCTTGCGCTGGCAGGCCTGCTGGCGTTCGAGGTCTGGCTCCTCCCGGGCACGTCCACCCGCGTGCGCCGGCTGGCCGTGGCGTTGGCGATCCTTGCCCCGATAGTCCTCGCCGCGCACCTGATCGCCTGGCTGGGCTACATCGTTCCGCCGGGCGAAACCCTGGACTTCGGCTGGGCCGGTCTGGGGTTATCCACCAGCACGGGCCGCTTCGAGATGCTACGCCTGATCTGTGTCGTGTTGGCGCTGGCCACGCTGGTGGCGCTCGACATGCCAGCCATGGGCGCTCTGCTGGCGATGACGGGTCTGGTGGTCACGGCCGGGATCGGGCACGGATCGGACGGATCGTTCTGGTCCATCACGGCAAAGGCCATCCACCTGCTGGCCGTGGCGTTCTGGGCCGGTGGACTGCTTCAGCTGCTTCTGGGCAGGCGTGAGGGGGCGGAGTTCCGGGCCACGGCGGACAGGGTATCGAGTGTGGCGCTGGGCGCGGTGGTGGCGGTGACGGCCACCGGCCTGTGGCAGAGCATCGATCTGCTGCCGTCGTTCCGCGACCTGTTCGTGACGGCTTATGGCCGGATGCTGCTGGCCAAAGTGGCGGGATTGGGCATTCTCATCGCGTTCGGAGCCCGTAATCGGTTCCGGATCATGCCGGCCATGGAGGGCACAGGCGGTGAGGAGGCGGGGGACGCCGAAGCAGCGGCGCGAGCTCCGGCAGCCCTGCGACGCTCCGTGCTACTGGAAACCGTGGTGATGGTCGTCGTGATTCTGCTGGCGGGCTTCCTGGCGTATCTGCCGTTGCCCGAGGCCGCGGTAGCCGCTGCGGCCACCGGGTTGCCCTAGCCGACGCGCGCCAGGCCCAGGGCGAACAGGTTCTGCGGGTCCGTCTCCCAGCCTGTGAGCTCCATACCCGCCCGGGCCACCAGCCGGGCCGCGGATTCGCGCGTGTACTTGTGGCTGAGCTCGGTCCGGATCGACTCCCCTTCAGCAACCGTCACGTCCAGTTCCAGCCGTGTCAGGCGCGCGGTCTGACGCCTCGTCGCCACCAGTTGCATCTCGATGCGGGAAGCGGCTGCGTCGTAGAAGGCCAGGTGCTCGAAGCCGTCCAGATCGAAGTCCGCGTCCAGCTCCCGGTTCAGGACCCGCAGCACATTCAGGTTGAATTCTCGCGTCACGCCCAGGGAGTCGTTGTAGGCCGCCTCGATCCGGCTCACGTCCTTCACGAGATCGAAACCGATCAGGAAAACATCGCTGGGGCTCAGCTGTTCGGCGACGGTGGTGAGGAACGCCTGTGCTTCCCAGCTTTGCATGTTGCCGATGGTCGAGCCCAGGAACGCCAGCAGCCGGGTCCGGCCCTGGAACGGAAGGGGGAACGGTTGCTCGAAGTCGCCGATCACTCCTTCGATCTTCATGTCAGGGTAGCGGCTGGTTAGGCGCCGGGCGCTCTGGAGTAGCGCCGTCTCGCTCACATCGATGGGTCCGAACCCGGCTGCCGAGCCGCTGGCCCGCATCGCGTCCAGGAGCACCCGGGTCTTGTCGGCGCTTCCGGAGCCGAACTCAACCAGCGCAGTCGGGCCCAGAGATTCCGCCAGCGCGGGCGCGATCCGTCGCAGGATGCTTCTCTCGGTGCGCGTCTGGTAGTATTCCGGAAGCCGGGTAATCTCGTCGAACAGGGCCGAACCGCGGGAGTCGTAGAAGTACTTCGGCGGCAGCTCCTTCGGGTGGCCGGTCAGTCCGCCCCGGACGTCGGATGCCAGTTCCTCGAGCCAGCTGTGCCTTCCATGCTGCCGACGGAGCAGGATCGGCGGTCCATCCGGCACGGCAACGGTCTCGGCATCGTAGTCCAGGCCGTACGTTTGCTCCGCATGTTGCATGGCGCTGACTCTCCGTCGTCGTCTCAGGGGTTGCCATTGTCGGGTACGGACCTGACCCACGCGAGGGTACGCCCGCTGCCCGTTCGAAACCCGGTACCGGCGACACTTGTTCCGTATGGCGGGGAGACTCCGGCAACCACCCCGCACGGAACGCCGGTGCAGGTGCCGACGTAGCCTAGGGGTACCATGGAAACGGATGGCCGGACGCACGCTTCGCGGCGTGCCACACCCACGAGGGCAACGTTATGTCGGATGCCGACAGGCAGACCGTAGACGTCAGCGAGTCCGCGGCACGACAGGTAGCGGAAGCGGCTCGCGAGACGGAATGGGGCGGGCGCACGTTCGTTCGCGACCTGTTTCTTGGCGATCTCAGGCTCGAGATGATCCATCCCTATCCGGATCCGGAAGACCACATTGGCCGGCGGGCGCGCGCCTGGATGAAGGAGCTCCGCGCGTTCCTGGAGGAGGAGGTGGACTCTGACCGGATCGACCGGGAAGGCCAGATTCCACCGGAGATAGTGGACAGGCTTCGCGGGATGGGCGCCTTCGGACTCAAGATACCCAAGGAGTACGGCGGACTCGGGTTCAACCAGATCGAGTACAGCCGGATCATGGAGATCCTGGGTACGGTAGATGGCAACCTGATCGCCCTGCTCTCCGCCCACCAGTCCATAGGCGTGCCGAACCCGCTCATCCATTTCGGGACGGAAGAACAGAAGAAGAAGTACCTGCCCAGGCTCGCGCGCGGGGCCATCTCGGCGTTCGCACTGACGGAGCAGGACGTGGGCTCCGATCCGGCCAGACTGAGCTCGTCCGTGGAGCGCACCGAGGACGGTGAGGCCTACATCCTGAACGGGGAGAAGCTGTGGGCCACGAACGGGACGGTTGCCGAGCTGTTCGTCGTCCGTCGAGAAGGACTGGCCGGGCGTCCAGGTGGTCCAGCGCTGCCACTTCATGGGGCTCAGCGCCATCGAGAACGGCAGGGTCCGGTTCACGGAGGTACGGATACCGCGGGAGAACCTCCTGTTCGAAGAAGGCCGGGGCCTGAAGCTGGCGCTGGTCACGCTCAACACCGGACGTCTGTCGGTCCCGGCCTCGGTGGTGGGCTCGGCAAAAGCGTGTCTCCGGATCTGCCGGGAGTGGGCGGGATCTCGTGTCCAGTGGGGACAACCGGTCGGTAAGCATGAGGCCGTTGCCCACCTGATCACGGACATCGCCGCGAACGCCTTCGCGATGGCCGCCATCGCGGACCTGTC
>JBDHIQ010000017.1:0-33998 GCA_039587395.1 Gemmatimonadota bacterium
ACCGGTGGGCTCGTTCAACGAGTCGCGCATCTTGTTCAGAGAAGGGCACGGAGAGCACTGGCTCAACGGCCGGAAAGTCGTCGAGTTCGATCTCGGCAGCGCCGCCTTCGACTCGGCTTACGCGTCGAGCAAGTACGTGCCGATTGAGGGCTTCGCCGACCTGAGGAGTGGACACATCGTTCTGCAGGACCACGGGGACGATGTCTGGTTCCGCAACATAAGGATCCGGAAGATCACGCCATGACGCACACTATCGATCGCAGAAGGTTCGTTCAGGGAGGGTCGGCCGCTCTGGGACTCGGGGCTCTGGGAGGGTTTCCGTCGATCCTCGGGGCGCTGGACCGACCGCTTCAGGCAAGCGACCGAGTCATCGCGGCCGTGATGGGCGTGAACAGCCGGGGAAACGAGCTGGCCAAGGCCTTCGTCCGCACCGGAGCGCAGGTCAGGTACATCTGCGACGTGGACTCGCGGGCCGTCGACAAGACGGTCGCCGAGGTGACCGCCATGGAAAGCCAGACTCCACAGGGTCTGACCGACTTCCGATATGCCCTGGAAGACCCGGACGTGGACGCGCTGGTGATTGCCGCACCCGACCACTGGCATGCTCCCGCGACACTTCTCGCACTTCAGGCAGGCAAGCACGTCTACGTCGAGAAGCCGTGCGGCCACAACCCGCGGGAAGGCGAGCTGCTGGTGGAAGCGCAGCAGTACCACGGTCGCATCATTCAGATGGGCAACCAGCAGCGCTCCGCTCCGGAGTCCGTGGACGTCATCCAGCAGATCCGAGACGGCGTGATTGGCGACCCCTATTTCGCGCGGGCGTGGTACGGAAACACGCGCGGCGGCATCGGGCGCGGCAAGCCCGCGCCCGTTCCCGACTGGCTGGACTACGAGCTGTGGCAGGGACCGGCACCGCGAACCGCGTTTCAGGACAATGTCGTGCACTACAACTGGCACTGGTTCTGGCGCTGGGGGACCGGCGAGATCTGCAACAACGGCACGCACGAGATTGACGTATGTCGCTGGGCGCTGGACGTGGACTACCCGGTCAGGGTGACGTCCGCCGGGGGCCGTTACCACTTCAAAGACGACTGGGAGTTCCCGGACACCCAGGTGGCTTCGTTCGACTTCGACACCGGCGCGACCATCACCTGGGAGGGCCGCAGCTGCAACGGACGGCCCATCGAGAACCGCGGTCGCGGCGCCTCGATCCACGGGACGGAAGGCACGGCCATCATCGATCGCGCCGGCTATGTGCTCTACGACCTGGAGAACAACGAGATCGGGCGGCGCATCCGCGGTGAAACCGATGCCGCCCTGGACACCCGCGGTGGCGGATCCCTGACGGACTTGCACATCGCCAACTTCCAGGACTCGATTCGTGGCGATGCCGCGCCGGCAGCAGACATCCACGGCGGGCACAAGAGCCAGTTGCTGTGCCACCTGGGCAACATCGCGCAGCTCACCGGAGATACCCTGCACTGCGATTCGCTGACCGGGCGAATCGTGGACAACCGAGGCGCAGAGGCGCTGTGGAGCCGGGAGTACGAACCGGGTTGGGAGGCAAAGGTCTGACCATGGCTAAAGACGAAACAAACCGCCGCGATTTCCTGAAGACCGCCGCGGCAGGGAGCGCTGCGATCGGCGCCGCAGCCGCCTCCGGACTGGCGTTTCCCATGTCGCTCCAGGCGAGCCGGACCGTTGTGGAGGCCCCTGCCGCCATCAAGCTGGGCGTGGCCAGTTACTCCCTGCGCGAGCTGAGCCGGGCCGATGCGATCGCGGCGATTCTCGCGCTGCGCGCATCGTACGTCAGCGTGAAGTCCTTCCACCTCCCCTACGAGAGCACGCCAGAGGAGCTGGCGGTGGGTGCGCAGGAGTTCGAGGACGCAGGCATCGAAATCGTGGGCGGCGGCGTGATCACCCTCCAGCAGGAGGATGACGACGACATCCGGAAGTACTTCGAGTACGCCCGGTTGGCCGGAATGCCGATCATGGTAATCGCGCCCAGCAAGGCCACTCTCCCCCGTATCGAGCGCTTCGTGCAGGAGTACGACATCGCGGTCGCCATCCACAACCACGGACCCACGGACCCCCACTTCCCGGGCCCACGGGACGCGCTGCCCATCCTCCGCGATATGGATCCACGCATCGGTCTGTGCGTCGATCTGGGTCACACCACCCGTACCGGCGTGGACATCGTGGAGACTCTGGCCGAGTCGGGGGATCGGGTGCTGGACGTCCACGCCAAGGACCTGAAGGACCTCCTGGTCGCCGAGAGCCAGTGCATAGTCGGAGAGGGCGCCATGCCGTGGGCAGACATCTTCACGCAGCTGGCCGAGATGGGCTACGCCGGACATGTGAACCTGGAGTACGAGATCGACGCGAAGGACCCGCTCCCCGGGATGCTCCAGTCGTTTGCCTATCTGCGCGGCGTCGTGGACGGCCTGGGCATGGTGGAGGGCTAGCACGAGGCCGGGGAGGCACCGGGGGCCGGCCCGTTGACCACAGCCGCTAGCGAGGGACGCGCGTTCGCCCGCCTCGGGCTGCTCGGGAATCCGTCCGATGGCTACTTCGGTCGCGCTCTCTCCTGCGCGATCCGCAACTTCCACGCTACGGTCACGCTCGAGGAAGCTGCCGATGCGCGGCCGGACACGATTCCGCTCTTGGAAGCGGCCATCACGACGTTCCGCACCTACTGTTCCGAAGCCGGCCTCTCGTTGCCGGCACGCCATTTCATTGTCCGGTACGTATCAACCATCCCGCGCCAGGTAGGACTCGCGGGCTCTAGCGCGATCGTAACCGCGGCGCTCCGTGCCCTGATGGCGTTCTATGAGGTCAAGATACCGCGGGAGAGCCAGCCGTCGCTCGTTCTGGCGGCAGAGGTCGACCAGCTCGGGATCACGGCGGGGCTGCAGGACCGGGTCGCGCAGATATACCAGGGCCTGGTATACATGGACCTTTCGCAGTCGTTGCTAGACAGCCTCGGCCACGGTGCGTACGAGCCGCTGGACCCGGGCCTGCTGCCGACCCTGTTCGTCGCTCACCGCGGGCGATCGAACAGGAGCTCGGGGCAGCGACTGGACAGCCTGAAGAGCCGCTGGCAGCGAGGAGATCCGGAGGTGCGGCATACGCTGGCCTGTATTGCCGCACTGGCGACTCGTGGACGCGAGGCGCTCCTGCAGGCGGACCACGCGGCCTTCTCATCCCTGATGAACGAGAATTTCGACCTGAGGCGCCGGATCATGCCGATTGATGGGCGGGACGTGGCCATGGTAGAAACCGCCCGAAGCCTCGGGGCGTCGGCCAAGCTGGCCGGCTCAGGTGGGTCCGTGGTCGGTGTGTACCAAGGAAAGGAGATGCGCGAGCGGCTCGAAGAGCGGCTTGGAGCGCTGGACGCCCGGGTGATCTACCCGGCTATCGCATAGAGGAGCATTCCATGATCACAAAGGCCGTCATCCCGGCGGCAGGTGTCGGAACCCGGCTGCTTCCCGCTACGAAGGCACAGCCCAAGGAGATGCTCCCGATCCTGGACACGCCGACCATCCAGTACGTCATCCAGGAGGCCGTCGACTCGGGGATACGGGACATTCTCATCGTCACCGGCCGGGACAAGCGAGCCATCGAAGATCACTTCGACCGGGATGTCGAGCTGGAGGCACACCTGGAGCGACGTGGAGACACCCATTCGTTGCGCGCGGTGCGTGAACTGGCCGGCCTGGCCAGGATCCACTACGTGCGCCAGCCGGTACAGGCCGGTCTGGGCGACGCGATACGCTGCGCGCGCGGCTTCGTAGGGAAGGACCCGTTTGCCGTACTGCTCGGCGACAGCGTGATCCGGGCGACGGTACCGGCCACCGGGCAGCTGGTCGAGGCGTTTGAACGAGAACGATGCCCGGTGCTGGGCGTCGAGACGGTCGTTCCGGAGCGGACCCACCGCTGCGGGATCGTGGAAGGAGATACGCTGGAGGACGGGAGCATCCGCGTCTCGCGCCTGGTGGAGAAACCCCGTCCGGGTGAAACGGACTCCCTTGTGGCCATAGCCGGCCGCTACGTGCTGACTCCAGAGATCTTCGGGACCCTGGACGCCACCCAGCCGGGACGGGACGACGAGATCCAGCTGACCGACGCCCTGGCTTCGCTGCTCGGGCAGACGCAGATGATCGCGGTTCCTTTCCAGGGTCGCCGCTACGATGTGGGAGACAAGCGGGATTACCTGAAGACAATTTTGGCGTTTGCAATGGATCGGGACGAGTACCGGCAGGTGGTCGAGTCCTTCCTCTCTTCGCTCGACCGGGGAGACGGCGTGTGATTCGTCGCGGCATCAGGCAGCGCCCGATCCAGCGCGCCACGGGCCCCTTCTACCGGACCGTGCTGGCCCTGGTCGCGCTGGCGTTGACCGCGTGCCGCGACCAGGAAGCCGGGAGAGCTCTCAAGCTCGCCCATGGACTGGACGTGGCGCATCCCGTGCACGTCGCTATGGAGCACATGGCCGGGCGCGTTGCCGAACTGTCGGACGGCCAGCTGCGAATTGACATTCACCCGAACGGCCAGCTGGGCGAGGAGCGCGAACTGATCGAGATGCTGCAGATTGGCAGCATCGCCATGACCAAGGTGTCCGCCAGCCCGCTCGAATCGTTCGTCCCGGAAATGAAGGTGTTCAGCCTGCCCTACGTGTTCCGGGATCAGGATCACCTGTGGGCCGTGCTGGATGGAGAGATCGGGCAGCGGCTGCTCCTGGCGGGCGAGCCCCATTACCTGCGAGGCCTCGGCTACTACGATGCGGGGCCCCGCAACTTCTACACGACGGGCACTCCCGTGCGAACGCCAGGCGATCTGGCCGGCCTCAAGATCCGCGTGCAGAAGAGCATTACTTCGACCCGGATGGTGGAGGCGCTGGGCGGGTCCGCCACCCCCATCGATTGGGGGGAACTGTACTCCGCGCTCCAGCAGGGAGTGGTCGACGGCGCCGAGAATAACCCACCCAGCTTCTTCCTGTCGCGGCACTACGAAGTGAGCCGGTTCTACACCCTGGACGAGCACACATGGGTTCCTGACGTGCTGTTGGTCAGCACGCACGTTTGGCAGCGTCTCTCGGACGAGGAAAAGGAGTGGCTTGAAGAGGCGGCCGCCTCCTCCGTGCGCGAGCAGCGGCGCCTGTGGCGGGAGGTCTCGGAAGACGCCATGAACCAGGTGCGTGAGGCCGGGGTCGAGATCATCGAGCCCAACCGGGCTGCCTTCCGCAGCGCAGCGCGGCCGCTGCTGGAAACCTACCTGGGCACCCCGGTGGGAGATCTCCTCGACGCGATAGAGCGAGTGCCGTGAGCCTTACGCGACTGGCCGACAGGGCCGAACGGCTCCTGGGTCGGCTGCTTGTCGGGCTCATGGCCGTCATGGTAGTGGACGTTACCTGGCAGGTGGTCTCGAGATTCGTGTTGCGGGCCCCCAGCTCGTTCACGGAGGAGTTGGCCGGCTTCCTCCTCATCTGGATTGGGCTGCTGGGCGCCGCCTACGGCTTTCGCACCCGTGCGCACCTCGGCATCGACCTTCTGGCGGCGCGACTCGGCAAAGGCCCCCGGCGGGCCATTCAGGCGGTGGCTCACGGGCTCGTGGCGCTGTTCGCCCTCTCCACCATGGTGGTCGGCGGCTTCCTGCTGGTCCGCCTGGCGTTGCAGCTGAACCAGATCTCAGCCTCGATGGGAATCCGGATGGGGTATGTCTACCTGGCTCTGCCCCTGGCCGGTCTGCTCATCCTGCTGTTCTCGGTTGAATCCATCATGAGGGGCGGATCCGGACCGGCCGGGGGCGAGCGCTGATGGAAGGCGCCGTTGCCCTGCTCTTCGCCGCCTTTCTGGCCTGCCTCGCGGTGGGTGTGCCCATCGCCGTGAGCCTGGGCCTGGCGACCACGCTCGCCATGCTGGTGACCATTCCGGCAGCACCCGCACTGGCCACCGGAGCCCTGCGGATGGCCACGGGGATCGATTCCTTCGCGCTACTGGCCATCCCCTTCTTCATCCTCTCCGGCAGGCTCATCTCGGAGGGCGGGATGGCGCAGCGACTCATCGATTTCGCCAGGGTGCTGGTCGGCGGCTTCGCAGGCGGGCTGGCCTACGTGAACGTCCTGGCCAGCATGCTCTTCGGATCCATATCGGGTTCCGCGGTGGCTGCTACCTCCGCCGTCGGCGGCTTCATGATTCCGTCCATGGAGAAGGAAGGGTACGAGCGCGAGTACAGCGTGGCGGTGACGATGACCGGATCGGTCACGGGCCTCCTGATCCCTCCCAGCAACGTCCTCATCGTGTATTCCCTGGCAAGTGGAGGGGTTTCGATCGCGGCTCTGTTCGTGGCCGGCTACTTGCCCGGGATCTTGCTCGGCCTGGCCCTCATGCTGGTAGCCGGGCTCATTGCTACCCGGCGCGGATATCGAGCGGCCGGCCGGCCCGGGCTGTCCGAGGGCGGTCGCGCCTTTCTGAGCGCCATCCCGAGCCTGCTCCTCGTCGTGATCGTGATGGGCGGGATCGTAGCCGGGATCTTTACGGCCACCGAAGCCAGCGCCATCGCCGTAGTCTACTCACTGATCCTGGCGATGGCGGTCTACCGCGAAGTCCGTCCGGGAGACCTTCCGAGAATCCTGCTCAAGTCCGCCGAGACGACGGCCATCGTGATGCTCCTGATCGCCACGTCCACCGCCTTCTCCTGGATCTTGAGCTACCAGAACGTGCCGCAGAATCTCACGGCGCTCTTGTTATCGCTGACCGACAGCCGGGTCCTGATCCTGCTGCTCATCAACATCCTGTTGCTGGCGGTGGGAACGTTCATGGACATCACGCCGGCCGTGCTGATCTTCACTCCCATCTTTCTCCCGGTCGCACAGGAGCTGGGGATCTCCGCTCTCCACTTCGGAATCCTGATGGTACTCAACCTGTGCATCGGCCTGTGCACACCGCCCGTGGGATCCATCCTGTTCGTCGGTTGCGGAATCGGGCGAACGAAGGTGGGCCCCACGACGAAAGCGCTGCTTCCCTTCTACGCCGCGATGGTGCTGGTCCTGTTCCTGGTCGTGTACCTGCCGTGGCTCAGCGAGGCGTTGCCCGGGGCGCTCGGGTACTCGTTCTGAGGTAGCGGTGCTGCCGTGCACGTAGCGCCGGAACGCCCTACGCGCGGTTCGCTCAGGACACGAGATCCACCAGCTCACGGGCATTGAGGCCCGCGATCCCGAGAGACGCGGGCGTATGCGGTCCCCGGGCCCGGTAGTCGCGGTTCATCAGACGTGAATTGAGGGCAATCACCGAGTCCATGATCGGCGTCGGGACGCCGAGCTGCCGACCCAGCTCGGAGAGAAACACCAGCCCGTAGCCTACATCCTCGTTGAGGTATCGGTGGTCCAGGCCCGACTGGGCCTTGATTCCCTGGAAGCCCGGCGCCGTGCGGTACCCCTCCTCATAGGAGGAATCGGTCATGTAGCCTTGCCGAAGGCTGAGCTCGGGATCGGGTTCGACCTCGACTCCCAGCGCTTTGCCGATCGCGATTCGCTCCTGGTCCACCGCCTGGATCAGTCTTCCGACGGCCGGTGTCACGCCTTCTTCATAGAACAGGAAGTCGCCACCCGTGCCCTCGATCCTGGCCGCGTTCAGCAGCGTCACAACCGGGTGAATGACCGGATTGGCGTTTTGAAGCGTCGTCTGGAGAATGTTGGACGCCGGTTCGAGACCGGGATACACCTCGCGGAGCATCGCGAGCGTGTGATCCGTGTATCGCGCCGGGAGGGCCGCCACGAAGAAGCCGCCGGTCAGTTTCAGGAACACCCGGATGCGCCCCGGCTCGGTGAGCCGCACCGCGTACGGGAGGGTGGAGGTCTCGGACACGCGGATCTCATCCGATGCGACGTCCAGGCCGGCCTCGTTTTTGAAGGCCAGCGCCCCGCCCGTCGAGCCGGGGCACACGACCACCTCCTGCCCAATCTCGAGAAACGGCGCACACGCGGCGGCAAACGGCCGAATCGCGAACGCCGGGCCCACCACAAAGACGACGTCGGCGCCGCTCACGACGGTTTCCATCTCGTGGCCTGCATATTCTATCGGAGCAGAGCCCTCCAAATCCCCCGCGGCTTTGATCACTCCGGACTCCGCGATCCGCGCTACGTTATCCGGGAACCGAGGGAAATCGAATAGGAACACGTCGTGGCCGTGTGCCGACCAGTCGAACGCTACGGCCGTCCCGCCGGCACCCGATCCGAGCACTCCGATCTTCAAAGCTCCAGCTCCTTGCGTATCAGGTCTTGATAGTGATCGCGCTTCACATAATGTCGCACGTCGCCTTGCTTAGCCCAATGTCTGGGCGTGACCCGTTGCTAGTGTCTCCGCGCCGCTCCCATCTTTCTAAGCCAAACACGGGCTCCCTCCCGGCCGTCGCCGTGACCCTGATTCCGAGGCGTCCGACGGCGAGGTGAACGGTGCCAATGACGCGGCAGGAGACGACCGATCATGATGGGTGAGGCGCAGGGAGGTCGCATCGCGAGGGAGTTAGGAATCCTCTTCCGAGCCGTCCAGCGAGGCGTGAAGGGCCAGGCGGTGGATGGAGCCGCGGCCATCGCCTACTTCAGCTTCCTCTCGGTCTTCCCGCTGCTGCTCGGGGTGATAGCGGCCGTGGGCTACTTCCTCGACTCGCCCGAAGCCCAGGCTCGGCTCGCCGAGATCGTCAGCAACACGCTTCCGGGCAGCGCGGACTTCGTCAGACAGAACCTGGAGGCGGTCATCGGAGCTCGCGGCGCTCTTGGAACGGCCGGCGTACTCGGCCTTCTGCTGTCCGGGAGTGCAGTCAATCGGTCGCTGGGTGTGCCGCCCAGCCGCCCCTACCTGCTGGCCAAGGTGCGTTATTTCCTGATGGCCCTGGGCTTAGCGGTGCTGGTTCTTCTGTCGCTCGCGGTCAGTGCGGTGTTCGGAGTCATGACGAGTCTCGATCCGAGCGTGCTCGAGGGTCTGGGTATTCCACCCGAACTACTCAGCGGCCTAACCAGCACGCTCACAAGCCTGGTGCTGGGATGCCTGATCTTCGGGCTCATCTACAAGACGACGCCGTACGTCGAAACACGCTGGCGGCAGATTGCCCCCGGCACCATCCTGGCAGCCGTCGCATTTGAGCTGGGGAAGAACGGCTTCCTCATCTATCTGGGTCGCCTGGCCAACTTTGAAGCGGTGTACGGCCCGCTCTCTTCCATCGTGGTGCTGTTGGTCTGGTTCTTCCTGTCCGCGCTGATACTCATCTTCGGCGCTGAGTACAATCTCGTCCGCTGGCAGTCGCTGGCTGGTTCGCCGGATCCACTGGATGCAGAAGAGCCCGCCGGGTAGCGGGCTCTCTGTACTTCGCGCTGCACAGGCACAAGGAAGTGCGGGCCGTGCGGGCCGCTCCCCGTCACCTAGCCGTTGGCCGGCTGCACGTTGTTGTTGAGCCGGAACAGGTTCATCGGATCGAACTCCGCCTTGATGCGGCTCAGGCGCTCGTAGGCCGGGCCGTAGTTTTGCACCGCCCGGTCGTCGCCCTCAAATTCGATGTTGTCGTAGTAGCCGCCCGAGAACGGCTCCAGCCTGGACCACCATTCACGCGAGATGGCGATGGCTTCCTCATCCATGGCCGGATCCATCCAGCCGCCGCCCACCAGTAGCATGGTCTCGGCATTCCGGTGCGGAAACGCCGTATCGAGCTCACCAACCCGGCTGACGGCTCCACCCGCCGTGTGGCTGAACATGGCGAGACGCGGGTCCGCCACCCACGCGTCGAGCATCACGTCGATCAGCTCCGGGGTGATCTCCCGGACCATGCCATTCTTGACGTAGGAACGGACGCCGTGCCCAAATGCCGCGTCGTCTTTGGTCTGCATGACCATGTAGTCCTGGACCGTGACTCCGTCGTCGATCGGGGTGCCAATAGCCCTCAGCGGTGCGACCTCCCGCTCCCCGGCCTCCGGGTCGCCCGCGTACACCACGTCCATCACGATGACGCCCGTGCCATCCGGGAGGGTCGCCAGGGTCGGACCCACATACAGTTCGTCGGACAGTCCGGAGTACCAGTCGCCGTAGAAGTCCAGGACCTCGCGCGCCTGCTCCCGTGGCCAAACGATCAGGCCCGAGAACACGTTGCGATCGAACGGGTGCAGCTGGTACTCGAAGGCCGTGACCACGCCGAAATTGCCGCCGCCGCCGCGGATGGCCCAGAAGAGATCGGGCTCCTGCTCCGCGCTGATCGTTCGAATGTTGCCATCGGGCGTGACGATGTCGGCCCCAACCACGTTGTCGATGGTGAGGCCGTATTTGCGGTTCAGGCGGCCGTACCCGCCCCCGAGCGTCAGGCCGCCGCACCCCGTGTGGGATACGACGCCGGCCGTCGTGACAAGCCCTTGCTCGAGCGCAGCCGTGTCCAGATCGCCCAGCAGGGCGCCGCCCTGCGCTGTCGCCCTCTGCGCCTCACGGTCCACCGTCACGGTGTTCATCTGTGACAGGTCGATCATCAGGCCACCTTCTGCTACCGACTTGCCCGGCCAGCTGTGCCCGCCCCCGCGCACGGACGTGAGCAGCTCGCGCTCGCGCGCGAACGTCACGGCGTGGCTGACATCCCGGTTGTCCAGGCAGCGGGCGATCAGTGCCGGGTGCTTGTCGTGCATCCCGTTCCAGATCGTGCGTGCCGCATCGTAATCCGGGTGGTCCGACAGGAGGAGCGGGCCGGTCATGGCATCGGAAAGCTCCTGGATGGCTGCTGCCTCGAGCTCGATCTCGTTGCCGGCCAAGGAGATCCCGGGAATGCTCGTTCCCGTGCTTGCGGCCTCGGGCATGCGGCGATCGCATCCCCAGATACCTGGTACGGCCACGGTCATGCCGGCCGCGATGGCCCCACGACAGAATTCGCGACGATCCATGTTGCCCCCCTTCGTACTGCCCGTTCATGGATAGCGGTGGACCACGGAAGAAGACTGCAGGGCTCCCGCTGAAGCCCGATAAACCGTATCGAGGCGCAATAGATGGGTCGAATGGATAGGGGAAGGTGGGATCGGGTGCAAATCGGAGGTGGGCTTCAGAGGTCCATAACCAGCCTGAGGCCTCCTTCCGTCCTCCCCTCACTTGCGGGGCGACTACTCGGCGAGACCGGGCGCTCACGCCACCTGAACGCGAGGGCCTTTCGGCCCGGCGGCATCGGGTGTCGGTCTGTGCAGTCTCCACCATTCCGTAGCCTGCGCAGGCGTCCAGGGCGATGGGGGCTCGACGGCAGCGAGCAATGTGTCGAGCGCCTCCGCGCTCTGCGGCCGGTTGGCCGGATCCTTCTCCAGGCAGGATAGGATAGCCGCCTCCAGCGCTTCGGGTATCTGGAGTTCCGATGCGTGTGACGGAGGAACGGGCGTTGTATTCAGGTGGTCGGCCAGCATCTCGACGGAGGTCCCGGCGTCGAACACCAGGTGTCCGGTGAGCAGCCAGTATGCCACGCAACCCACGGCATAGAGATCCGTGCGAGCATCCACGGCCGCCCCCGTGATCTGCTCTGGCGCTATGAATGCCGGAGTTCCGCCCACCACGTGTTCCGCGGTGAGCTGCGGCTCACTGGACGCCGGCTCGTAGCGCCTCTTGACCAGTCCGAAGTCGAGTACCTTGACCAGGTCCGCCCGACGTCCCTGGCTGCAGACGTAGATGTTGGCAGGTTTGATATCACGGTGGATCAGTCCCCTCTCGTGCGCCTCAGCCAGCGAGTCGCACACCTGGCGCAGCAGGTGAATCGTGCGAGGGGGCGGGACGGGACCGAAGCGACGAACTAGCTCCTGCAGGTTCCAACCATCCAGGAGCTCCATCACGTAGTAGAACGTGCCGTCGATGGTCACGCCAAAATCGTACACATCAATGGTATGCGGGGAGTGCATGAGGGCCGTCGCCTGGGCTTCCCGTTCGAAACGGAGCCGGAGTGTGCGCTGGCTCTCCAGATCCTTGCCCATCATATCGGGGCGAATCAGCTTGATGGCCGCTGGTCTGACCAGCATCCGGTGCTCGGCTTTCCACACCTCGCCCATCCCTCCGCGGCCGAGCTGTTCAGCGAGCCGGTAGCTGCCCATCTCGCGGGCGCGAGTCACTGCCGTGCCCAGCTTGTAGACCACTCTTGCTCCGACGTAGGCCGTGATAACAATCAACAGGTACGGCACGAGCAGAGCGCTGACCACGAATTCAGCGGTCAGGGCGATGGACGTGCCTCCGTAGCGAACGGTGAGCAGGAGCACTGCCGGGACCGAGCTTCCGGCTGCGATCGCGGCCAGCAGAGCTCTCCGCGGTTCGTTCGGGCAGACGATCGTGAAGAACATGATCCACGGTGCGACAAACGACAGCCCGAAGATGGTAAGGTGGGCAGGCTCGTGCGCGAGTCCCTGGTAGATCCCCCAATATGCGGAGAACGCGATCCCGTAGGCCGCTACCACCTCGAACGCCAATCCGATGTTCATCAGCGAGTCAGGTGGGATCCGTCGGACTCCGGTGAGCGCGGCGACGATCACTGCCACCGCAATCGAGATGGCGGGCGGGCCCCAGCCGTAGAAGTGGGTGATAGCCTCCCCTGCGATCGGGTCGAGCACTGCGTACGCCAGCTCCGCTACCAGGAAGCCCGCAGCGTAGATGAGCGCCACTATGCGCAGCCGCCTGGCGGAGTCGCGCAGCAGGTCCTCGGGCAGACGGGTTGGCCTGGTCTGGGACGTGGCACCCGTGGAATGCTCGACACGCGTGACCAGCTGATTCTCAGCGCTCATTCGCGTTGTCCCGGTCAGCCTCGTGAAATGTCCCGACAGTGGCCCGTAAGGAAGCTAGTGCGCCACTCTGGCAGCGCCAGACTTCAGGCGCACGCTCGCTGCGGATGTACCATCGATCCCCGCGACCTATGCTCTACAACCGGAATGTAGGATGCCGAGAAGGAAGACTCGATGAAGCTCATCACATGGTATCCGGGCTTTCTCGCAGTCGGCTCGCTCACTGCGCCTTCAGCTGGCCGATCCGGTTCGAGTGGCTGAACGGCGGCGGCATGCACCTGCGGATCGGAGAGCTCGAAGCTGTAAGGCAGCCGTAGGCGGGCGAGACGTGCAGCGCCCGTTCAATCCGCCCGGATTGCCTCCACTGGGTCGATCGCTGTGGCCCGCTGCGCGGGACCCAGGGAGGCGAGCAAAACGATGGCCAGGAGCCCCAGAGAAACCGCGCCGTACGTCGAGGCGTCCGTGGCCGCCACTCCAAACAGCAGGGATGCGAGCACCCGGCTCAGAACCAGTGTGCCGGCCAGGCCCACGGCGATACCCAGAAGCGCGATCGCTCCTCCCTCCTTGAGCACCGTTCGTCGTACGTGGCCCGGCGTGGCGCCGAGCGCGATTCGGACTCCGAACTCCCGGACTCTCAGGCTGACCAGGTAAGCCACGACTCCGTAGATGCCGATAATCCCCAGGATTAGAGCTGCTCCGGCAGCCGCCACGATCAGCGCCATGGCGAAGCTCACCTGCTGGTATGATCGGCGTTCGAGCTCGTCCAGCGAGACGACGCTGTTCAGCGGGATTTCCGGGTGCAGGGCTCGAAGTCGGCGTTCGACCGTCTGGAACATGGCGGTCGGATTTCCGGTGGTGCGGATCACGACCGGCATGTTCTGGACGAACATAGAGTAGCTATCGTCGGGCTTGAACACGGTCGGGAGGTAGATCGTGGGCTCCGGGGGCGTCATGAGACTGCTCTCCCGGATGTCGGCCACCACGCCCGAGACGGTGTACCATACATCCTCGTCCGGGGAGTTCGCCTCCTGCATCAGGCGTCTGCCGATCGGGTCCTCTCCGGGCCAGCGTTGCTCGGCAAAAGCCTCGTTCACAACCACGTACTCGGGGTACCCCTCGAAGTCGAGCCGCTCGAGCTCGCGTCCGCGGAGCAGCTGCGCCCCGATCGCTTCCAGGTAACCGGGACCGATGAATACCCGCAGGGCGGTGATCATCTCGGACTCGTTGACAGGGAGCGCCCCTTCCACGGCCACGTAGTCCCGCCACTCATCCCCGTCCAGCGGGAGATCGCCCGCGAAGGTGGCCATCTCGACTCCGGGGAGTTCCTCCAGGCTTCGGGTCAGATCGAGCAAGATGCGAGAGCGCTCGACGTCGGACGGGTAGAGGCCGTGCATGGAAAGCCTGAACGTCAGGACATTCGCGCTGTTAAACCCCGGGTCCACATCCCGCAGGTTCTGAAGCGTGCGCACCAGCAATCCGGCGCCCACGAGCAGTACCAGGGCGAATCCGACCTGGGCGGCAACGAGTAGGCGTCGAGCCCGGTGACGCGCCCTCCCGATCGTTCCTCCTCTCGCTTCCTCGCCCAGTGCAGTTTGGGGATCGATTCGCGCATAGCTGAGCAGCGGAAATGACCCGAAGGCAAGACCCGTGAGGATGGTAAGTACGGCCGCGAACGCCAGCACAATCCCGTCTACTCCCACTTTGTCCAGCCTCGGTATGTCAGAGGGCGCGAGACCGAGAAGGAGACGCGTGCCGATCAGCGCCAGTCCCACACCCAGCAGACCGCCCAGCACCGACAGCACGACACCCTCCGCCATGGACGCCCGCGCCAGAACTTTCATCCCGGCGCCGAGCGAGCGACGTACCGCAATCTCTCGACGGCGCGACTCCGCCCGTGCAAGGAACAGACTCGCGACGTTCGCGGTGGCAACAAGGAGAACCAGTCCCACGGCTCCGAGCAGGATCCACAGTGTCCCGGCCATCCGCCCCACGATGGACTCCTTGAGGGTGCGGACCTCCACCCGGTAGTGGCCCTCGCGAAGAGAAGCCACCGTATGGCCTCCTGGATACTCCTCGGCGGCCCGCGGCATGAGGCCGGCCAGTTCCCGTGCCGCCGCTTCCGGCGCAACCCCATCTGCCAGTCGTCCGATTCCCTGGTACATGAAGTTGCCGAACCGCGCGCCGGCCTCGCGCATCGTCAGGGGCGCAAGCATATCGGGTTGCTCGAACGAATTCCCGAAGACGATTGTCGCCTCGGGCCGGATGAACTCGAAGTCCTCCGGAAGCACACCGATCACTTCCATTTCCGACCCTGGAATCAGGGGCTGGCCGATCACGTCAGGGTCCGCGCCAAACTGGCGGGTCCAGAAACCGTGCGTGAGCACCACCACATCCGGCGCTCCCGGTTCGGCGTCCGCTTCCGTGAACAGGCGTCCGTGAAGCGGGCGCACCCGGAGCACCTCGAATATCGACGGTGTAGCGATGACAACTCCGAGCTCGAGTGGACGATCCGCGCCGGTGATGGGCTGAGACATCTCCAGATACGCAGCCATCGTGTCAAGCGATGAGGCGTGCCGGGAATAGTGGAAGTATCCTCCGTCCGGGATTCCCAGCCTGTCGCCGTCCTGGTCCGTGTGGCTGATGCGGACGATCCGGTCCTGGTCGATGTACGGAAGCGGGCGAAGCACAACGCCGTTCAGGACAGAGAAGATGGCGGTGGAGGCGCCAATTCCGAGGGCCAGCGTGAGGATGGCGGCTGTCGCGAAGCTTGGAGTCTTCCCCAGACTGCGGAGCGAATGACGTATGTCACGCTCGGCGCCCTCCAACCACCGAAAGCCAAATTCCTCGCGGGCCCTCTCCTTCGCCTTCCGGACTCGGCCAAACTGGCGCCGAGCTTCGGCGTGAGCGGTCGCTGGCTCCCAGCCGTCCGCGATGAGGCGCTCGGCCTCCCGATCCAGATGAAAGCGCATCTCCTCATCCAGCTCGGCCTCGACCTGTTCGCGAGCCACTGTCTCACGGACTTTTTCCAGGATCCCGCTCAACCACGACATGGATCAGCTCCCGATCCAGGCGAGCTTCAACACCCGATCCACCGCCGCGGAGGACACCTTCCACTGATCCTCCTCCTGACCGAGTTGTCTCCGGCCCGCCGCCGTCAGTGTGTAGAAACGAGCCCGGCGTTTGCTGTCGGTGAGACGCCAGGCGGAGGTCACCCACCCTTTGCGCTGAAGTCGTCGTAGCGCCGGGTACAGCGAACCCTGGTTCAAGTCGAGCACGTCCCCGGACAGTTGCCGAATCCGCTGGGCGATTCCCCAACCATGCATCGGCTCCAGGGTCAGAGTCTTCAGGATCAGCAGGTCCAGGGTTCCTCTCAGAAGCTCGGAACGTAGAATCGACACGGCGTCTCCTTCAGCGGTGCGGGTTCGGCAATCTCTATTGTAGATACTCTACAGTAGCATCTCTACCTGTAGAATGCCAACACCTGCCTGCTCCTCGTGTGAACGTGTACTTCCGACCCGAGGTCTAGTATTGAGCCACGACCTGTTCGAGATTCGGCACAGCGAGATTCAAAGACCGAGGTCGAGGGCCCGATCTTCAAGTGTCGGGTGGTAGATGAGAGGTAGCTCGTATGTCCACTGAGTCGTCGTCGGGATCCCGAGCCGCCGCAGTCACTCAAAGGCTCGCGGCCCCAGCCGAGCGGGTGTGGGAGATTATGGCCACGCCGGGAGCCCTGACGCGGTACCACCCGTTCTGCGCAGAGAACTCCGTGGAGTCGTGGCCCGGCGTGGGATCCAGGGACACGATCCGCTACCGGAGCGGCCTGAGACTCCATCGCCGATTCACATCGTGGGACGAGGGACGCGGATACGAACTCGAGATCGGGAATTCGCGGACCGGTACCAGTCGGGTCCGCTGGGAGCTGGTGGCTACCGGCGCCGAGGAGAGCGAGCTCAACATCCGCATCTGGCCGGCGGCGCTTTCCGGTTATCCAGCGGTTCTGCAGCCGGCACTGCGCCGTTGGTACCTGCTACCGGTGCTCCGCCGCTACCTTCGTTGTGTGCTCCGCGGCCTGGATCACTACCTGACCACCGGAACGGATGTAGTACCCGACCAGTTCGGACGGGTGCGGTTCTTCTCGTGACCTGATGGAGGTGCTGTCAATATGAGTGCCGGATCGCTCGTCCTTGCCAGGGTCGTCCACGTGGTGGGCGTTGTGTTGTGGATCGGCGGAGTGGCCTTCGTAACAACGGTCATCATACCATCGCTGCGTCGGATCGCAGACGGCCAGGAGCGGCTGAGGCTGTTCGAGGCGATCGAGGGCCGATTCTCGGTACAGGCGCGCGTCGTTACGCTCGTCACGGGGCTCGCAGGCTTCTATATGACACATGGGCTGAACGCTTGGGGCCGGTACCAGGATCCGTCGTTCTGGTGGATGCACCTGATGACTCTCGTCTGGGCACTCTTCACGCTGGTGCTCTTCGTCCTCGAGCCCCTGCTCCTTCGTAGCTGGTTCCAGAGCTTTGCGCAGCGCGACCCGGAGAAGGCATTCCGGGTCTTGTACCGCTTTCACGTGGTGCTGCTTACCCTGAGTCTCATTGCGATCGTGGGAGGCGTAGCTGGAGTCCGCGGCTTCCTGAGATTCGGCTAGGCTCCAGCCTGTGTCACGCGGCGTTGTGTGCCGAGTAGCCGGGCCATCAGACGTTCCCGAGCTGCTGCGCTGTCGGGCCGATGACCCCGAGTTCGGACCCGCCGATCCCCGGATGGGCTTGTACCTGAAGGGCCGGCACCACCCACGGCAGGCCCTCGAGCCCCGCGTCATGTTCGTTGCGCTCGATGAGGGTTCGGCCGTCGGCTACATCGGCGGTCACCTCACCACGCGCTACGACTGCGACGGCGAGCTGCAGTACCTGTATGTGGCTCCGGGCCATAGAAGGAACGGGATCGCCGGTGAGCTGTTCGCGCTGCTGGTAGAATGGTTCTCCGAGCGGAGTGCCTCACGAATCTGCGTGGACGTCGAACCGAACAACCAGGCCGCCAGAGCGTTCTATTCCCGACACGCCGCCATACAGCTGAGTGAATACTGGATGGTGTGGGATGACATCTCGAGAGTCCTTGGAGAGTAGGCCAACTTGCTTCGCACCCGCTCCCGAACCAGCTTTCCAGCCCTATGGATCCTGAGTTCGCGTCCCAGTTCCAGGCGGTATCTTGATGTCTCCCGAGTTCGAAAGTCTCAAGGCGGCCCTCTCCGACTCCTATGATGTGGAGCAGGAACTGGGGGCCGGCGGCATGGCCACGGTCTACCGGGTCACAGACCTGAAGCACGACCGCCGGGTCGCCCTCAAAGTCCTGAAGCCGGAACTCGCGGCCGTAATCGGAGCGGATCGCTTCGTCACGGAGATCAAGACCACCGCGCAGCTCCAGCACCCGCACATCCTGCCGCTCTTCGACTCGGGCGAGGCCGACGGTTTCCTCTACTACGTCATGCCGTTCATCGATGGCGAATCGTTGCGCGAGAAACTGAACCGGGAGAAGCAGCTGGGCCTCAAGGAGTCCGTCCGGATCGCCCGGGAGGTAGCGGACGCCCTCGAGTACGCGCACCGGCAGGACGTGATCCACCGGGATATCAAGCCGGAGAACATCCTGCTGCACGACGGCCGACCGGTCGTGGCCGATTTCGGAATCGCGCTCGCGATCAGCGCGGCAGGGGGGGGCCGGATGACGGAGACGGGCCTCAGCCTCGGTACGCCTCACTACATGAGTCCGGAACAGGCCACGGCCGACCGTGACCTTACGGTGCGAAGCGATATTTACTCGCTGGGCTGCGTGCTGTACGAGATGCTGACCGGGGACCCGCCGCACACAGGGCCCACCTCGCAGTCCATCCTCATGCGAATCCTGACGGAAACCCCGCGCTCGGTGACCGACGTGCGGGCCAGCGTGCCTCCGCATGTGGCTTCGGCGGTAGCGAAAGCGATCGAGAAGCTCCCAGCCGACCGATTCCGGAGCGCGGGCGCCTTCATGGAGGCCCTGGAGGACGAGAGCTTCCGCCACACAGTGCGCGCGCCGGCCGCGACTCCGGCGCCGGAGCCCGTCGTGACCGAACCGCAGCCGGAGATAGCCGCGGCGGCAAAAGGCGGCCCCGGGCGCTGGCTGCCTGCCGCGCTGGCCGTCCTCACGATCGCCTTCGCCGGGCTGGCCGGCTGGAGCTGGCTGCGGTCCGACGAGACGCAACGGCAGGTTCGACGCACGGACCTCTATCTGGGCAACATGCGGATTCCCTACAACCAGCACGTCGAGGTGTCGCCGGACGGTTCCACGTTCGCTGCCACCGGCCGGGACCTTAACGGCACCGACATGCTATTCGTGCGCCGCGCCGACGAGCCGAGCTTCCGACCGATCCCCGGGACGGAGGGCGCTCGTGATCCGGCCTTCTCACCAGACGGCCTGTGGGTGGTCTACCGGGATCATCCCGGCGATGCGCTGATGAAGGTGGCCCTGGCCGGCGGACGGCCCCTGACCGTCGTGGCGGACGGGGCCGTAAGTCCATATATGCCGAACTGGGGCGACGATGGGACGATCGTGTTCACGGGCCCCCAGGGGCCCCATCGCGTACCGGAAACCGGCGGCACGCCGGTGGAGCTGCCCGCAGACGGCGGGACACCTCGACTCCTGCCGGGCGGGCGTGGCGTACTGCTTTCCATCGGGCAGAGTATAGGGCTGCTGGATTTCTCGACGGATTCCACGCGTACGCTGATTGCCGAGGGGCACGACGCGACTTACCTGCCGACGGGCCATATCCTATTCCTACATCCGCAGGGCGGTCTCCAGGCGGTCGGGTTCGATCTCGAAGCGCTGGAGGTGACGAGCCAGCCGGTGCCGGTGGTGGACGGGGTCGGCCGGGCATTCCGGGGCGCGTTCTATGCCGTCTCCGATGAGGGAACTCTCGCGTACGTGACGGGCCGCGCCTCCGCCGTGGGAAGCGCGGGCGCCCGCAGCCTGCTCACGGCCAACCTCGAGACCGGTGCTGTCGATCCCGCGCCCCTGGAGCCGCGACTGTGGGACGGCGTTCGCTACTCGCCGGACGGCCGCTATGCAGCATACTCCAGCGGGGCCAGCAACGAGCAGCAGATCTTCGTCTACGACCTCGAATTGGGGACCACGCCCCGTCAGCTGACGTTCGAGGGGGACAACGACGACGTAGTCTGGTCGCCCGACGGAACGCGCGTCGCGTTCGCCTCCGACCGTGAGGGAACGGAGGGGGAGGACCTGTTCATCAAGTCTGTAGTGGACGATTCACCGGCAACATCTATCCTTACCCGGCCGGGCAACCAGTGGCCAACCGACTGGCCGAGCGAGGAGCGCTTGCTCTTCGGCGACTTTCAGAACCGTTCATCTGATCTCTGGATGGTGAATCCGTCCGGCGCGGCGGATCCGGAGCCCTACCTCGAATCGGAGGCCTTCCTGCGGAGCGGTCTCGTGTCCCCCGACGGGCAGCTTGCTGTCTACGACTCGAACGAAGACGGCCAGCGAGGCATCTACGTCCGGAGCTTCCCGGACCCGCGCCAGCAGTCCCGCGTTTCGGCCGGACCCGGGCGCACACCTCGCTGGTCACCAGATGGAGACGCCATCTACTATTGGAACCTGTCGGGGGAAGACACCGTGTTCGTCGCCCGTATCCAGACCGAACCGGCGTTCGCCGTGCTCTCGGTCGAGGTCGCCCTGGCCGGCGACTACGGGCGCAACGTGCTCGACGTACATCCAGATGGGAATCAGCTGCTTCTCATCAGCGGAGCGGGGTCGGCGCTCACGCCAGGGAACACCTCTCCGGAGTCGGCGGAGGAGC
Source organism: Gemmatimonadota bacterium (assembly GCA_039587395.1). Classification (GTDB taxonomy): domain Bacteria; phylum Gemmatimonadota; class Gemmatimonadetes; order Palauibacterales; family Palauibacteraceae; genus JBDHIQ01. Next base: position 20,607 of record JBDHIQ010000017.1, read on the forward strand.
GGCACATAGTCGTGTTCAACTGGTTTGAAGAGCTCAAGGCGCGCCTGGGCGAGGCGGACTGAGCGTGTCGGTGAGCCGGAAGAGGCGATGATCGCAATAGGGCGTCCCGAAGCGGATGAATACGACGACTGGTTTGCAGGCTACGTGGCCCGTATCAAGGATGATGAGTCTGTTCTGGACGTGCTCGATGAGCAGGTCGGTCAGGTTGCTGGCCGGCTGGGCCGGCTTGCCGAGGATCGAGGCGACTACCGGTACGCAGCCGGGAAGTGGAGCGTGAAGGAAGTGGTCGGTCACCTCTCCGATACGGAGCGCGTGTTCGCCTACCGGGCGCTACGGATCGGCCGCGGAGATGCCACGGCCCTGAGCGGCTTCGACGACCAGTCGTACGTACCGGAGATGGGCTCCGACGAACGCTCCCTGCCTGAGATACTGGAGGAATGGGAGACCGTCCGGTGCGCCACACTCACCCTGTTGCACGGCTTTCCGGTGGCCGCCTGGCGCCGGTTGGGATCGGCCAGCGACGCTCCCATCAGCGTGCGCGCACTCGCGTACATCATCGCCGGGCATACACGCCACCACATGGAGACCCTCGTCGAGCGATACGGTGTCTGACGCGCCGGTCCCCTCCACCCTCGCGGGCCGCTACACCATCGAGCGGGAGGTCGGGAGCGGCGGCATGTCGGTCGTGTACCTGGCCGACGATCTGAAGCACCGTCGCAAGGTGGCGATCAAGGTGCTTCGGCCCGAGCTGGCCGCCGCCATCGGGCCGGACCGGTTCCGACAGGAGATCGAAGTCGCCGCACGCCTGAGCCACCCCCACATCCTGCCGGTCTACGATTCGGGGGAGGCCGACGGATTGTTGTTCTACGTGATGCCCTTCGTACAGGGGGAATCGCTTCGACAGAGGATGGATCGGGAAGGGTCCCTCCCGATCGACGAAGCGCTCGATATCGCGGGGGACCTCGCAGGCGCCCTGGACTACGCACACGCACAAGGAGTGATCCACCGGGACGTCAAGCCGGAAAACGTCCTCCTTCACGAGGGCGCGCCCATGCTGATGGACTTCGGCATCGCCCTGGCTGCGAGCGCTTCGGACCAGAGGCTCACCCAGACGGGGCTTATGGTCGGGACGCCCAACTACATGAGCCCGGAGCAGGCGGTCGGAGAACGCGATCTGGATGCCCGGAGCGACGAGTACAGCCTGGCCTGCATCCTGTACGAGATGCTGGCCGGCGAGCCACCCCATGCGGGCCCGACGGCGCCGGCCGTGCTCGTCAAGCGACTCCACGAACCACCACCATCCGTGCGCCGGGTGCGCCAGGTGGTTCCGGAACCCATCGACACGGCGCTGGCGAAGGCGCTGGCAACGACTCCGGGGGATCGATTCGATACCCTGTCCGCCTTCGCAGAGGCACTCGCGGTACCCGCGCCATCCGTCGCACCACCCGCGGCACCACCCAACGCGCGCTCCGTGGCCGTCCTGCCGTTCTTAACCCTCAGCGCGGATCCGGAGAACGAGTACTTCGCGGACGGGATCACGGAGGACGTGATCGCCCAGCTGTCCCGCATCCGGGACCTGCGGGTGATCTCACGGACCTCGGTCATGCCGTTCAAGCAGCGAGAGCATGGCTCCCGGGAGATCGCCGAGCGGCTGAACGTCGCGACGCTGCTGGACGGGAGCGTGCGGCGGGCCGGCGACCGGGTGCGGATCGTGGCGCACCTGATCGATGCGGAGACCGACCGGCACCTGTGGTCGGAGACGTATGACCGGGAGCTGTCCGACATCTTCGCGATCCAGACCGACGTGGCACTCCAGATCGCGGGCGCGCTGGAGGCGGAACTCTCCCCCGTCGAGAAGACCCGGCTGCACCGCAAGCCCACCGAGAGCATCGAGGCGTATCAGCTCTATCTCCATGGGCGGTACTGTCTCGTGAAGGTGAGGGAGGAGCAGCTGCAGACGGCCGTCGAGTATTTCGAGCAGGCAATAGAGCGGGACTCGAATTACGCGCTCGCGTACGCGATGATGGCGCTGGCGTACGCGGAGCTCGGGTCCGGCGTGGTCGGGGGTACGCTACAGCCGGCCGTTGCGTACGGGCGTGCCCGGGAGTCGGCCTTGAAGGCACTGGAGCTGGATGGAGAGCTGGCCGAGGCGCATTCCATGCTGGGCCTCGTGAAGTTCTCCTTCGACTTCGACTATGTTGGAGCCGAGAAGGACTTCAAGCGCGCGCTGGAGCTGAATCCGGGCAACGCGGACACGCTGGACGTGTACGGCCGGATGCTGGCCGGCCTGGAGCGCTACGACGAGGCGCTCGAGGTCCAGGGGCGCGCACACAACATCGATCCCCTGGAGCATCGGCTGGATATCGTCTCCACCATGCTCCGGGCCGAACGCTACGAGGAGGCACTCCCGAGGGCCGAGCGGATCGTACAGCTGGAGCCCGACTTCGCGCACGGATACGCCACGCTCGCCTGGGTCTACCTGAAGCTCGGGCGCAGCGAGGAGGGCTTGGCCGCGCTACGGCAGGCGGTCTCCATGTCGCCGGACAACACGATGTACCAGGCGCAGCTCGGGCAGGCGCTGGCGCTCACGGGTAACGAGGCCGAAGCCCGGGCGATCCTCCGCGAGCTGGAGGGTCTGGCCGGGGAGCGGTACGTGCCACCCTACCACCTGGCCTATGTCTATACGGGGCTCGGCGAAGATGAGCGGGCGATGGACTGCCTGGAGCAGGCGTACGAGGAGCGCGGCGGCGGCCTGTACGGGATCAAAGGCTCGTTCCTATTCACCACCCTGCGCGATCACCCGCGCTTTCAGGCTCTGCTCGCGCGCATGAACCTGGCCTGAGCGGGCTCGCCAGGACGCGGGTCCCGCTCGGCCGTGCGCCCATCTGGTCCTGCCACGCCCCGCTGTCCTAGCTTTCTCCGAACTGGCGCTCGCACCGGACTCGCAAGAGCACCGAGCCCTCCGCCCTGCAGAAGGAGCCTGGACAAGTGAACACACCCGCACTGACCAGCGAGGACCGAGACTTCGTGAAACGCGCCGTGGAGGCGTCCATCCGGGTTGGCGTGCTGGCGCTGATCGCCATCTGGGCGCTGGCGATCCTGCGACCGTTCGTCGACCTGGTGTTGTGGAGCATCATCCTCTCCGTCGCCATCTATCCGCTTTACGCCCGCCTGGCCCGACGCGTGGGCAGCCGCCACAAGTTGGCGGCCACGCTGATCACGCTGGTCGCGTTGGCCATCCTGCTGGTGCCGGCCTGGATGTTCTTCGGCGCTTCCATCGAAGAGGCGCGGCAGGTTGCGGCGCAGGCGGAAGCCGGCACGTTGCGCGTACCTCCGCCACCGGACGGGGTAAGAGACTGGCCCCTGATCGGCGAGCGCTGGCATGCCTTCTGGTCGCAGGCTTCGCGAGACCTGGAAGCGACGCTGGAGCGGATTCAGCCGGAGCTCCAGGCACTCGGAACGTGGGTCTTGCGATCGCTCGCCGGGCTGGCCGGAACGGTGCTCAAGTTCGTGCTGTCCATCATCATCGCGGGGGTCCTCCTGTCCACGGCCCAGAAGGGGAAGGACTTCTCCGTGATGTTCGCGACGCGCCTGGCCGGTCCGCAGGGTGCAGATTTCGTGCGGCTGTCCGTAGCCACGATTCGCAGCGTGGCGCAGGGGGTCATCGGAATCGCGCTCATCCAGTCCGCTCTGTCGGGCATCGGACTGCTGGTGGTCGGCGTGCCCGGCGCCATGATCTGGGCGTTGATCGTGCTGGTCCTGGCCATCATGCAGCTTCCGCCCATTCTGGTGCTCGGGCCGGCAATGGTGTACGTCTTTGCGCACTCCAGCACCGTGACGGCCGTCATCTTCCTGGTCTACGGCCTGGTGGTCAGTGGGAGTGATTCGTTCCTCAAGCCGATGCTTCTGGGCCGGGGCGTGGACGTACCGATGCTCGTCATCCTCCTGGGCGCGATCGGGGGCATGATCGTGTCCGGGATCATCGGCCTGTTCGTGGGGGCGGTGATCCTCGCTCTCGCCTACCAGTTGATGATGGCCTGGCTCACGCAGGACGCAGACCTGGGCCTCAAGTCCGAGAGCCAAATCACGGTGCCTCCGGAGCTTGACGAATGAGCGAACAGCAGAAAGAGCGGGACGGCCAGGCTCCTCCCGAAGACCGCGCAACGGAGACAGCGGAGGAGGATCCCAGTCCCCTGGCGGCCCAGGCCGAGGCCCTGCCGGCGGAGAGCCGCCGTATGGACCCGGCGCACAAAGTCACGCTCGTCGTGCTGGCCATCGTCGTGGTCCTGTTCGCCTGGCACATCGCGGCGGATCGGGCCACGCCGTACACGGACCTGGGGAAGGTGGACGGCTATGTAGTGCCAATCGCTTCGCAGGTGTCAGGCTACGTGACGGAGGTGGGCGTCGAACTGAACGAGATTGTCCAGGAAGGCGACACACTACTTCGCATCGACCCCGTCCCATTCGAGCTGGCGGTCACTGCGAGCCGGGCAAACCTGGACCTGGCCGGCCAGCAGCTGAGGGCGCAGACGGCAGCGATCGGGTCAGCCGCTGGACGCCTCGGCGTCGCCCTCGCCCAGCAGGACCGGGCGCGGCGCTACTACGACCGGGTGGAGACCATCGCCGCGGCCAACCCCGGCGCGCTCTCGCAGGCGGACCGGGACCGCGCCTCCACGCAGCTCGCCTCGGCGGACGCCAATCTCCTGAGGGCAGAGGCAGACCTGGAGCGGGCGGAGGAGCAGGTCGGAGTCACGGGGGAAGCCAACCCCAGCATTCGGGCGGCTGCCGCCGCCCTCGCGCAGGCCGAATTCGACCTGGAGAACACGGTGATCCTGGCACCGGGCTACGGGATCGTGGGAGACCTTCAACTGGCCGAGGGCCATTTCGCCTCGGCCGGCCAGCCGCTGGCCACGTTCATCTCGGCGCAGGATGTTTGGGTCCGGGCGGATATGCGCGAGAACAACCTCGGTCGCATCAAGCTCGGGGACCCGGTCGAGATCGCGCTCGACGTGGCGCCGGGACGGGTATTCCAGGGACGCGTGGCCAGCGTGAGCGCGGGCGTCAACACGGGCCAGGATGCCCGAGGCGGTCTCCCCACTGCGGAAGCCACCCAGGGATGGCTCCAGGAACCCCAGCGATTCCCGGTCATCGTGCGGTTCGAAGGCGACGAGGCGGAAGGCTTCCGGCGGGCGGGCGGGCGGGCCAGCGTGGTCGTCTACACGAGCTCCAACCGGTTTCTGAACGGACTCGCCTGGATGCGGATCCGCATCACGACCCTGCTCTCCTATGTCCGCTGATCCCGGCGGAGCCGCCAGCGCGGCATCGCCGGCGAAAGCTTCGGCCCTCGCGGCTAGCGGCCCGGACGCCCACGGCCTGCTCGATGCCCGCACGCGCCGTGTCCTGCGCTTCGGCCTCGGGGTCACGCTGGGCACCGGCCTTGCCTATCTGATCGGGTTCGAGCTGCCCTTCCTCGTGCCGATCCTGCTCGGGATGCTGCTGGGGCCGCCGGGAGCGCCTCCCAAGCTCCGGGCCAGCATCGCCTTCGTCGCAGTCATCGCGGTGGCCTGCGCCGTCGGCGTGCTGCTGGCCAACTTCCTGCTTCCGTTCCGGGCGATCTTTCTGCTGATCGAGTTCCTGGTGCTGTACCGGATCTTCTACGCGCTGGCAGGCGGTGCCTCGCCCCTGCAGATGGTGTGGCTCCTCATCGCGTCGTTGATCATTCCGCTCATGGGTCTGGCGTCGGTCGCGCTGTCGGTCGGCGTGGCGATGGGACTCGTGTTGGGGGCAGCCATCGCGGTCGGTACGGCCTGGCTAACACACGGGCTGATCCCGGATCCGCTGGACCCGGCCGGGACGCAGAAGAGCGGCGGGAGCGCCGGGAAGCCAGGCACCCCCGCGAAGCAGGCGCCACCCCCCGCAGCTCGCGCGGCCTACGCCCGCCGCAGCGTGACGGTGGTTTTCCCGGTGCTGGTGGTCTTCTTCCTCTTCGGGCTCACCTCGCACGCGGTGATCCTGGTGTTCATCGCGCTGCTGTCCCTGACGCCGAACTTCGCGGCGGGCTGGAAGACCGGGAAATCCATGATCACGGGCAACCTGATCGGCGGTGCGGTAGCGATCGCCGTGTACGAGTTGCTCACCGTCTATCCAAGCTTCACGATTCTCCTGCTGCTGACGCTGGCGGTCGGCCTGGTGTTCGCCGATGTCATCTACTCCGACCGACCCATCGCACCGCTGTTCAAGACGGCGTGGAGCGCGGTGGCGCTGCTGGTCGGGATGAGCGTCCTGAGCACGGCGGACGCGAGCTCCAAGTTCTACGTGCGCATCGCACAGATCATGGCGGCCGTCATCTACGTGGCGGCCGCGTTCGGCTTTCTCGAGTACCTCCAACGCAAACGGACGAAGTCGGCATGACTCCTCGAATCCGCACCTTCTGGTTCACCGGTCCGCGAATACTCCTTGTCGCTACTCTGCTGGCCGGCGCGGCCGGCGGCTGCGCGCTGGGCCCGGACTACGCGCGGCCTCCCGTGCCGGAGCCGCCGACCTACCAGCTGGCCGCTCCTCCCGGCGAGTCGATCGCGAACATGGACTGGTGGGATCTGTTCCTGGATCCGACGCTGCAGGACCTGATCCGGACGGCCATCGCCGAGAATCGGGACCTTCGGGTGGCGCTGGCCCGGATCGCCGAGGCCCGGGCACAGGCCGGCTTCACGAAAGCGGATCTCTACCCTCGGATCGACATCGCGGCCGGCGCGGAGGGGGTGGAGGCGTGGACGAGCGACGATGAGCACGTGCCCCAGCGGGACATCTTCCTCGCGGCCGACGTGTTCTACGAAATCGACCTGTGGGGCCGGATCCGCCGCTCCAACGAGGCCGCGGTCCAGGAGCTGCTGGCTACGGAAGAAGCGTACCGGGTGGTCACCATCACTCTGGTGGCCGACGTGGCCAGCCTGTACCTGCAGCTTCGCGACCTGGACAACCGGCTCGAGATCTCTGAGCGCACGCTCCAGGTGCGGGAGGAGTCGCTCGACATCATCCGCACCCGGTTCGAAGCCGGGATGATCCCCGAGGTAGACGTCAACCAGGCGGAGATCCAGGTGTTCGAGGCCGAGGCCTCCGTGGAAGCGTTTCAGCGCCTGCGAGTCCAGACCGAGAACGCGATCAACGTCCTGCTCGGGCGCACACCCCGATCCATTCCGCGTGGACTGCCGCTGACCGAGCAGATCTTTCCGCCCGAGATCCCGGTCGGCCTCCCCTCCGAGCTTGTCCAGCGCCGTCCCGACATCCTCCAGGCAGAGCGCCAGCTGGCCGCTCAGACCGCGCGTATCGGGGTGGCAGAGGCCCTGAAGTTTCCTTCGCTCAGCCTGACGGGCTCGGCGGGGGTGAGCGACGACCTGACTGATGGCGGCGTGACGACCGGTTTCCTCAGCCTGGGCGCGAATCTCCTCGGGCCCCTGTTCAATGCCGGGAAGAACCAGCGGCGGGTGGAGATCGAACAGGCGCGCACCGAACAGCTGCTGAACCGGTACGAACAGACGATCCTCACCGCGTTTCGCGAAGTGGAGGACGCGCTCGTCGCCACCTATACCTACCGCGCCGAGCTCGAGGCCCGGCAGCGGCAGGTAGAAGCGGCGCGGAACGCGGCAGAGCTGTCCTGGGTGCGCTACGAGGGCGGCCTGACCAGCTACCTGGAGGTCCTGGATCTTCAGCGCTCCCAGTTCTCGGCCGAGCTGGCCGCGTCCCAGACCCTCGAGCTCCAGCTGGCCTCCATCGTGGAGCTGTACAAGGCGCTGGGTGGCGGCTGGCCGGTAGAACCGGAGACGGAGACCGGAGCAGAGGACGCAGAATAGACGACGTGGCCTTGAAGTTGGCGAGACATGCCCGGGCGCGAATATCTTCTGCCGCCCGGAACGCGGAAAGAAGGACTCTGCCCGGCCCGATCACGTGATGACACAACAGGGATCTTCACAGAAACGAGAGACCAAAGAGAGATCGGCATGGCGTTTCAGAACTTGTGGGCAACCACACGGGCAAACCCGGCGGCTGTAGCGGGGATGATTGGACATGCGCGGATGGGCCGAACGGCACTTTCGGCCGTCCTGGCGGCATGGACGTTCCTCATCGCTCCCTCGCCGAGCGCTCTGCTGGCCCAGGACAGGGCCGCGCCGAACCAGACGCAGGTCCAGGCCCTGCAATGGCGCCACATAGGCCCATTCAACGGCGGTCGGGGCAGCTCGGTGGTGGGACACCCGACCGATCCCATGGTCTTCTACTTCGGGCACTCCTCCGGAGGTCTCTGGAAGACGGATGATGCTGGCGCGTATTGGACGCCCGTCGGGGAGGGACAGTTCCGCTACGCGTCGGTCGGCGCGATCGCCATCTACGAGAAGAACCCGGACATCCTGTACGTCGGACTGGGAGAGCCGAACCTTCGTCAGAGCGTGTCCTGGGGCGACGGGATGTACAAGAGCGTCGACGGAGGCGAGACCTGGAACCACATCGGCCTCCCCGAGGCCCGCCAGATTGCGCGGGTTCGAATCCACCCGGACAACCCCGACGTGGTCTACGTCGCTTCCATGGGGCACGCCTGGGGGCCGCACCCCGACAAGGGAGTCTTCCGGACCACCGACGGTGGACAGACCTGGGAGAAGGTCCTGTTCATCAGCGAGGGCACGGGGGCGATCGACCTGATCATGGCGCCGGACGATCCGAACCTGCTGTTCGCCGCCATGTGGCAGTTCGAGCGCAAGGCCTGGGGCGCGGTCTTCGGAGGTCCGGAGGGGGGAATCTGGCGCTCGCGGGACGGCGGCGACACGTGGGAAGAGATCTCCGCGATGCCGGGGCTCCCGGAGGGGAACATGGGCCGGGTCGGTCTGACGATGTCGGCGGACGACCCGGACCGGGTCTACGCCCTGATCGACTCCGAGACGCAGCAGGGGCTCTATCGGTCCGACGACCGCGGCGACACGTGGGGCTTCATTTCGGGCAACGCCAACATCACGGCCCGCCCGTTCTATTTCTACACGCTGCTGGCCAATCCCAGCGATGCGGATGAGGTTTGGGTTCCGGGCAACAAGCTCTGGAGCTCACACGATGGGGGGGAAACCTGGGCGTTGGAGCCCGGAGTCAAGGACGACTACCAGGACATCTGGATCGATCCGAACGACCCCAACCGCATCATCGCCACCTGCGACGGGGGCGCCCAGATCACGCTGACGGGTGGAAGGACCTGGTCCACCTTCGCGAACCAGAGCGGGGCACAGTTTTACCGCGTCGACACCGATGATCAGTTCCCGTACCGCGTCTATGCCAATTCCCAGGACCTGATCGTCTACAGCGTGCCCAGTGCGTCCCGATGGGGAGGCATCCCTCTCCACGAGACCGTCTTCATCGGGAGTGGGGAGACCGGACGCGCCATACCGAAGCCGGGAGACCCCAACATCGTCTACAGCCTGGCCACCGGCGCGACGTACGGCGGAGCGGCCCAGTTCACCGTCAACAACGTGAAGACCGGGCAATCCGAGACCCGGTCCGTGTGGCCCGAGATTCTGTTTGGGACCCCGGCCTCCGAGTTCCAGTATCGTTTCAACTGGCAGGCCCCGTTCCTGGTGTCACCCCACGATCCAAGCACGCTGTACTTCGCGGGGAATGTAGTCTTCCGCTCCAGGGACGAGGGCATGACCTGGGAGGTCATCAGCGGGGACCTGACCCACAACCGCACCGACAAGATGGAAGTGGCGGGGTCGCCCTGGCTGCCGGAGTACTTCGGGCAGGAGATCTTCTCCACGATTCACCGGCTCGAGGAATCTCCCCACGAGGAAGGTGTCCTGTGGGCCGGATCAGACGATGGTCGGGTGCACCTGACCCGGGACGGAGGAGAGAACTGGACCGAGGTCACTCCTCCGGGACTCCCGGAATTCGCGGCCGTCTACGAGATCGAGGTCTCGCCGCATGACCCGGCGAAGGTCTACCTGGCCATCACCCGGTACCGGAAGGCCGATGATTACTCGCCCTACCTCCTCAAGACGGAGGACTACGGCCAGACCTGGACCCGGATTGACGCGGCCTTCCCTCAGGACGAGGTCACCCGGACGATCCGAGAGGACACGGAGAGGGAGGACCTGCTGTTCGTCGGGACCGAGACCGGGGTGTATGTGTCGATCGACGATGGGCAGGAGTGGCGCAGGATGAACCTCAACATGCCTCCGCTGCCCGTGCACGACATCGAGCTCAAGAACGCCGACGTCGTCATCGCCACGCACGGACGTGGATTCTGGATTCTGGATGACATCGGCCCGTTGCGGCAGTACGCGCCGGAGCAGGCCGAGAAGGCCGCGCATCTCTTCAAGCCACAGACTCACAGGCGATTCGGGTACAATTGGTGGATCGACTACGGCGGCGGACCCCCGTCGGACAAGAAGTATTACTTCGTGCGGAACGCCGAGCCGGGCTACACGTTCTACGAGCGCGGAGTGGTCGACGGCGAAAGGAAGCGCGAGTTCCTGGACGCCGGCGACCCCCGTCCCCTGGGGGTCATCATCTACTACCTCCTCAGCGAGGACGCCCGGGAGGTTACTCTCACGATCCTGGACGCGGACGGCAGCGAGATCCGCACCTTCACCCGGGACGAGATCCCGACCCAGCGCTTCAGCACCTTCGATAACCGGGGATACGACCAGGATCTCGTGACCGGGACCCCGGGCGCCTCGGTGAGCCTGGGACTCAACCGGTTCATCTGGGACATGCGCTATCCTTCGGTCTCCCGCGTCCCGGGACTGCCGCCGGTGCTCATCAAGCCCATAGCCAGGCCGGGCACGTACCAGGTTCGGCTGACCGTGGATGGCGTTTCACAGACTCAATCGTTCGAATTGGAGCTTAACCCGAACGAGACCTACACGCGGGCCGAGACGGACGCCAAGGCCGAGTTCTGGATGCGTCTCTACGACAAGGCAGAGGAGGGAGTGCAAGCGGTGATCCGGGCCCAGGAGATCGCCGCCGAGGTCGCGGCCATGGCCGAGGCCCCGGGCGCGTCCGATGAGCTCAGGGCCCAGGCCGAAGCCGTCCAGGCCATCACCTCCGAGTTCATCTCGAGCATGGTGGCCACGGGAACCACGCTCGTGCAGATCATCAGCGAGCCGACAAAGCCGCTCTCCATCCTGGTGAGCCTGCACAACGTCATGGAAACGAGCGAAGGGCCGCCGAACCAGCCCCTGCTCGAGGTGTTCGATCGAGCCGAGGCAAGAATCGATGCGGCGCTTTCATCATTCGAAGCGGAGATCGGGCCTGCCATGCAGCGCCTCGAGGCGCTCCGCGGCCAGCCGTGAGGCAAACGGGCGGCCCGAGCTGCACGCTGAGGAACCCACGGTGATGGAACCGATACAGAGCCGGAAGTGGCCCGTTCTCATCCTCGTTGGGGCGGGAGTGCTGGCCGCTACAGGCGGCGCCGTCGGGCAGGAAGCCGACTCGACCGCGGCCGCCCAGGACACCGTGCGGGCGAGGCCCAGCCTGGCAGGCCCGGACCAGGTGGACAGCCAGCTCGAAACTGATGCCGATCCCGGGGAGCCCCTGATCACTTTCGGTTTCCTCGACCCGTACTTCGGGTTCAAGGAACGCCTGAAGGAGAGTTCAGGGTTCGGGTTCGGCCTCGACTACAGCGCGGTGTACCTGACGGCGAGCAGCAGCCTCGAGGGTGAGGAGGACAAAGGCTCGAGCGGGATGTTCCGGCTGTTCGGCTCCTGGGAACTGGTGGGGCGTGAGTCGGGGAACACCGGGGCGTTCGTGTACAAGCTCGAGCACCGGCATCGGTACACGGAGGTCTCCCCCAAGAGCCTGTCGTTCGGCCTGGGCTACGTGGGCCTGTTCGAGCCGCCGTTCAGCGACCAGGGGTTTCGGGTCACGAACCTCTATTGGCGGCAGGCACTCGGAAAAGGCCGGCTCATCCTTCTGGCGGGTTTCCTGGATGCCACCGACTTCGTGGACGTCTACGCGCTGGCCAGCCCGTGGCTCCACTTCATGAACTTCATGTTCAGTACCGGCTCCGCGGCCATGGCACTGCCCAACGATGCATTGCTCGGTCTTGCGGCCGGTGCGTGGCTCTCCGACCACGTGTACGCGATCGCCAGCCTAGGGGACAACGCATCGGATCCGACGAAACCTTTCACCGGGTTCGACCGCTTCTTCAGCGTGAACGAGTACTTCAAGAGCGTGGAAGTCGGCTGGACGACGGCCCAGGATCGGGCGTACTTCGACAACATCCACCTCACGTTCTGGCACAGCGACGAGAAGTCCGAGACCGGGGATCCGAGCGGCTGGGGTCTCAACGCTTCGGCTACCTGGTTCCTGGCCGACAAGTGGATGCCGTTCCTGCGTGGCGGCTACGCCAAGGACGGGGGCAGCCTGCTCCAGGGCTCCATCAGCACGGGCGTGGGCTACCAGTGGATCCCGGGGCGCGACCTCCTGGGCTTCGGATTCAACTGGGGGCAGCCGAACGAGACCACCTGGGGCGAGAGGCTGCGCGACCAGTACACGTTCGAGCTGTTCTGGCGCTGGCAACTGGCGAAGCAACTGGCGGTTACTCCAGATCTGCAGCTGCTCATCAACCCGGCCACGAATCCGGACCAGGGCTCGATCTGGATGTTCGGGCTGAGGGGCCGGCTGGCGCTCTAGGTCGCGTCTCCGATAGGCTCAGACCTGCGGAAGATGAGGAAGATCAGGCTCAAGCAAGAGAGTCCTCCCATGCTCCATACTGCGCGCCTGCTGCTGGTCGTTGCCCTGGCCATTCTGGCCCTGTACGCGGCGAACCCGGTTGCGGCCCAAGAAGACCAGGCTGCAACCGACACGATCGCGGCGGACTCCCTCTCCGCGGACAGTTTGGCTGTATCGGCTGACAGCGCCGCCGCGGCTGCCGACACGATCCCGGTCGATCGAGCGCGTGCCATGCTCGCGTCCATGAGCGCTCTGGTGGACTCCATCTATGCGCTCGACGCCGCGGTCCGGGAGGCGGGTGGGGCGGATATCGAGCTCGCCCGGATTCAGGCGGTTCGGCAGGTCGACCGGATCAGTGCTCTCGAGGAGGAGCTCATCGAGCTCATCCCGTCGCTGGCCGTGGAAGGTCCGGTAGCGGATTCGATCGCAGAGGAGCTCGGGGCGTTCTTGTCGCGCGAAGCCGAAATGTACGACACGGCAATCGACCGCAATCTGGATGCCATCCGGAACCTGCGGGATCGCCGGGCCGTCACCCCGCCGGATTCTCTCGATGACCTGGAAGCCGAGATGCGGCGATACAAAGCGCGGCTCGACTCGGTCCTCGTCCGGCGCATGGAAGTACTCGATGCCGCGGATGAGATCGGCGTGGATACCGAGGCGGAGTGGGAGCAGGTAGACCTGTGGCTGCGC
>JBDHIQ010000156.1:0-5491 GCA_039587395.1 Gemmatimonadota bacterium
GTTCACCGTCTTGAAGACACCACCGTCGGCTCCTCCCACCCAGAAGACCAGCGGGTCGCCGGGGATTCCTTCAATCGCGGAGACCCGGCCGCCCATGTTGGCCGGTCCGATGGGACGCCATTCCAGGTTCGCGATCGCGGTCGAGACAGGATCCGAGCCCTGGCCGTGGACTGGCCCCGCAGCTGTTGCTGCGACCAGCGCGACCAGGAGAAACGAGTGCCAGTTTCGTGGAGCAGTACGCATTTTCGACTCCCGATGCCGTGGTTCGTTGGGGAGGTTGGTGTTCCCCGGGGGGTTGAATATTCCGCGCATCACTCCGTGGGGGAAGAGGCTTTGTATCGGCCAACCCGGTCCAGATCCTGCCAGAGAAGTGATTTCGACTGGGATGAGAAAGGTCCGTAACGGGCCGCGCCGATGGCCCTTCGGGGCGAGATCGGCTGCCACGTAGTCAACAGAGCTCGGAACCGTGAGCGACATTCTTTTGGTTACAGCGCAAGGCGGCCGCAGGCCGGCTATCGGCCAGGGAGCGCTGTCTTTACTGGCTCCGCTGGCCGTATTGGATAGCCCATGGGTGCTGTTCAGCCTCGTCGCAGCATTGTTCGGACTGCTCATCGCGTGGCGCTTCCAGCTCGCCCGCCGTTTTGGCAGATCTCTGTGGAGCCGCGAAGGCTCGCTGTTCGAGACGCACGCGCACGCCATCGCCCGTCTGGATGGGGAATGTCGCATCCAGCAAGCAAATAGCGCGTTTTGCTCGTTGACCGGATACTCCCCCGAGCAAGTGGACGGCCAGCGATTCGACGAGCTGTTCAAGCCGACGCAGCGACCGCGCGTGGTATCTTTGCTGGCGAGGGCCCAGGGGGGAGCCAGTCGCTCAATCGAGACCAAGATACACCTGAAAGATCGGCGAACCGCGGAAGTGGAGCTCACGTGCGTGCCGATCGTCGTGCGCGAGCAGGGAATCGGCCTGTACGCCATCGTCAAGGACATCACGGACCGCAAGAACCTGGAACGAGAACTGGAGAACCGTGCACTTCACGACTACCTGACCGGCCTTCCCAACCGGGCACTGTTCACGGACCGGCTCGAGCATGCCCTGCTTCGCGCCAGCCGGGCCGGGCGGCGGATCGCCATGATTTACATTGACCTGGATCGCTTCAAGCCGGTCAACGATCGTGCGGGCCACGCCGCTGGCGATGAGCTGCTGCGCGAGATCGCAAGCAGGCTCCGCACTGTGGTTCGGCAGGGCGACACGGTGGCCAGGCTTGGCGGTGACGAGTTTGCCGTGCTGTTGGAGAGCATGCGGACGGAAGCGGAAGCCACCAACACCGCCGCGCGGATCGTCAACCTGATTAGAAAACCGTGTTTCGTAGCGGGCAGCGAGTTCCAGGTTGGGGCCAGCGCCGGCGTCGCGATCAGCAACGAGGAAACGGAAGACCCCGAGGACCTTGTTCGCCAGGCCGACATGGCCATGTACGAGGCGAAGAGGAGCGGCGGCTTCCAGTACCAGCAGTACAGCCGCAAGCTGGTCGAGGCTAAATCCGAGGCGGCGGTGGATCTCGAGATCGAGCTCAAACGAGCGATCAAAGAAGACGAGCTACACCTGCAATACCAGCCTATCGTAGATATCGACCGCACGCGGGTCGTCGGGTTCGAGGCGCTGGTCCGGTGGGAGCACCCGGAGCTGGGGGTCCTCCTCCCTTCTCACTTCGTTCCGCTGGCCGAGAAGTCGTCCTTGATCGCCGAGCTGGACCGCTGGGTCCTGGCAAGAGGGCTACGAGACATGTCCAGGCTGGTTGAATCCGGCGAGATCTTGAAGCCGTTCCATCTCAGCGTCAATCTCTCGGCCCGACACTGCGAGGAGCCGGACTTCGTAGACGCCGTGTCCTCTATCCTGCTGGAAAGCGGTTTCGATCCCGACTATCTGCAACTCGAACTGACCGAGAGCGCGGCAGGAAAAGACATGCAGAAGGTCCGGCGCCTGAAGGCTCTGGGCGTCAAGCTGGCCATCGACGATTTCGGTACCGGCTACTCGTCGCTCGGTTACCTGAAGGACCTGGACGTGGATGTATTGAAGGTGGACAAGTCCTTCATCGTCGCCCTCGGGGCCGATCCCGCCTCGGTGGCCATCGTGCGCACGATCCTGACGCTGGCGGAGATGCTCGACCTGGAAGTGATCGTCGAGGGCATCGAGGACGAGGTTCAGCTGGAGCACCTGAAAGAGCTCGGAGGCGCCATGGTCCAGGGCTTCTATTTCGGGCGCCCCTCAGACTTTGTGCACCTGCCCAGGATCCTGCGCGAACGACCGGGGCCCAAGCAGCGTTCCCGTGCCGAAACGTTGGGACCTCTGGAGGCCGTGGAAAGCGAGGATCGAGTAGGGATCGCGGCGGTCAGGCCCTACTTCGCGGTGTAGGTAGCGACCCGGCCCGTCGGTCGGGATTCCTCTCAGTTGGCGTCCCTGGCGGCGGCGATCCGCTCGAGGTTGGCCCGGTGCGCCTTCTGGTAGAACTCGGTCAGCGGACTCGCCGGGGGCTGGTCGCGACCTTCCAGTAGCCCTTCCAAATACTCGATGTTGTTATCGATCATCTCGCGGCCGCCCAGCGGACCGTGCGCCGGAACCACCACCCTCACGTGTGAATCCGCCGACCAGTGTTTCAGCCCTTCGATCCACTGCGTAACCAGGGCGCCATCGTTGACGAGCGGTAGCGGTGTTTCCACCGCGTCGCCGGCCAGCAGCGTGCCCCACTCCGGCAACCAGCCCACAACGGAGTCTGCCGTGTGGCCGGGGAGGTGGTGCAGATCCAGCCACGGTCCGCCCAGGTCCACCGTGTGCTCCGTCCCGAACGTATGGGTGGGCCGCACCAGGGAGACGGCGTTCCACCAGTCATCTTCGACGCGCTTGTTCGTCAACTGCCGCGGGAGATTCACCTCGAAACACTCGTGGCAATCGTGATGGGCCAGAATCTGATCTGGCGGCCGCAGCAGACCGCCCGTTCCCCACACGTGATCCCAGTCCCCGTGACTGTACACGGCGGTGAACCAGGACCCGCGGATCAGCCGGTTCACGGGCATCATGTGGTCCGGGTGTGCCAGGGTGTCGAAGATGGCGCAGGAATCCCTACCAACTATCAGCGCGCCGCGGACGTCCAGGTCGTCCAGGCTGGCTTCCACCAGCCACAGGCCACGTTCCAGAAGCCGAACGGAAGAGTGTCTACTCATTCAGGCGCAGCGGTATTCCCGTGAAGGATCCCCGGAGGCCGGCCAGGCCCCCGGGAGTGTCCGTGTGTCGTTCCCTACTCGAGCACGTGGATGTTCTTCTTCTTGCAGATGTCCTTGAGTTGGTCCGGCCAGTGCGTCACGCTGACCTCTCCCAGGTGCGCCTTGCGAAGCAGCAGCATGTACGTGCGTGACTGCGCGATGCCACCGCCTATGCTGAGCGGAATTTCGTCGTTCATGATGGCCTGGTGGTACGGCAGCTCCAGGTAATGCTCCAGGCCGCTCATCTCCAGCTGCTGGACCAGGGCCTCCTTCGTGACGCGGATGCCCATGGACGTCAGCTCGTGGCGTCGCTCCGTGACGGGATTCCAGACCAGGATGTCCCCGTTCAGCCCGTGCGTGCCCCGTCCGGTTTCCGCCGAAGTGTCCGTGATCCAGTCATCGTAGTCCGCTGCCCGCATCTCGTGAGGATACCCATCCTTGAGCGGCCACCCGATGCCGTAGATGAAGACCGCCCGGTACTCCTGGATGATCCTGGTCTCACGCTGCTTTCGTGGGAGGTCCGGATACATCTCGAGGATGTCCTCGGCGTGAATGAACGTCAGCTCATCCGGGAGGTTCGGGTACTTGTCGGTGCGCAGCTGTGGGAGCATCTCCTGGACGTGCATCTCGGCGCCTTTGAGCACCTTCCAGATGCGTTGTACCACATCTGTGAGAAACGCCAGGTTGCGCTGGTCCTCAGTGATCACCCGCTCCCAGTCCCACTGGTCCACGTAGGAGCTATGGTCGTGGTCAAGAAAGTAGTCCTTGCGAACCGCTCGCATGTCCGTGTTCAGACCCTCGCCGACCTCCATCCCGAACTGCTTGAGCGCCATCCTCTTCCACTTGGTGGCGGCCTGGACCACCTGGGCCCGGATGCGCTCGTCCAGACCCAGGCCGGCGGGAAACTCCACCGGGGTCCGAGAGTCATCCCGGTCCAGCATGTCGTTGACCCCACTCGACTCGCTTACGATCAGCGGGACCTGCACTAGCATCAGGTTGAGCTCGCGAGCGAGGCCCTTTTAAATGTACTCTTTCACGGCGTACTGTGCCTTCATCGTGTCCTTCGGGGACAGGATCGGGTGGTAGTCGATGGGGAGGATCTTCTCGACCTCCTCGTAGGTGCTGATTCCCGGTCCCGCGAGATCTGCCGTCTTGTCGGTCGTCATCGCTCTATCTCCAGCTCTGTGTGGCTCGATGCCCTGCGCATTTAGCGGCCCGAATCGACGTGGAAGCCGTTCGCTCCGCGCCCGCTAAGTTAGGATGGGGTCCAGATCGTGACTATCGGTAATCCCTGAATCCGGTGTGGCGGATTCCCCCACACAAGGACGACGGAATCGGGTAGGGCCTGACAGGCGGGTCAGCTCAGCTGTCTACAAGCTCGAGGAGCCGCTTCGGCGGGCGCCCGACCACGGCCCGCTCGCCCAGCACCCCGATGGGACGCTGCAGGAGCGTGGGGTGCTCCGCCATGTGGGCAATCAGGGTTTCCTGGTCTTCACGGCCCGTAAGTCCGAGCCGCTTGAACGCCCGGTCGCGCGGGCGGAGAAGCTCGCTAGCCGGAACATCGAGCACACGCAGCAGGTCGCGCAGCTCGGCCTCCGACAGCGGTTGCTTCCTGTAATCTCGATACTCGAACTCCACACCCCGGTCTTCCAGCAAGGCGACCGCCTTGCGGCACGTGCCTCAGGTGCGGGTGCAAATCAGCTGGATCAACGCCCCTCCGCTCGGGTGGATCACATCATGGCCACGGTTGGTCCGCGACTATTGCGGACCTGCCTCTTTCACGCCGGTTGCAGCCAGCTCCCCGTATCTTTCGAAGTTCTCCTTGAACAGATCGGCCAGCTTGCGTGCCGTCCCGTCGTAGGCGTCCTTGTCCGCCCACGTGTCGCGCGGCACAAGCACCTCATCAGGAACGTTGGGGACGCGCGTGACCATCTCCAGGCCGAACACGGGATCCAACTGTGTTGGCGCGTCGGCCAGCGCTCCGGTGTGAATGGCATCGATCATGGCACGCGTGAACTTGAGCCTTATCCGCGCCCCTGTGCCATACGCCCCGC
This sequence comes from Gemmatimonadota bacterium, assembly GCA_039587395.1. Lineage (GTDB taxonomy): Bacteria > Gemmatimonadota > Gemmatimonadetes > Palauibacterales > Palauibacteraceae > JBDHIQ01. The sequence continues at coordinate 5,310 of JBDHIQ010000156.1, forward strand.
CACTCCAACCCGTGTTGACGAGCCAGACGTTGGCATCCTGCTCGTGGATCTTCTCGGCGAGCATCTCCGCGTACTTGGTCGGGTGCCAGACCAGGAACGGGGCGCCGAAGCAGGGCGAGAACGTGGCCTCTGGATCCGTTACGCCGACCTCGGTCCCGGCGACTTTTGCCGTGTAGCCGCTG
>JBDHIQ010000301.1:0-2084 GCA_039587395.1 Gemmatimonadota bacterium
TGACCGACTCACTGTTCATCACCGGCGCTGACGGCTTCATCGGTCGGAGGCTGGTCAAGCCCCTGGCTCCGGATGCGTTTCACCGCCTTGCCAGTGACTTGCAGGACACCGATTCCTACGCCTCGGATCTGGACGGACAGACGACGGTGGTCCACCTGGCTGCCCAGACTGGAAAGGCCCGGGATAACGAGTACTTCCAGGCCAACGTGGAGGGTACGCGAGCGCTCATCCGCGCCTGCAAGTCGCGCGGCGTGCCGCGCTTCCTTCACGTAAGCACCATCGCCACCACGTTCGACGACGTGGACGGGTACCCCTACGCGGCTTCCAAGCAGCAGGCCGAGCAGCTCGTGCAGGAAAGCGGCCTGGAGTGGACGATCGTTCGTCCAACCATCGTGCTGGGGCCTGGCTCCGCCGCTCTGGACGGGTTCCGGCCGCTGCTTCGCCGCAGCACCATCCTGGTACCCGGTGGCGGCGGAGTCCGCATGCAGCCGGTCCACGTGGACGATGTGGCCGACGTCCTGCTTCGCCTGGCCCGCAGCGCTACCCTGGGGAACCGGATCTACGAGCTCGGCGGACCGGAGGTGCTGACACTCGGCGAGTTCCTGAGCCGGGCACACGCCGTGCTGTACGGGGGAGCTTCCGCGCGACGGGTCCACGTGCCCATACGTCCTATCCGGGCGTTGCTGCGGCTTGTGGAGACCGTAGCGCCGGGTCTCGCTCCGGTCCACCCGGGGCAGTTGTCCGCGTTCTTCAATGACTCCGTTGCGGCCGCTGATCTGCGCCTCATGGATCCACAGACGACTCTCCGGAGCGTGGAGACAATGCTGGATGCGTGGGCCGCGCCGGACGGGGCAGGATAACCCGCTGTCTAGTATGTTTGGCGGATGCTGCGGCTACACCCTTACACGTATCACCGACCGGCCACGCTGACGGATGCCCTGGCGCTGCTCTCCGAGCACGCCGACGCCATGCCGATTGCCGGCGGGACCGACCTGGTGCCGAATATGAAGCACCGGCTGCTCGGCCGCATCCCGGAGTTGAACGGTATTGATGTCCAGGCGGACGGGATCCGCATCGGCGCCTGCGCATCGCTGGCATCCGTCGCCGGCCACCCGGATGTGGGAGCGCGCTTCCCCGCGCTGGCCAAGGCATGTGGCCTGGTGTCAGGTCCGCAGCTCAGACGAATGGGCACGATTGGCGGGAACGTTTGCCTGGACACACGCTGCACCTACTACAACCAGACCCTCTTCTGGAGAAAATCGCTCGGCTTCTGTCTGAAGAAGGATGGAGACGCATGCCATGTAGTGAAGGGGGGAACTCGTTGCGTGGCCGCCCATTCGGCGGATACGCCGCCCATGCTCATGGTCCTTGCTGCGCGGCTCGAGATAGCGGGTCCACGGGAGACGCGAACGATTCCGATCAGCGGGTTCTTCACATCGGACGGAATCTGGAACAGGAGGATGGAGCGCGACGAGATACTGGTGTCGATCTTCGTACCGTTCCCCGAGCGGCCACAGCGGACGGCGTTCGAGAAACTGCGAGCGCGGGAATCGATCGACTTTCCACTGGTCAACCTGGCGGTCGCCGCTGAACTGGATGAGGATCAGCGCGTCTCCAGCCTCAAGATGGTCGCTTCGGCGCTGGGTTCGTACCCACGGCAATTGGCACGCGCGCAGGAGGCCGTGATTGGAGAGACGCTGACGCCGGAGGTCATCGACTTCGTGGCCGAACAGGCGTACCGGCAGTGTCACCCGCTCGACAACATCACGGTCCAGCCGGAATGGCGCCGTGCGATGGTGCCCGTGCTGGTGCGGCGGGCGCTCCGGGACATCGCCGGCTGACCACCGGCGGACAGCCGCCGGAAGGGTCTTCGGTGCCCGGTCGCCCGGCCCGGTAGCTCCCGGTCGGTCTGCTCCCGCTAGATCTCCACGTCCACGCCGAACAGCTCCGCCAGCGGCTGCAGCAGGTCTGCCGTGAACTCGAGAACATCCTGCACGGCCTGCCAGATGTCGCCCAGCGCCGCGAGATCCGCTGCAGTGGGCGGGCTTCCATCCGGCAGAGAGAACGTGGGATTGTCTGCCGCT
>JBDHIQ010000157.1:0-8075 GCA_039587395.1 Gemmatimonadota bacterium
TTCCGCGGCGCACAGGCCCGGTTGGGCCGGAACTGGCGGGACTGGCCGTCAGGGGCCAGGGCCGGAACGCTGGAGCCAGGCCACGTCGATACGGACGAGGAGCGGTTCCACCTGGTGGCCCAGGCGCTGGTCCGGCAGCAATTGCATGACCTGCGACACCGCCTGAATCAGGACGGGATTCGCCTGGGGTTGGACCTGGCGGTCGGTGGCCACCCCGACGGCTACGACCCATGGTCCCGGCAGGAGTTGTTCGGCGACGGGATGTCCGTGGGCGCACCGCCCGACAAGGGCTTTCCCACTGGTCAGGACTGGGGCTTCGCTCCGGTGCTTCCCGGCGCATCACGCCGGGAAGGGCATCAATACCTGGCGGCGGCCATCGGTCTCCAGGCGTCGCTAGCCGGAGTGCTGCGGGTGGACCACATCATGGCCTGGACGCGTCTCTACTGGATTCCGCACGGCTTCGGATTGCACGAGGGGACGTACGTGTCGTATCCGGCCGAGGAGCTGTTTGCCATCCTGACGCTCGAGTCCGACAGGAATCGTTGTGAGGTGGTTGGCGAGAACCTGGGGACCGTTCCTCCGGAGATTGACAAAGCGCTGCCACGCCGCCGGATCTGGGGCATGTACCTGGCCCAGTTCGAGGCGTCGAGCCCCTCCCCTCCGCGACTCCCGTGGTTGCCGTCACCGGGCCCTCCGCCGCCGGGCCGGCCACCGCAAAGGCCAGACCGCCCACCGCCGCGGACATCGTCGCCCCCGGCGCTACAGACATGGCTCTGATCGGCACGCATGACACTCCCACGTTCGCGGGCTGGCTGTCGGGTGCGGACATTGACGAGCGGGTCAGGTGCCATCTCGTGGAGAAGGACGCGGTCAACAAAGTCCGGGAGGAGCGGTCGGTTGCCACCCGGCGGCTCGCTGAGCGGTTGGACTGCAGCGTGGACCAGCCAGGAGCCTTCCTGGAGGCAGTGCTGGAGTGGCTGGGGCGCTCGGACAGCCCGCTGGTGGTGCCGTGGCTGGAAGACCTGTGGCTCGAGGAGGAAGGGGTCAACCTCCCCGGGACGCGATCCTCGGTTCGTCCCAACTGGCAGCGTCCCATGCAGAAGCTCCTCGACGAGGTCTTCACCGATCCCGAGATTGAGAAACTGGCAGGGGTACTCCAGCAAGCTCGGAAATCGAGCCGGTGAAGCCAAACCGATTGCGCAGCATACGGATAATTCACTAGCAAAGCCCGGGTTCAACATGGAATCACGCACCGACACCGCACCCGCCATCCGGCCCAAGCCACGCCTGTCGTTCTGGGAAATCTGGAACATGAGCTTCGGCTTCCTGGGCATTCAGTTCGGCTTCGCGCTGCAGAACGCCAACGTGAGCCGGATCTTCGAGACGCTGGGCGCCAGCGTAGAGAACTGGTCCAGCCGATAGTCGGCTACTTCAGTGACCGCACCTGGAACCGGCTGGGCCGGCGCCGTCCGTATTTCCTCGGCGGGGCCATCCTGGCTTCGCTGGCTCTGATTGCCATGCCGAACTCGCCTACGCTGTGGGTGGCGGCCGGTATGCTGTGGATCATGGATGCCTCCATCAACATCTCCATGGAGCCCTTCCGCGCCTTTGTAGGCGACAATCTCCCGTCGGAGCAACGCACCACCGGGTTCGCCATGCAGAGCTTCTTCATTGGCACCGGCGCGGTGATCGCGTCCATGCTGCCGTGGCTCCTCACAAGCCTGCTGGGGGTGAGCAACGAGGCGCCCGAGGGCGTGATCCCCGACTCGGTACGCCTTTCGTTCTATGCCGGCGCTGCGGTGTTCTTCGTCGCCGTGCTGTGGACGGTCATCCGCTCAAAGGAGTACTCACCTGAAGAAATGGCCTCGTTCGAGGAAAACCAGGAGCGCGAGGGCTTCGCCAGAGATATGCGGACGGCCGAGGAATACGCGGCCAACGGCGACCGGCAGACCCGCCTGGGCTGGATCCTCCTGGCCGTGGGCGCGCTGTTCAGCTTCTGGTTGGTTCGCGAGGCGCTCTACCAGGTCATGGTCCTGTCGGCCGGGATGGGTGTCGTCGGCGTGTTGCTGATGGCCAGCGGACTCATGCAGAAGAGCGGGCGGTACGACAACGGCTTCGTCACCATCCTGAACGACTTCCAGGACATGCCCCACACGATGAAGCAGCTGGCTTGGGTGCAGTTCTTCTCGTGGTTCGCGCTGTTCGCCATGTGGATCTACACGACCGCCGCCGTAACCAGCCATATCTATGGCACCAGCGACACCACGTCGGCGCTCTACAACGAAGGTGCCAACTGGGTGGGTGTTGCGTTTGCCGCTTACAACGGCGTCGCCGCCCTGGTGGCCTTCGCCATCCCGGTGCTGGCAAAGCGGACCAGCCGAAAGATCGCCCACGCCATCTGCCTGGTCTGCGGGGCGGCGGGGTTCCTCTCCATCTTCGTCATCTCGGAACCCGGCATGCTGCTGGGCTCCATGGTGGGAGTGGGGATCGCCTGGGCGAGCATTCTCTCCATGCCCTATGCCATTCTGACCGGATCGCTCCCGCCCTCCAAGATGGGATACTACATGGGCGTGTTTAACTTCTTCATCGTGATCCCGCAGATCGTAGCGGCGGCCATCCTGGGCTTCTTCGTCGGCCGCTTCTTCGGCGGCGAGGCCATCTACGCGCTGCTCATCGGCGGCATTTCGCTGGTCGTAGCCGCCCTGTTGACGCTCCGCGTAGAGGATCGCGACGATGTAGCGGCGGCGGTCTCGTGAGGACCGGAGCGCGCAGGGCCGCGCATCTTGGCCTGGGAGCCATCTCGCTCCTGGCAGCGTGCAGTACCCGGAGCCCCGTTTCCGAAGCTCCCCCGCGCTGTTCTGGAACAGCGCGACGATCTACTTCCTGTTGACCGACCGATTCTACAACGGGGATCCGTCCAACGACCTCGCCCTGGGCCGGGCGCAGGACGGAGCCGTGCTGCGAAGCTTCCAGGGCGGCGACCTGGCCGGTGTGCTCCAGAAGCTGGAGGAAGGCTACTTCGACTCGCTGGGCGTGCACGCCATCTGGTTGACCCCGTTCGTGGAGCAGATCCGCGGCAGCGTCGACGAGGGAACCGGCAAGACCTACGGGTTCCACGGCTACTGGACCCGCGACTGGACGGCGGTCGATCCCGCGCTGGGTTCCTATGAAGACCTGCGTGCCCTCGTGGAAGCGGCCCACCGGAGAGGGATTCGCGTCCTCATGGACGCCGTCATCAATCACACTGGCCCCGTGACGCCGCTGGACCCTGTGTGGCCCGACGACTGGGTCCGCACGAGCCCCCGCTGCCAGTTCCGGGACTACGCGAGCACCATCTGGTGCACGCTGGTCGCGAACCTCCCGGACATCCTGACGGAACGCGATGAGCCCGTGGAGCTTCCCGAGCCACTGCTCGCGAAATGGGAGCGGGAGGGCCGCCTGGAGAAGGAGCTTGCCGAGCTGGATGTCTTCTTCGCGCGCACCGGGTACCCGCGCGCACCCCGCTACTACGTCATGAAGTGGCTCACCGATTGGGTGCGCGAGCTCGGATTCGACGGCTACCGGGTGGACACTTCCAAGCACTTCGAGGAGGGGGTCAGCGCCGAGCTCAAGCACGAAGCGGCTCTCGCCTTCGCGGATTGGAAGGCAGCCCACCCGGACCAGGTCCTGGACAACCTCCCGTTCTTCATGATGGGTGAGGTCTACAATTACTTCCTCGACAACGGGCGTGAGTTCGATTTCGGGGATTTGACCGTGGACTTCTTCAACTACGGGTACGACGCCCTCATCAACTTTGGCTTGCGGAGTCGGACGGACGAGTCCCTCGGTGACCTGTTCACCCGCTACTCGTCCACGCTCCGGGGAGGTGAGCTCGACGGCCTCGCGGTCGTGAGCTATGTCAGCTCGCACGACGACGGATCGCCATACGATCGGGATCGTGCAGAGCCGCTGGCGACAGGGACGCGCCTCCTCCTCGCACCGGGCGGCGCCCAGGTCTACTACGGCGATGAGTCTGCCCGGCCCCTGTGGGTAGAGGGCGCGGAGGGCGATGCCAACCTGCGCTCCTTCATGAACTGGGAGGATCTCGACGAGGGCGGTCTCGCCGCGGAGGTCCTGGAGCACTGGCGGAAGCTGGGCCGATTCCGAAAGGCCCACCCGGCGGTGGGAGTCGGCGAGCACCGCCAGCTGCAGGCCGATCCGTACATCTTCAACCGAACGCTCGAGACGGGTGACCTGTCGGATCGGGTACTGGTGGCCATGGGCCTCGAACCGGGTCGTCAGACCGTGCCCGTCTTCGACGTGTTCCCCGATGGCACGTTGCTGACGGACGCCTACTCGGGTCGTACGGCTAGGGTGACGGAAGGCCGCGTCACGCTGGTCACGGACTCGGGGCTCCTCCTCCTGGGCGAGGAACGGTAGGGTGGCTGGCGTGAGGAGGCACCTGCGAACTGTGTCCTGGACGGCTTTGCTGCTCGCCGCTGCCATGTCCGCCTGCTCGCCCGACTCACCCCCGGACACTCCGGAAGCGGACACGCCGGACTTCCTGGTGGGCGGAGACATCTCCTTCCTGCCCGAGATTGAAGATCACGGCGGGTCGTACCGGGATGCCGGCGGGGAGAAAGATCTCTTCCAGCTGCTCAAGGACCACGGCTTCCACTCGATCCGGTTGAAGCTCTGGCACACGCCGGAGGGCCCTTACAACACGCTGGACCAGGTGGTAGGGATGGCCGGCCGAGCCCAGGCCGCCGGCATGCACTTTCTCCTCGACATCCACTACTCGGACTGGTGGGCGGATCCGCAGAAGCAGATTAAGCCGGCCGCGTGGGACGAGTTGGACTTCGAGGCGCTGGTGGACAGCGTCTACCAGTATTCGCGGCGCGTCATTGAGACCCTCAGGTCCGAGGGCACCACTCCGAACATGGTCCAGGTGGGGAACGAGATCCGGACCGGAATGCTGTGGCCGGACGGTCGCGTGGACGGAGAGTTTGACACGCCGGAGCAGTGGGATCGCCTCGTCGCGCTGCTGGATGCGGGGCGGCGGGGTGTCCTGGACGGGGCGGGCGACCGGCCTCCCGTCATCATGATCCACTTCGACAACGGCGCGAAGAACGAGCTGTGCCGACGGTTCTTTGACAACCTCGTGGAACGCGGCCTCGAGTTCGACGTCATCGGCCTCTCCTTCTACCCGAAGTGGCACGGGACCCTGAGCGAGCTGCGGCTCAACCTTGCGGATCTGGTCCAACGCTACGGGAAGGACGTCTACATCGTGGAGACGGCGTATCCCTGGACGTTCGACTGGAAGGATGACACCGGCAACATCTTCGGCAGCGAGGCGGATCTTCACGAGGGATACCCAGCGACGCTCCTGGGCCAAACCGAATTCCTGCGCGCCGTTCGCGAGGCCGTGCACGGGGTGCCGGGCGGTCGCGGGAAGGGGATCTACTACTGGTCTCCCGAGTGGCTGGCCCTGGAGGGCGTCCCCTCGGCCTGGGAGAATGCCGCGCTGTTCGATTTCGACGGGGTCGCGCTCCCGTCGATGCACGCATTCACAGGAAGGGAGTGAGGCGGACATGCTCTGTCTTCGAGGCGCAGCGCCGGCAATCGCCCTCGGAATCGCGCTCGTAGCCGGCTCGCTGGCGGGCTGCGATACTGACACGTCCGATGATGGCCCAGTCGCCGAGCCCGGAGCTGCCGCTGAGACGGATACGGAGCCTGGGAAGGAGGGAGACCTGGAGACACGCTTGCGCGCCGAGATTCACGGCTCGACAGCAATCCGGCTTACGCTGACGGGTGCCGACAGGCCAGCCGGACCCTCAGCCTACCGCCTGACCGACGGGCAGGGGCGGGAGATCCCGATCGCCCGCGTGCTGCCCAACACGGCGTCCGAATCGCTGGTTGTGCCGGCTGAGCCGCTGGACCCCCTGCGCGTCCACTACCTGGAGATCCCGGGGCTGGAGCTCCGGGCACTGGTCCGACGCGATCCCATCTTCCGCAATCTCTACTCGCCCACGCCGCTGGGCGCGCGCGTCTCCGACGGTGGATCGGAGACCGCCTTTCGGGTCTTCTCGCCTCGCGCGGATGCCGTCCGGCTCCACCTGTATCGCGGGAAGGATGATGCGCCGGAAGCGGTCCTGCGGGTTGTCGAGATGGTGCGCGACGAGGATGGAGTGTGGGAGGCTGTGGAATCCGGCGACCTCCACGGCACCTGGTACGACTTCACGGTCCACGGACCGTCGGATCCCGGTAACTGGTTCTACGACACCCACCCGGTCCATATCTCGGACCCCTACGCCCTGGTTAACGACGAGGCGCATGGAAAGTCACGGGTGTGGCGCGACGGATCTCCCCCTCCACCGGTAGCCGGCGGCCGGCCGGCCATGGCGGACGTGGTGGCCTACGAGGTCCACGTGCAGGATTTCACGGACCTTCTCCCGGTAGCTGACGAGGAGACCGGCACGCTTCCGGCCATGGTCCGCCCGGGCCTGGTGAATGCGCACGGCCAGGCGATCGGCTTCGATTACCTGGTGGACCTGGGCGTGAACGTGGTTCACCTCATGCCGGTCCAGGAGTACCTGCACTATCCCGACGCGGAATGGCGGGAAGCGCTCGCCGACGACCCGTTCGCACGGGAGATGGGGATCGATCGCGAGAACTACCAGTGGGGGTACCGGACCACGCACGCGTTCGCGGTGGAGAATCGCTTCCGTTCGCGAGACGCGGAACCCGGGACGGAGCGCGAGCAGTTCCGCGATCTGGTGCGTGCATTCCACGAACGAGGGATATCGGTGATCATCGACGTGGTGCCCAACCATACCGGCGAGAACATGGACCTGCGGCACCTGCTCCTGAACTTCAACGTGCTGGACCTGCCATACCACTACCGAACCGACCAGGAACTGGGGCACATCGGTCCGTTCGGAAACGAGATCAAGTCGGAAGAACGACCCATGGTGCAACGCTGGATCGTGGACCAGCTCCGACACTGGGTGGAAGAGTTGGGGGTGGACGGGTTTCGCATCGACCTGGCGGGCCAGCTGGACGAGCAGACGCTCCGCAGGGTGAAGCAGGAGCTACCGGACGACCTTATTGTCTATGGTGAAGCGTGGATCCCGCCCACGGACCCCGACGTGCGCGCAAACCCGGACTGGGCGTGGTACAAAGCCGACGCGCCGATCACCTTCTTCCAGGACGACGCCCGCAACGCCTTCAAGGGCAGCCCGTTCAACGTGGACGAACGCGGCTGGGCAGGCGGCGACGGGACGGCGCGCAAGGCCGTCATGCGGGCGCTCCCCAATCACTACGAGGAGGAGCCGCTGTCCACCGATGGGATCTCGTACCTGGACATCCACGACAATTGGACGCTGGCCGACCGCTACGCGCTGGGGGACGATAACAACGGGCTCGAGGGGGTGGAACTGGCGCCCGTACGCATCGCGGCCGGGCTCCTCCTCACCTCCGCGGGGCCGGTCGTGATCCACGGCGGAACCGAGATGCTGCGCTCGAAGGGGTTGGCACCCCACGAGGAGGTCGAAATGCAAGTGGCTGGCGGTCCCATCCGCTTCAAAGGCCGTGACGATACGTACAACCTCCGCGCACCGAACCGTTTTCTGTGGGACCGCCTCGCCTCCGGCTCCGACCACGCGGCCATGCGCGACTACTGGCGCGGACTCCTGGCGCTGCGCATGTCGGAGCATGGCGAAGTGTTCCGGGTTGCCGAGGTGCCGGACGGGCACTACCGGTGGATCACACCCGACGAGTCCACGCTGCTGGGATACGTGGTCGGCGAGAAGGTGCTGGTTCTGGCGAACAGCGGAGACCGCGAGGGGACCTTCCACTTCGAGCTGGCGGATGGGACGTGGCGGCAGGTGGGTGGAGTGGATGCGGTGGACCTGGACGGCGTAGAGGGCGAGTTCTCCAGCCTGACCGGTGGAGCACAGGAAGTGGCGGTCCCGGCCGGTTCGTTCCTAGTCTGGGTGCGAGAGTGACGGCCCTGCGCCCGCTGCCATGACTCCGAGCGCCGGCAATTCCAAGAACCCGTGAGCGAGACCCCGCATGAACGCTGAAGCCTTCCAGAT
>JBDHIQ010000158.1:0-7937 GCA_039587395.1 Gemmatimonadota bacterium
GGGATTCATGAAGGCACGCATTTCCATCACACTGGGTACTGCCGCACTGCTCTTAGCAGGCGTCGCGTCCGCCCAGGACGCGGCGGACGCCGTCATCTTCGGCGCATACTACGAGTGCAACCAGGCCACCGAGAGCCGCGCCGACGAGTTGTTCGAGAGCACTATCGCCGGTGTATACGACAAGCACCTGGCGGCGGGGCACCTGCTCTCGTACGGGTGGCTTTCACACCAAATCGGCGATCGCTATCGGCGCCTTGGGTACATGGTCGCCCCGGACATGAACACCATGCTGGACACGCGTGATGCGATCATCGAAGACCTGCAAACCAACCACGCGGAAGCGGCCGGCGAGTTCAATTCCATCTGCACCTCGCACGACGATTACATCTGGTCCCGGGTTGCCTCCTCCAATCCCGATATGACGGCGGAGCGGCCGGAGATAGGGATCTCCCAGTACTACTACTGCAACGTGGCCAAGGAGACCGATGCCGACGCGATCGTCCAGGAGGCGTTTGCCCCTATCCTCAATCGGCACGTGGAAGCGGGCAACATCAACTCCTGGGCTTTTCACTCGCACGTAATGGGCGGGCCCTTCCGTCGCCTGTTCGTCATTGACGGAGCCGACGCCAAGTCCGTGATGGCGGCCTGGGGGCAGATCAATCAGGATCTCGAGGCCGAGGTGGGTGACGCCGCTACCGAGTTCAGCGAGATTTGTGGCACGCATCACGACTACATGTGGAACATCGACGTCTCGAAACCGTAGCGCGCGTGACAGATACAGGAGGCTGGTAGCAGAAACACGCGGCCAAGCGTGTCGGTCGTCACGAGCGGCCGGCACGCCCTTCGCGTTTCGCCTCGTCTGGTGGCTTTTCCAGGCGGAATGTGATACCCTTTCCGCCCCGAATGACGGGGCAATAACACAGGCAGAACGTCGAGGAACATGGCACGCAAGCGTCCAAAGCTGAAGAAGTCCGGCCGCCGTAAGATCGGCCGCAAGAAGCGCAAGCAGCTCCACGATCGCCGGAAGAAGAAGTAGCGCTGTCCGGGGGCTTCTTCGCCCCCGGCAGGCACTCTCCCATCCGGATCCGCTCGACGGCGCCCGCTTCCGGCCTCGACTGAGGCCCGACCGCTTCCCAGATAGTAGATTGACTGTCACGTGCGTCCGGGAACCAGGCGCCGCGGCTCGTGCGACGGGTCATCGAGCGCCGGGAATACGGACATCCCTCGGTTGATTCGAGAATCGGGAGTTCTCACTAGCATGGTTACGCAACCGAAGTCGATAGTGCTCGTGGTGGCGCTTGGCGTCGGCGTTCTGGCCGGCTGTGCGGAGCGGCCGTCGGCACACGCGAAGACGCCGCAGGAAGCCGACGATATGTGGGCCCACTTCGACCGGGCGGAGGAGATTCGCCACGCGGTAATCGTCGGCGACATGGATCAGGTTGCGGAACCCGCCGGCTGGCTAGAGTCCAACGCGTTGAGCGGGGAGCTGCAGGCCGGGGCGCCGGACTATGCCGGGGAGATAAGACGGCTCGCCGGGATGATACTGGCGGCCGCAGACGTCCCCGGTGTCGCCGCCGGCCTGGGCCAGATGGGAGTGACCTGTGCCGGTTGTCACCAGGCAAAGGCCGTCGGTCCAGAGCCGTACGCACCCCGGAAGACCGAGCCCAGCCGCAGCATAGTCGGGCACATGGACCGCCACCTGTGGGCAGCGAATCAGTTGTGGGCCGGTCTGATCACACCCTCCGAGAACGCCTGGACGGCTGGTGCCGAGGCTCTGTCCGACGATCCGCTGGGAGCACAGGAGCTGCCGTCGGTCATCGCGTACGACCTGGTTCCCATCGCCGAGCGTCTGCACGATCTGGGGGACAGGGCCGCGCGAACAAAGGACTTGGCCCGGCGTGGCGAAGTCTATGGTGAGCTGATCTCCACGTGCGGGGAATGCCACACGGCGGTCTGGAGAAGCCGGACGGAGCCGCAGTGATCGTCTTCGAGGCGCTCGCGCCCGATATCCACCCTCCCAGTCGATCCACCGAGCACTCTGCCGGCTACGATCTGCGCGCGCACCTGGACTACCGGCAGGAACTGGATAGAATCGTCGATGAGCGGCCCATCGCTGCCGGCGGTACCGACCGCTCGTTCGTGGAACTCCAGCCTGGCGACCGCGCCCTGGTTCCCACGGGCTTCCGGGCCCGGCTTCCCGAGGGCTACGAGGGTCAGATTCGAGTCCGCTCTTCCATCGCCTGGAAGAAAGGTCTCCAGGTGCCCAACGCGCCGGGAACGGTCGACGCCGACTATCCCGACGAGTGGTTCATCCTCATCCAGAACACCTCTTCCAGGCCGCAGCGAGTATCGCATGGCGAGCGGATCGCCCAGTTGGTGCTCAACCGCTACGAGGTGCTGGAGTGGGACGAGGGCGCGGTGAGTGTGAGCACGGACCGGGTAGGCGGTCTGGGGAGCACGGGAAGCTAGCCGTGCCGCAGCGCACTGTCTTCTGCGTTTCCGATGATACCGGTGTGACCGCCGAGCACCTGGGCCGCAGCCTGATGAGCCAGTTTCGGGAACGGGTCGAGTTCCGCCAGGTGACGCTTCCGTTCGTCTCGACTCCCGAGAAGGCGAACGACGCCGTGGAGGTGATCAACCGGGCCGCAGCGGCAGACGGGATCCGGCCCATCGTCTTCGCTACTCTGGTGGGCGACCCCGTTCGCGAGATCATTCGCACGAGCGACGGCCTACTGATCGATTTCCTGGAGACCTTCCTGGGTCCGCTGGAAGCGGAGCTGGGGATGCAGTCGGCGCACGCCATGGGCAGGGCGCACGGCATGTCCGACGTGGCGACCTACAATCGAAGGATCGACGCGACGAACTTCGCGCTCGGCCACGACGACGGCGTGAAGATGTGGGAGTTTGACCGGGCGGACCTGATACTGATCGGCGTCTCCCGGACAGGGAAGACGCCTACCTGCCTCTACCTGGCGCTGCAGTACGGCATTTATTCGGCCAACTCGCCGCTGAACGAGGACGACTTCCGCCGGGACAGGATCCCCGAGTCGCTCCTCGACTACTCGGACAAGCTGTTCGCGCTGACCATCTCGGCTGACCGGCTAGCCCAGATCCGGCAGGAGCGGTTGCCCGACAGCCGCTACGCGTCTCTGCAACAGGTGGAGTACGAGATCGCCGAGGCCCATCGGCTCTACGAGAAGTACAACGTCCCGTATCTGGACACCACGCAGAGCTCGATCGAGGAGATCTCCGCCACGATTCTGGACCGCACCGGGCTGGAACGCCGGATCTAGCCGCCCGGGTGACCTGCCGGCCGAGGCGTCCGCCTTTCCGGACGCCAGCCAAGCAGCTTTCGGGCCCGGAGTGCGCTCTAGCCGAGCACCCTCCTCAGAATCTCCACGGCCGTGTCGGCATCCGACTCACTGAACGTGAGCGGTGGCCGGAACCGCAGCGACCGCGGTCCGCATGTCAGCGTGGCCAGGCCGGCTTCCCAGCACTTCGTGCGCAGGCTGTTGCGGGACTCTCCGTGAGGCATGTCGAACGCCAGGAACAGACCGCTGCCGCGGACGTTGCTAATGACCTCGAAGTCTGCCTGCAGCTGCAGCAGGCCCTCCTTGAGTCGCTGTCCGACGCGGGCTGCGTTTTCGATCAGGCCGTCTTCCTGGATGATCTGCAGGTAGCGGGCGCAGCGGACCATGTCGACGAGGTTTCCGCCCCAGGTCGAGTTGATACGCGACGAGACGCGGAACACGTTGGTCTCGATTTCATCGACGCGTCCGGTGCTCATGATCCCGCAGACCTGGGTCTTCTTTCCGAAGGCCACGATGTCCGGAGTGACCCCCAGTCCCTGGAAGGCCCACATGGTGCCCGTCGCGCCCAGGCCCGTCTGCACCTCGTCGAAGATCAGAAGAGCGTCCAGTCGATCGGCATACTCACGCAGCTTCTCCAGGAACTCCGGACGGAAATGGCTGTCACCTCCCTCTCCCTGGATAGGCTCGATGAGAATGGCGGCGATCCCATGCGGGTCAGCCGCGAACGCGGCCTCGATTTCCCGGCAAGCCTCGGCTTCCGCCGCCGCCGCCCGCTCGGTGTCGACAGGGAAGTGGACCTTGGGGTTCGACACGCGGGGCCAATCGAACTTAGGGAAGTCCCGGATCTTGGTGTCCTCGGTATTCGTGACGGACAGCGTGTAGCCGCTGCGCCCGTGAAACGCCTCCTTGAAATGGAGGATCTTGTCGGCGCCGCCGACGATCCCGGCCGCCCGGTTCTTCTGCGCCTTCCAGTCAAACGCCACCTTCATCGCGTTCTCGACGGCCAGCGCGCCGCCGGCGATGAAGAACAGGTGCGTGAACTCGTCGGGAACGGCTATCCGCCGGAACGTTTTCACGAAGCCGGCGAATTCCTTCGAGTACATATCGCTGTTGGCCGGGTTGGCCAGCGCTGCCCGCATCAGCGAGGCCTGAAATCCCCGCTCTTCCATCTTGGGATGATTGTGCCCGATGGGGAGAGTGGCGAAATACGAATAGCAGTCCAGGTACTCTTTCCCCGTCAGCGCATCCACTATGACGGTCCCGTGGGACTTCTCCAGGTCGATGACGATGTGAAAGCCGTCGACCAGGATGTTGCTCTCGAGAACCGGGAACACTTCGTCGGTCGGTACGGTGATTTCGGACATATGGGATTCTCCGCCACGGCGGTTGATGGTGGTTGTCAGAACGAGAAGCTCACCTCTATGGAGGCGTACCTTGCTGGCTCAGAGGGTTTGCCGCAAGACTGTGCTGAGACCCCCCGTCTCAGGTCGGTCGCACTGATGCAGGAGGACGCGCGATGTCCATTCCACAGCCGGACCTGGCAGCGCTGGAAAAGGCGCGCCAGGAGTACATAACCACCTGTCTCGAGGATAATCTGGAAGGCCTGCTCGATACCTTCACCGACGATGCGGCGTTCTTCCCTCCGGACATTCCACCGGTCCGCGGCAAGGAAGCGCTCCGGGCGTGGCTCAAGGAGGACTTCTTCGATCTCTACCGCAACGAGCTGGACTTCACGTTTGACGAGGTCGAGATCACAGGGGGGTGGGCGTGGGCAGTCGGTCCCTGGTCGCAGAGGCTGACACCCAAGGCCGGCGGCGGGGCCATCCACCAGGGGGGGAAGTTCCTGGATATCTTCCGTCGCCAGGACGACGGATCCTGGAAGTTCGCGCGCCTGATGTTCACGGTGGATCAGCCAGGCGCCTGAAACCGAACCGTCCTCCCTGGCGTTAACCCAGCCGGTCTTCGTAACGCGCTGGTGGGCCAAGCTGGTCACTCTGACTCGCCGTCGACTGCATCCGTGCAGAAAGATGCCACGCACCTGAACTGAGGAAAGCTGGACATGACAACCGGGCCCGACATCACCGTCTACGGCGCCTACTGGTGCCCAGACTGCCACCGGAGCAAGCAGTTCCTGGGGGAGCACCAGATTCCCTACGAGTTCATCGACGTCGAGGCGGACCAGGAAGGCGAACGCTTCGTCATGGATACGAACCAGGGGAAACGGCGCATCCCGACGATTCGGTTCGCAGACGGCAGCACGCTCACCAACCCGTCCAACGCTGAGCTGGCGGACAAGCTGGGGCTGAAGACCACGGCCGAGCGAAGCCACTACGACCTGGTTGTGGTAGGGGGTGGTCCGGCCGGGTTGACGGCGGCGCTGTACACGGCCCGGGAGGGGATAGACACCCTGGTGATCGAGCGCGCCGCGATTGGCGGACAGGCGGCCGCCACCATGCACCTGGACAACGTGCCCGGATTCCCGGACGGAATCGAGGGAGCGGAGCTGGCCGGCCGGCTCCGCCGCCAGGCTGAACGGTTCGGAGTCGAGTTCCTGCAGGCGCAGGATGTGAACAACCTGCACGGCCACGACAACTACCATTGCATCGAGTCCGGTGACGGGAGCGAGTACAGCGCGCTGTCCGTGCTGCTGGCGACGGGAAGCCGCTACCGCAGGCTGGGGGTGCCCGGGGAAGAGGACTACCTGGGCGCCGGGGTGCACTTCTGCGCCACGTGCGACGGACCGTTCTACAAAGGACGCTCCGTGGCGGTAGTGGGAGGGGGCAACAGCGCGGCGGAGGAGAGCCTGTTCCTCACCCGGTTCGCGGATCACGTCACGCTACTGGTGCGCGGCGATGAGCTGATGGCCAGCCAGGTGATTGTCGACAAGGTGCTCGAGCACCCGGACATAGACGTTCGCTTCAACACCGAGGTGCAGGCGTTCGCCGGCGCCGAGTCAAAGCTGCACACCATCAGCATCCGTGATACCACCGCAGCCACGGGATCCGACCCGGCCGCCGGCGCCGTGGGCGGCGCGGCGAGTGGCGCGGTGGAGGATCTGTCGCTGCCCGGCGCGTTCATCTTCGTCGGCCTGGACCCCAACACAGGCTACCTGGACGGGTCCGGCGTACGCCTGGACGAGCAGCGGTTCATCGTGACCGGCCACCCGCTGGTCCATCATGGAGACAGGCCGCCGGGGTTCGAACGCCGCGACCCGGGCACTCTGGAGAGCAGCGTGCCCGGCGTGTTCGCAGCCGGTGACGTGCGTGCCGGGAGCACCAAGCAGGTTGCGTCGGCGGCGGGGGAGGGAGCGGCCGCGGCGCTACAGATCCGGGATCACTTGAAGAGCGTGTGACCCAGCTTCTTGCAGGCCCGTCGCAGCCGGCGATCCCGGGTGGCGAGCGGCAGGCCGGATCTCAGGGCAAGATCCAGGTAGGCGGCGTCGCAGGAAGAAAGGCCCGCGCGGCGACCCAGTGCCAGTAAGCGATCCAGGGTCCGATCATACGTCATCGCCTCCACTCGAATGGGAAGCTCTCCCAGGAGCGAGAGGAAGCGATTCGAGTCGGACTCCTCCAGTCGCTTTCGGCGTTCGGCGACCAACAGGACGTTGGCGACCTCCAGAGGCCACACGCCGGGAACGATCGCTTCCGACCGCGCCAGCTCGGTCAGCACGTTGTCCGAGTACCGATCGCACTCGTCCTCGAAGCACCAGGCCATGGCTACCGAACAGTCGAGTACGAGCCGACTCACGAACGGCCATCCTCGATCAGCTCGCGCAGCGTCGAATCTCCCAGGCTGTGGTCCGACCGAAAGCGACGCAGGTCGGCCACGACCTCCGCCACGTCGCGCCGCTCCTCCGAGGACACTGGTACGAGGACCGCGATGGGAACTCCGTGTCTGGTGATCGTGATTCGCTCCCCTCTGGCTACCTGATCCAGCAGTCTGGGAAGGTGCGTCTTTGCCTCGTATGAGCCGACCATTCGCATGAGCTGCTCCTTTGAAACTACGCTACGGATCAAGATCAACGAGATCTAAATCCGGAAGACGCTGACCGGCCCGGCGGACGGCCAGGTATCAGTGAGGTTGACCGATAGGAGGCAGATCCACGTCGCTCGGCGTATCGGCCAGAATGAACAGGCCGATCGCGATCAGCAGAATGGGGAGGAAATAGGGTCCGAAGCGGCGCACGATTCGGACGATCCGTGGATGAGAGACCAACCACGCGGCCAGTCCCGACCAGATGAGGGCGGTACCGCCGATCGCGAGAAGGACCGGGATGGCCAGATCGGCCCGCGTGTCGGCGAACAGGGCCATGAAGGTGGCCAGGGAGTCTCCGCCGGCTGCCAGCATCACAAGGGCCACCGACACCGCCACACCCCTGGTCGCCGAGTGCGGCGCTACAGACTTCTCCGGTCTCGCCAGGCCCTCCCCCGATCCGCCACCTCCCGCGGTTCTTCGAGCACTGACCAGAGCGACGGCGTGATGCACGCCGAGTCCGATGGGGATGATTCCCAAGTAGCCCAGGAACTCGTGCGGGGCGCGGTGCGCCGCCGCGGAGACGCCGAAGGCCACCAGGCCTACCACCAGAACAGCCGCGACGTAGCCCGCCACGACTTTGCGACGCGGGTA
>JBDHIQ010000159.1:0-5311 GCA_039587395.1 Gemmatimonadota bacterium
ACGTCCACCCGGTGGAGAATGACCTGATCATCGGAACGCACGGGCGCGGCGCCTACATCCTGGACGACATCGGCCCGCTGCAGGAGATGTCTGGAGCGCTGGCCGAGGACGTCTTCCTGTTCGACGTGCGGCCGGCGGTGCGCTGGCAGATGGGAGGTCGTGATGCATCGTTCGGGCAGCGAACCTATCGAGCACCTAACCCTCCGTACGGCGCCTACATCAACTACTACCTGGCGGAAGAGCCGGAAGGTGACGTGTCCGTAACGATCGTCGACCGGGACGGCGGGGCCATTCGCGAGATAGCGGTCCGCGACGCTTCCGCGGGCGTGAATCGGACTGTGTGGAACCTGCTATACGACGGTGCTGAGCCCCTTTCCGGCCAGGGTGGTGGAGGAGGGTTCTTCGGCTTCGGCGGCGGGGGTCCTGCGGCCGTACCGGACCAGTATACCGTGACGCTCACGGTTGGTGACCGGGAGCTTGAGACGACAGTTCAGGTAGAGCCTGATCCGCGCGTACCGATCGGGCTGGAGGACTACCAGGCGCAGCTCGCCGCGGGTCTACGGCTTCGAGCGCTGACTACCCGAGTGCACGGCGTGATCGACGCGGTGAACAGCCTCCAGAAACAGGTGACCGATCTCAAGGGTGTGGTACGTCAGTCCGGAGATGAACTGGAGAACTCGGAGGAGATCCTCGAAGCCGCGGAGCTGGCGCTGGAGAAGATAGCGGACTTCCGGTTGCGCCTGATGTATCCGGAGGGCGGAATGGGCTACCGGGAAACCCCGCAGCTTCGAGAAGAGATCCGCTCGCTCAATCGCTATGTGATGGGGATGGCGTCCCGTCCAACCGAGGCCGAGATGCTCCGGCTTGGTGAGCTGGAGACGGAAACGGCGGCTGCCGTGGCGGAGTTGAACGCACTCGTGGCCGGAGAGATCGCGGCGCTCAACGAGATGCTCGGGCCCTCGCCGCGCATCATGGTGGGCAGACCGGACCAGTAGCACCGGGGATTGCAGAGGTGCAGAATGCGGGGCGCCCGTGAACCGGGTGCCCTGCCGACCTCTGGCGTCGGGTTCTGTCGGTGTGTCTGATCGGCTCACCCGGCGCGGCGACTAGCCCGACGCGATGCGCTCGACTCCCTCCACCAGCCGCTCGACCTCCTCGCGCGTCGTGTAGCAAGCGCAGCCGGCGCGGACCAGCCCGACGTCCGTCAGGCCCAGGCGCTCCGTCACATTCGCTGCGTAGAAGTGACCGTGTGACACGAACACACCCCATTCTTCGGCCAGCCGGCGCGCCACTTCCTTGGACGGGAGACCCTCCACCGTGAAGCCGACGGTCGGGGTTCTGGGAGATCCGGGCGGTGGGCCGTACGTCTGCACGCCGCTCGCCGTATTCAGTCCCTCCCACAGCACGCGAACCAGCTCCTTGCCGCGCTCGTGAAGGGCAAGAAACGTGGATTCCAGCCGCTCACGACGGCTGTCACCTGTGCCGAGGGAAGCCAGGAAATCGACGGCTGCCGCCGCCCCGGCAATCCCCTCGTGGTTCAGGGTGCCCGTTTCCAATCGCTCCGGCACCGTGTTGGGGGCGCACTCCACCCGCGCCACGTCCAGCTCGCTCGCCACTTCCCGGCGCGCATACAATGCCCCGATATGCGGTCCGTAGAACTTGTAGGCGGAACAGGCCAGGAAATCACAGTCGATGTGGCTCACGTTCACCAGCTCGTGGGGCGCGAAGTGCACGGCGTCTACGAACAGGAGAGCACCGGCTTTCCGGGCCAGCTTCGCTGCTCTGTCCAGATCGCTGATGGTGCCGACCGCATTCGAGGCCGCTCCGATGGCGAGCAGTCTGGTCTGACCCGTGACGAGCTGTTCCAACGCCGCCCAGTCCAGCGTGCACGACTCCGGCAACATGGGAGCGGTTCGGATCGTCACGCCGCGCTCATCGGCGATTGCCTGCCAGGGTGCCACATTGGCCAGGTGATCCAGCTCGGTGACCACGATCTCGTCCCCGGAGCCCCAGCGACGGCCGAGCGCCCGGCCGATGTGGAAGGCAAGCGTCGTCATGTTGGCCCCGAACGCAATCTCGCCGGGGGTAGCGCCGAGAAAGTCGGCTATTGCCTCCCGGGCCCCATCGATAACCCGGTCGGTCTCGGCGCTCGTCGGGAACGCCCAGTGTCGGTTCGCGTTGTGCTGGAAGAGATACTCCTCCACGGTGGCCGTGACTTCCCGGGGCACCTGCGTGCCCCCCGGGCCGTCGAAGTACGCGACGGGGAAGCCAGCGTGTTGGCGCTCCGTGGCGGGAAAGTGACTGCGAATCTCTTCGACCCCGGCCACCGGAGACAGTGTAGTTGTCTTCATTCTCTGTGCTCGACGCGCTGGTTCATGAGTCGACAGGCGGACGTCGGGACATCCGTCTCGACAGCCGGATGCTAGCGAGTTTGACGGCAAGCCCACAACCTTGAGGGCATGCGCTCGAAAGGTTGGACGTCGCCGTTTCCTGGACAATTCCGATTCGCCCCGCTGGTGGCCGCCATGCTCGCTGGTGGACTCCTCCCGCTTGTGGCTTGTGGCGGCGAATCCGACGGAAGCGCTGAGTCCGAAACGGTTGTCCTCGTGCACGGGCTCGGAAGGACCCGGGCATCCATGACCATGCTCGGCGCACGCCTGTCAGCGGCTGGCTTCGAAGTCGCCAACGTGGGCTACCCGTCCACCAGAGAGTCCCTGGAGGAGCTGGTTCTGCGCCTGCAGCGGGAGGTTGAAGCATGTTGCCCGAGTGGGACGGAGAACCTCCATTTCGTGACGCATTCGATGGGAGGGATACTCGTCCGGCGCTACCTGGCCAGGTACTCTCCGCAGCATCGTGGACGCGTGGTGATGCTGAGCCCACCCAGCCAGGGGAGCGAGATCATCGATGCCTTTACGGAATCGCCGCTCCTGCTGGAGATGCTCGGTCCCATGGGCGCCCAACTCGGAACCGACTCTCTGAGCCTTCCGAATCAGCTGGGTCCGGCAGACTTCGAGCTGGGGATCATTGCAGGAAATCGCAGCCTGAACATCATTACCTCCTGGCTGATTCCGGGTCCTGACGACGGCAAGGTCTCGGTGGAGCGCGCCAGACTGGAGGGCGCGGCGCACTTTCTTGTGGTGCCGGCTACCCACACCTTCATCATGAACCGGAGAGACGTGGCCGACCAGACTGCATTCTTCCTGAGAAATGGTCGCTTCTCGGCCGACTCGTTGGCCGCCGAAGAGACTGATTCGTCCGAGGTGATGCCGTGAGATATCTCCGCGGGCTTGTCGCCCTGGTTCGCTGGCTGGCGTTCGCGCCGGCGGCAGCCGCGATGGTGCCTGTAGTGGACGGGGTGATCGAGTTCGTGCTGCAGTCTCTCGGTATCGCCGACCAGAGCATGCCGTGGCTGGTCGGAAAGCTCATCGGCCACTTCCTGATGGGAGGTGCCGGAATCACCCTGGGAACGTGGATCGCGCCCGGCTACAAGCGGGTGGCCGGGGCGTTGCTGGTGATTCTCGCCTTCCTGGCTGCGATCGCCGCGATCCGGTCCGGCGAACTTCCGTTGTCGATCAACCTCCCACTGATGTTCGCGTTCCTGTCGGGCGCGATCGGCACAGGCATCGTACTGCAGCGTGATCGAAAGGAAGGCCCCCTTCTTGAGGAGTCACACCGGGATGAATGACCGCGGACTCCTCTGGCCGGGCTGGTCTCTGTTCCGCGCCCCACAGACCGGGTCGTGATCGACCAAGCCTCGGGGCAGCCGACCCCCAACCCGGATATTCTGGATGCCGCCATACGCGGTGACTCGAAGGTTGTTCAGGCCATTCTGCGCGCTGATCCGGGTCAGGCAGCCAGGCGCGACACGGCGATAGACAGCACTCCACTCCACTTCGCCGCGCATCGCGGGTACCTGGAGATCGTGGAATCCCTGCTCGAGGCCGGGGGTGACGTCAACGCTCGCGAGGGCTGCAGCGGCGCCACGCCGCTTCACTGGGCGGCGGAGGGTGGACACCCGGAAGTGGCACGGGCACTGGTGGGAGCGGGGGGGACGCTGGACGGCCTGGATGACTGGCACCTGCTTCCTCCGGTGGATTGGAGCTGTGTGGTGGTACACGCGCCGGCGTTCCATGACGATCGCGAGGCCACGCGGAACTACCTGAGAGATTGCGGTTCTCCACCGGGCATCTTCTCAGCCGTGCTCACAGGTGACGGCCCGGCCGTTCGCCGAATTGTCGGATCCCGTCCAGAGGCGCTGGGCACGCGATTGGGTCCTGCGAGTGATGGTCAGCAGCCTCTGCACTTTGCCATTGCCAGGGGTCGAGAGCGCGAGGTGGGGCTGCTGATCGAATTGGGGGCGGCGCTCGACGCACCAACCCGAAGCGGACTTACGCCGCTGAGTCTGTCCGTTCTGGCCGGAGAGGCCGGGGCCGAGCGGCGATTGCGGCGGGCCGGCGCCCGAACCGACCTTACCACCGCGCTTGCCGTTGACGACAGCGATACCGCTTCCCGGCTGCTGCCCAGTGTCGCCGAGCTACTGTGGCCACGCGGGCCGTACCGGGAGCTGGTGCACTGTTTCGCGGCGCGCGGACATGCCACCGGCGTTCAGTGGCTGTTGCGCAATGGCGCGGAGCCCAACGGTCCGTCCCTCCGCCTCGGTCCCGGGGAGTGGATGGAGGAGCATCTCCCGCTGCATATGGCGGCAGCAGGTGGCCACGAGGCCGTGGTGGAAGTGCTCCTGGAGTACGGCGCCGACCCCGACGCAGCCCTGGACCGGTCGGGTCTTACGGCCCTCCACCTGGCCGCGTGCAACGGGCACCTCGGCACAGTCGAGCGGCTGCTGGCCGCCGGAGCCGACAGCTCGATCCGGGATTTCTTCCACCACGCGGCGCCCTACGGTTGGGCTACATACGCGGGACACCAGGAAGTGGCCGCCCGGCTGGCCGATCCGGGACCGACAGCAACCGGCCGGGGACCAAACCCCAACGGACTCGAGTGAAAGGAGACCGATCGTGATTCAGCCTGTGTGTGAACGGAAGGCCCGGTGCCCGAAAGGTAGCCTGATCGCGGTAGCCTTCCTGCTGAGTCTTCTTCCACAAGGTGTCAGGGGCCAGGAGGGATACGTCCCGTCGCCCGACAACCTCGCGGCGCGGGAGTGGTTTCAAGACGCGAAGTTCGGGCTGTTCGTCCACTGGGGCGCCTACAGTGTGCTGGGGTCCGCCGAGTGGGTCATGCAGGTGCGGCAGATACCCGCCGCCACCTACGAGCTCGTGGCCGAGCAGTTCAACCCCACGCGCTTCGATGCGGCGGA
>JBDHIQ010000018.1:0-29656 GCA_039587395.1 Gemmatimonadota bacterium
GAAACACCCAGATCCTCGGCGCGGTCCCGGTCGTACCTGATCGTCAGCTCTGGCTTGTTGACGCGAAGGTCCGTGTTCACGTTGACCAGGGCCGGGATCCGACGCGCCCGCGGAACCAGTCGTTCCAACCCTGCGGTCAGCGAATCGAAATTGGGGTGCCGAACCACGAAGTTCACCGGGCTTCCCCACCCGAAGGCGGGAGGGTTCATCGCAAACGCGCTGATCCCGGGGATTCCGAACAACGGGCCACGGACCTCGTTCACGATTTCGTCGGCAGATCGCTCCCGGGCATCCCAGTCATCCAGTCGCGCGAACACCATCCCGCTGGTCACCCCACCGTTCATCCCGATGATGCTGAAGTACTTGTCCACATTCTGGGTTCTGGCCAGTACGGCCTCGATCTGTCGCTGGTAGCTGTCCGTGTACTCCAGCGTGGAGCCTTCGGGAGCCTGAGACATGACCATGAAGAACCCGCGGTCCTCCTCCGGAACGAACTCGCGTTCCAGCTGCGTGAACAGGAATACGGCCAGCAGCACCGTCCCCACGGCACTACCCGTGACGATCCAGCGGTGCCTTACAGCCCAACCCAGAAGACGGGCGTACCCGTTGGCCGTCGCCTGGAATCCGCGTTCCAGCAGGTTGTAGAAGCGTCCGTGCCGCTGTTTCACCCGCAGGATCTTGGCGCAAAGCATCGGGGTCAGGCTGAGGGCGACGAACGAGGAAACCACCACCGCGCCCGCCATCGCGATCCCGAACTCGTTGAACAGGCGGCCGGTGGTTCCGCGCAGGAATGCCAGGGGGGAGAAAACGGCCACCAGCGCCACCGTCGTGGCGATCACGGCGAACGCGATTTCTCTGGTTCCATTGATGGCCGCCGTCTCAGGATCCTCGCCGTATTCCTCCTGATGCCGGAACGCGTTCTCCATTACGATGATCGCGTCGTCCACTACGATCCCGATGGCCAGGATCAGGGCCAGCAGAGTCAGGTTATTGATCGTGAAGCCCAGGAAGTACATGACGCCGAACGCAGCGATGATCGACGTCGGGATGGCGAGGCCAGGGATGATCGTGCCCCGCAGGTTTCGCAGAAACAGAAAGATGATGACGACCACGAGGATGCCGGCCAGGACCAGCGTGTCCAGTGCCTCGCGAATCGAGCGCCGGACAAAGGTCGCGCGGTCGAAGCCCTCATCGAGCACGACACCGGGGGGAAGCGACGCCTGGATGGCCGGCAGTTGGGCCCGCACCACATCGGACACCTCGACCAGGTTGGCCTTGGACTGCCGGACCACTCCAATCGCTACGGCGTTGTCGCCGTTGTAGCGAAACGCGCTGCGCAGGCTCTCCGATCCGAGTTCTACCCGAGCGACGTCTTTGAGCTTGACCACCTGGCCGTCGCGCGTCGACACCACCAGGTCGGCGAACTCCGCAGGGGTTTTAAGCTCCCCCATCGAGCGCACCGTGAACTCGCGGCGCACCGATTCGATCCTGCCGGCCGGCAGCTCCACGTTACGCGTCCGGATGGCTGTTTCGACCTCCTGAACCGTGAGTCCGCGGGCCGCCAGCTCCGACTTCTTGAGCCAGACCCGCATGGAGAAACGCCGCTCGCCAATGATCTGGGCCTGGCCAACTCCCGACAGGCTCTGGAGTTGTGCCTTCACCAGCCGGTCCGCGATGTCCGAAAGCTGCATGCGCGTGTAGTTGGCACCCGACAGGGCCAGGTACATGAACGACTGCGCGTCCGCGTCCTGCTTGGCCACCACCGGTTCCAGCACCTGGTCCGGCAGCCTCCCGCGCACCCGCGCCACTTTGTCTCTCACGTCCTGAGCGGCGGCCTCGAGGTCGCGATCCAGGTTGAACTCGATCGTGACGGTCGACCCCTGCTCCCGGCTTGAGCTGCTCATCGTTCGAATACCGGGAATGGTTGACAGCTCCTCCTCCAGCACGTCCGTCACCGTGGATTCCATCACCTCGGCGCTGGCGCCGGGAAGCCCGACACTGACAGAGATGATCGGTGAATCGACGTCCGGGAACTCGCGCACCGACAGACGCGTGAACGCGATGATGCCGAACAGCACGATGGCGGAGCTCATCATCGTGGCCAGTACGGGCCGCCGGATCGATGTATCGGATAGCTTCACTGCATCACCTCTTGGCTCGCCCCATCCCTGGTCGGCTCCGAGCGCGTGGGGACGGCAAGACCTAGCAGCCGCTCGAAATAGTCACGGAGCTGGGCCACCGACTGATCGAACAGGCCCAGGTCCTTTTGTACCCTTGCCTGCATGACCCCACCCTCCATTGTCGTGAGCACGAGAGTCGCGAGTGCGTCGAGGTCGGTGTCCGCGGGGAGCCGGTCTCTCGACTCCTCGAGACATCCACGGACCCACAGCCGCCAGCCTTCGAAGTTCTCTGCCAGCTTGGCCCGCGCGGCCGGGTGCGAGTCGCTGACCTCGAGCGCGAGATTGCCGATCGGGCACCCGAGCGTGCAGCCGTTGGATTCAAGAGCGTCGCGGTACTGTGCCAGCACTCCGAAGACGCGCTCGATCGGATCCGTCGTATCCTCGTTGGCCGCCGAGAACACGTTCGGCCACAGGAACTCCCGATAACGATCCACCACCGCGAGGAGAAGATCCTCCTTGCCGCCCTCGTATCCCCTGGCCCAGAACAGCTCGCGAGCGCTGTCGACAAGGCGCTCGCGGGTCGAGTTCTTACCGGGTTTTCTGTCCATTTGACTCTTGGTTGATCGTTCAAGTAGGGGCGGGATGAATAGCCGG
Organism: Gemmatimonadota bacterium; assembly: GCA_039587395.1. Classification (GTDB taxonomy): domain Bacteria; phylum Gemmatimonadota; class Gemmatimonadetes; order Palauibacterales; family Palauibacteraceae; genus JBDHIQ01. Next base: position 2,775 of record JBDHIQ010000018.1, read on the forward strand.
GAGACGGGTGGCCGTCAATTCCGGGTGAGAAGGGAGAGGTGGCTCTACACTACGGAACTGGCTGGTCGCCCCAGATCTCGGTGTTGGGATGAAAATCGGCCCATGCGAACCAGAACGAGACGTACGCGTCCTCGACCTGCTGGAGCTTCTTCCCGGACAGGGGGCCGTCGTACCCCCAGCCTTCCAGGTTCCACGACGTGCCCGTCTCGACGTCCCGGCGAATGCCCTCCACGACCTCGAAGTGCAGCTCCAGCCCATCGATGATCGGCTGATAGGCAACGGCGGTGTTGGCAAACCAGTTCCAGAAGACCACGATGCGCTCCCCGTTGACCTCGGTCTCGTTAATCGACACCAGGTTCTGCTCCGCCAGTTTGCCAAACGGGAATGCGATGCCGCCGGTGCCCATGGGGATCCCCAGAACCAGCTCCTTGGGAGGCCGCCGGGTATCAAGGTCTGTCGGAAACGGCGTCAACGTGTTGTTGAGGTCCGCATAATCTCCGTACGGATAGAGCGTGTAGAATCGGTCGAAGCCCGTGACGGAAGATACCGCCCACGTGTCGGGATGAAGGTTCAGCCAGGCCCGCCAGGTGGTCTGGAACGCGGGGATCGGGTCCAGATCCCAGCCCGCCCGCTCACCACAGCGAGCGCCACGGCTCATCTGCGGCCAGAGCGACTCCGTATCGACATCCCGCATCACGAGGTTGTTCTTGAACAGATACTCGGAGACCTCGAATCCCTCCACGGCCGCTTGCGTCCGGTCGAAGACCAGGGCCGAGCCCGTGAATGGAGAGTACGTGACGGCTATGCTCTGGTTGGCGAAATTCATGTTGACGATCTCGTGCCACCAGAGGAGGTTGAACGGGATCGCCAGCGGGGTGTCGTCCAACAGGATGCCGAGTACGTGTTCGCTCGGGTCGATGTAGAAGAGCCCGGGATCGCCGAATTGCACTGCGTCCGGGTTCGTGAGCGCCGGTATTGTGTCTCTGCCAATTCCCGCGTCGCGCACATCCTGCTGGGGAACGGTACAATTCAGGTTCAGTTGAGGATTCGGAGCGGTTGGAGTCTCCGAGCAAGCCGCTGCGAACGCGAAAACCGTCACAGTTGTGACAGCCAGGCGAGCCGGGCGGTGCTTGCTTACACCAATGGTCAATCTGCTCTCTCTTTCGGAGGGCCGCGAGATTCGCATTTCGATCGCTACGGTAGAACTCCGGACCCCGGTCTGGAGTTCCGGCAGCTGAGCGGCTCGTACAAACTCTCCAGGGGAACATACACGGGCAATGTCCAGATCAGCGTCCAGCCAATGGTTCAAAAGAACACGGAGGCGAGGCATCCTGTGCACTGCGCTCGCTATCGGCTCCCTGAGCGGCTCGCCGCGGTTGGCGGACGCGCAAACCGATGCCGCGGTGGCTCGATTCGAGATACCGGCCTCGTCCTTACAGTTGAGCGGCGACGTGCGGTCCGGGGCGTACCTGGGCGTGATGGGACGTCGCTCCGCCTGGCTTGGCTCTGAGACGGGCCGGGCTGAGCTGTGGGTTCACCCGCTCAAGCTGGCCGGCCGGTTCGAACTGGCGTTTCGGATTCCCGACTACGTCGATCCCATCCGTGGCAGGGATGTGGCGCGCCGCGTAGAGATCCGGCCGGAGCTCACGACCATTGTCTATTCACATGCGACGTTCACCGTGCGCCAGCACATCCTGGCGCCTCTCGACGCGCCCGGGCTTCTGGTCCTCCTGGACGTGCAGACCTTCCGACCGCTCGAGATCGACGTGAGCTTCCGCAGTCTCCTCGAGTATGCCTGGCCCGGTTCCCTGGGTGGCCAGTACATATTCTGGAATCAGGATGAGCGGGCGTTTGTCCTGTCCGAGAGCCTGCGCCGTCACAGCGCGTTCATCGGGTCGCCGTGGGCTACGAGCGCGTCCGCCCCCGAGCAAGTTCACCATTGCGGTCGACATCGATCGGGCCAGGCGGGAGTTCATCCCCATCGCGATCGCAGCCGGGCTCGAGCCGCGGGATTCGGTGCAAGCCCGCTACCGGAGGCTGATCGCGAACGCGCGTGACCTGTACGAGGAAAAACGACGGCACGTGACCCGGCTCCGGGAGGAGACCGTCTCGCTTGACTCACCGGACGATATGCTGGATCTGGCCCTTGAGTGGGCCAAGATCAATCTGGACGAGCAGGTGGTCTGCAACCCGGATCTGGGGTGTGGGCTTGTCGCCGGGTGGGGACCTTCCGGCGATGGCGCCCGGCCCGGCTTCGGTTGGTTCTTTGGGGGTGACGCAGCCATCAACTCCTTTGCGATGAGCCTGGCGGGGCAGTGGACGGATGCGGCGGCCGGGCTGCGATTCCTTGCCCGGTATCAGCGCGAGGATGGCAAGATGCCGCACGAGATATCGCAGTCAGCGGCGCATATCCCGTGGTTCACGGACTTCCCTTACCCCTACTACCATGCCGACACGACCCCTTACTGGCTGGTCGCGCTGCACCGCTACTGGCGGGCAAGCGGAGATGAGGGCCTCCTGGCAGAGCTGTGGCCTGCCGCCAGGAAGGCGTTCGACTGGTGCCTGTCTGTGGAGACGGATGGCGATGGGATAGTCGAGAACACCACGGGCGGCCTGGGGGCCATCGAGCTGGGTGCCCTGGGCGAGGCGATTCACCAGGATATCTACCTTGCGGCCGTGTGGATAGCCGCCCTGGAAGGCATGCAGGAGATGGCGGCGGCCCGCGGCGAGAATGACCTGGCCGCACAGGCCGCCGGGCTACGGGCCACCGCCGCACAAACTCTGGAGTCACGCTACTGGTTGGACGATGCGGGCCATTACGCGTTCGGAATCCTGCGCTCGGGCAAAACCAACGATGTGTTGACGGTCTGGCCGGCCACCGCCGCCGCCTTTGGCCTGTTTCAGCCCGACCGGGCGGACCGGGCGCTCGCGAGCCTGGCCTCGGACCGGATATCCGCGGACTGGGGGGCCCGCATGGTCTCGACCGCATCGGAGCTGTACGATCCGATGCATTACAACAACGGCGCCGTCTGGCCGTTCGTCACGGGTTTCGTGAGCCTCGGGCAGTACGCGTATCGCCGACCCTGGTCGGGTTTCCCGCTGGTGGACGCCGTGAAGCAGCTCACGTTCGACTGGGCGCGCGGGAGGCACCCTGAACTGCTCTCGGGCACCTATTATCGCCCATTGGACACAGCCGTACCGCAGCAGTTCTTTGCCACTTCCATGCTGGCGTCTCCCCTGCTGGCCGGGATCATCGGCTGGGAGCCCGACGCACCGAACGGCCGGGCGCGGCTGGAGCCTCAGCTGCCGCCGCACTGGGACCGCACGCGAGTCCGGAATCTGCCGGTCGGAGACACCCGCCTGGATGTGGAGATGCTCCAGGCTCCGGGTGGAATCGATGTGATCGTGAAGCGCACAGGACCTCCCATCGAGCTGGACTTCGCGCTTTCCCTCCCGGCGGGCGCCCGGGATGTAGAGGCGGCGGCCGCTCCGGTGGAGGGGGGCGGGGCAGCAGGCCGGGCCACCGGAAACCCGGAGATCAGATCCACCCCGCGTGAAACGCTGGTGCGGTGGAGCGTACCGCTCACAGAGACGACCACCCGTTTTCTGGCCGGTTGGAGCGGCGGGCTGGCCGTGGAGCCACCGGTTCAGGCACTGGAGCCAGGGCAGACCAGTCACGGTCTGCGAATCCTGGACTTCCGTTTCGAAGATGAAGGCTGGCTGCTCACCGTGGAGGGCAGCGTGGGCCACAGCTACGAGGTCCGGCTACATGGACAGCCGGTGCGGCCGTCGGGCACCACGCCCGGGGTGGTAGTCGGCCAGAGCGGAGAATCGTGGACACAGCTTCATGTGAAGTTCGAGGAACCGGGCGACAGGGCGCCGGGTGCGGAGCCCGCTGCGGCACTGCCCATCAGCCGTGCCGTACTGACTATCCGGCTCGATCCGGTCAGCGACCCGTGATCCAGACATCAAACCGTGATCAGGACATTACACGATGAAGAATCGTAGATCGACGCGCCGGCGTCTTACTCGCCGGCCGGCTCATCCGCACCTGACGCGCCTCGCCATGGCAGGTGTCGCGATGCTCCTGGCCCTGTCCCCGCACCCGGCTCTTGGCCAGGGTCTCTCGCCGATCGAGCGGGAGATTGCCGACTATGTCGAAGCACATACGGAGGAGGCCATCGCGTTCCTCCAGCGCATCGTCGACATCAACAGCGGCACGATGAATCATGACGGGGTGCGTGAGGTCGGGCGTCTGTTCCGCGAGGAACTGGATGCGTTGGGATTCCGCACGCGGTGGATCGACATGCCGCCCGAAGTGAACCGTGCCGGTCACTTGTTCGCGGAGCGCCAGGGCGACCGCGGAAAGCACGTTCTGCTCATCGGCCATCTCGACACCGTGTTCGAAGAGGACAGCCCGTTTCAGAGCTTTGCGCGCGATGGCTGGACGGCGACGGGGCCAGGGGTCGAGGACATGAAGGGCGGGGATGTCGTGATGCTCTTTGCCCTGAAGGCTCTGCACGAGACAGGCGCCCTGGACGGCGCCTCGATCACGGTGGCGTACACGGGCGATGAGGAAATGCCCGGCCATCCGCTCTCGGCCAGCCGCAGCGACCTCATCGAAGCAGGGCGAGCGGCCGACATCGCACTCGGCTTTGAAGGGGGCGTCGGCAGTCCCAACACCGCCACCATCGCCAGGCGTGGCTCGAGTGGATGGAAGCTGACCGTGGAAGGAGTCCGCGCACATTCCTCGGGGATCTTTGACGACGCTTACGGGGCCGGCGCAGTGTTCGAGACCGCCCGCATCCTCAATGCGTTCTACGAGGACGTCCGTGGAGAGGAGTACCTGACCTTCAATCCGGGTGTCGTGCTGGGCGGAACGGATGTTGTGTACGACCAGGCAAACACCCGTGGAACCGCGTTCGGAAAGACCAACGTCATTGCGCAGACAGTGGTGGTCGAAGGCGGTTTGCGCTTCATCACGGATGAGCAGAAGGATCGTGCCCGCGCGAAGATGAAGGAGATCGTGGCGCGTAGCCTTCCGCAGACGTCGGCGGAGATCTCGTTCTCGGACTCCTATCCGGCCATGCCCCCTACGGCGGGCAATCAGGCGTTGTTCGAAGCGCTGGAGAAGGTGAACAGAGACCTTGGCCAGGGAGCGATCAAGCAGATCGACCCCGGAGCGCGAGGGGCGGCCGACATCTCGTTTGTGGCCGCCGACGTGGACGGCCTGGCCGGGCTGGGTGTGTTTGGCTCCGCCGGACACACGGTAGATGAGTCAGTGGACCTGCGGTCGCTGCCACTGATCACGGCGCGGGCGGCCATCCTCATTCACCGGCTGACAGGGGAAGATCGGTAGGCGGGAAGCGCAAAGCCGGCAGAACGACAAAGAGAGCGACCGCACCAGCCCGGCGCGCCGCCGGGCACCGGTGGGATCGCTCTCTTTAAGGTTCCGGCTCTCAGGCCGGCTGTCTTTCCAACGAGGTTTGAATCAGATGAACCATGCCTCCATCTCGGATTCGACCTCGGCCTCCCTGTCGTCGTCCGCGCGGTCCACGTTCAGCTGGCTGGCCATTGCAAGAGCAGCCAGACTCGCGGCAACCGCGATGACCAGGTAGTAGGCCCTCATCGTTGCCTCCTTGACACTCTGACCTTGTTTCGTCGGTCGCGAGCCTCCTGCTGAGGGTATCAGGTCCCGGACCTCCACCCCTCCCCTCAATACTAAGACGCTCATTACCGGCATCCGGTTACAAGCCGGAAACGATGGTGTAACCCTGCAGGTTTCTTGCTCGTAAGCGCGGGGGCCGGAAAAACCGCTTGCTACACGCATTTTACCGCAGCACATGCCACCGCGGCAATGCGCTTCGTTGCAGCAAAACCACACCCTGGCTGGCAGATCGCCAGACCGTGGTTGCGGTCAGAATCCCAGGAGCGGCCGCACCTTCTGGAGCAGGATCAATACGATGGCGATCGGGCACACGTAGCGGATCAGGAAGACCCAGGTGCGCTCGAGCGGGAACTTGCCGTCGTTGGCGCGCACCTCGTCTCCCGCGTTCTTCACCCCCCACACCCAACCGAGGAAGATGCTGATCAGCAGGGCCCCGATCACCAGCGAGTACTGACCAAACAGCTCGAAGGTGAAGCTGAGAAAGTCGGTTCCCACGCCAGGCAAATTCGTGAGCCAGGACACGGCACCATTCGCCAGGGCACTCGGAATGCCGATGAGGAAGGCGACTACGCCCAGCGCAATGGCTGCCTTCTTCCGGCTCCAGCCCTTTTCGTCCACCGCCCACGCCGTCGTGACTTCCAGGAGCGATACGCTGGAGGTCAGCGCCGCGATGCCGAGGAGAATGAAGAATCCCGTGCCGAAGATGATGCCGCCGTACGGCTCGGGTGGAATGGAGGATAGCAGTGACGTCAGAACCACGAAGACCATTCCGGGTCCGCCCTCGCCCGGCGTCAGTCCTGCGTAGAACAGGGTCGGGAAGATGATCAGGCCGGCCAGGATCGCGATGGCAGTGTCGAACCCGGTGACCCAGGCCGCTGAGGAAACCAGGTCATCGTTGTTGGACACGTACGATCCGTACGTGATCATGGCGCCCATGCCCAGGCTCAGGCTGAAGAAGGCCTGCCCCATGGCCGACAGGATCACGTCAATGGTCACCGCGCTGAAATCCGGTTTGAAATAGAATTCCAGACCCGCCCCTGCACCTGGAAGCGTCACGGCCCGGATGGCCAGCAGGGCCAGCAGCACGAAAAGGACCGGCATCAACACTTTGGTCCAGCGCTCGATCCCATCGCGCACGCCCCCCAGCACCACGTAGATGGTGATGATGATGAAGGCCAGGTGCCAGCTGATGGCCGGCAGAGCGCTCCCGGCCACTCCGTCGTAGATGGCCTGCGTGTTGGCACCCGCCGTGAACGTGCCGGTTGCAGCCTTGATGATGTACGACAGGGTCCAACCGGCGATGACCGAGTAGAAGCTCAGTACCATCAGACCCGTCAACACGCCGAGTCCGCCCACGGCCACCCAGGCGGTGCCCGGCACCAGCGCCTTGAAGGCCCCAACGGGGTTGCGCCGCGTCTTCCGGCCGACAATCAGCTCCGCCAGCATGACGGGAAACCCAATCAGGGCGACGGCGATCAGGTAGATCAGCAGAAACGCGGCACCGCCGTTCTGGCCCGCCACGGTGGGGAAACCCCATATGTTGCCGAGCCCGACTGCGCTCCCGGCCGCGGCCAGGACGAATGCGGCCTTGGAACCCCAGGTATCACGTGCTTTGGGCGTCGCTGGATCCATCGACTGATACTCCGTTGCTGGTTGCGTGACGAGTGCGACGGGTCGCGCACATGATCACCGGGGCGGCGTGTCTTGCGGGCCTCCGGATAGAATTGTCCGAGGATACCGCGGCTGTGGGGGCTTCACAAGCTGCCGGTTCGCGCCGCGCCTGACTCCGAAGCTGCTACCCAGCGGTTCAGTGTATCGGGAAGAAGAGCCAGATCATGCTGCAGAAGTGAGCGCCCGCTCGGATCTGTCACTTCCAGCAGCACATGCTCGGCTCGCACCTGCATGTCTATCCGCACGGAGTCCTGCGCGGGCACCGTGGCCAGGACCACCCTTTCGGCCCCGGCGCTGGCGTACACCAGCACCCGGGATGAGAACCGGTTCACGATCCGGAGCGGATAGGTGCGGAGCTCGGCTTCGGTCGGCTCTTGGTCGGCCAGCGAGCCAAACGGGGTCTGCGGAGCCGTCGTGTCGGCGCTCACCGGCAGTCCCTCCGCTGGACCGGCTCCGGCGTCGGACGAGTCGGCGAGTGCGCTGTCCGTTTGCTGCAAGCTTTGCTCGGTCTCCGGGTCCGCGCATCCTGCCCACGCGCCGAGGCACAGAAAGCACACGCCGTAAACGATCCACCTGCGCCCTGTCTGACCCGGTCTGTCGGCCGTCATTCTCCAGTCATTCCCCGTTCGCATCCGTGCTCAGTCCTGCTCTCCAGGCGTCGTCTCGAGCGTAGAGACTCTCGGCACGCTCAATCTCCGCTGCTACCCGATCCTCGCTCCACCCCAGCTCCGCCGCCATGAATCCTGCCGTGCGCTCGCACGCGTTGCGGAACCTGGCATGCGTCTCCATGGCCAGGTGTGTGCGCCGGTACAGAACGTCCTCCAGGTGCAGAGCCAGCTCGCAGCGGGCGGCGTAGACCACTTCCGCCGCAACGTACGGCAGTCCCTCCAGCATCGGGGCGGCAAGCTCCCGGCTTTCCCTCACCAGGTCCAGCACGTCGTCGGTCCGCGTGCCGTAGGCTCGTACCAGGCGGGTGGTGGCCGCTGCGTCGATGCCCAGGTCCGCCGCACGCGTGGACACATGCGCGTGAAGCGCCTCCAGATCCTCGAAATCTCCTCCGGGAAGCGGCACTCTGGCCGTGTCGCATTTCCCCTTCCCCTTCACATCTGCCTGCGCCAGGAACTCGGCGATCTGATCCACGACCTGCTCCGCCATGGCACGACTCGACGTGAGCTTGCCACCTGCAATCGTGAAGAAGCCCATGGGCTCCTGTCGTACAACAAAGTCGCGCGACACTTCGCCCTCCGCTCCGTCGCCGGATCCCCGACCCTCCACCACCAGGGGCCGCAAACCGGCCCACGCCGACAGGACGTCGGACGCAGCCAGGTCAGCATCCGGGAACAGGTGGTTGGTGGACTCGAGCAGGTAGCGCACATCATCCGCCGTGGGGGCCACATCCTGCGGGCGGCCTTCATGGAAGTCGTCCGTGGTTCCGATCAACGTGAAGTCTCGCCACGGCAGCACGAACATCACGCGCCCGTCCACCGGGGATTCGAATATGAACGCGTGCTCGTGCCCGATTCTGTCCCGTGATACTTGGATGTGTGTGCCCCGGGTGGGCTGCAGCATGGGGTCATCCTTGACGCCGGCCAGCGCGGCGGTGCAATCGGTCCATGGGCCGGTCGCGTTCAGTACGACAAGCGCGTCCACCGACCATTCCTCTCCGGACTCCCGGTCCACGACCCGCACGGTGTGACCCGGCCAGTCGCGCGTGTCCACCTCGCAGACTTCCAGCCGATTGGCCACGGCGGCTCCCGCTTCGGCAGCCGCGATCACGTTGGAGAGCACGAGTCTGGCGTCGTCCACCTGCGCGTCAAAGTACCGGGCGCCACCCAGCAGACCATCCGCCCTCAGACCGGGCTCTCGTTCGAGCAGTTCATCCTCGCTGAGCATCTGGTGACGCTCGATGTTCCGGAACAGAGAAAGCGCGTCGTAGAGCCACATGCCGGCGTCCAGCTTGACCCGTCCGACCTTGCCATCCTGGTATATCGGGAACAGGAACTCGAGCGGACGCACATGGTGTGGTGCGATTCGGAGCAGACGACGGCGCTCCTGGCTCCCTTCAAAGACCAGGTCGAACTCGAAGTGCTCCAGGTAACGGAGCCCGCCGTGGATCAGGCGCGAAGAACGGCTACTGGTCCCCTCCGCGAAGTCCCGCGCCTCGAGCAGCGCTGTGCGGTATCCGCGGCGGGCCGCATCCCGGGCCGCCGTGGCGCCCGTGATGCCACCACCGATGATGAGCAGGTCGAACGCCTCCGTTCGAAGCCGCTCCAGATGCTCTGCGCGGTCCATGGCTCTTGCCACGTTGGTCCGTCTCATTCCCTAGGGTACAAGCACGATCTTCCCGAAGACCTGACCGGCCTCCAGAAGCTCGTGCGCCCGGCGTGTTTCTTCCAGGGGCAACACTTCACCGATCACCGGCTCCAGCGTGCCCTCCAGTACCAGCTTCATGACCTCCTCGAACTCGGCCTGGTTCGCCATCGTGCTGCCAAGCACCTGCAGCTGGCGCCAGAAGAACCGGCGGATGTTGATAGCGCCCAGCGCACCCGTCGTAGCCCCGTACGTGACCAACCGGCCCGTGGGAGCCAGCGATCGTTCCAGCGACTCCCAGATCCGCTCGCCCACGCTGTCCAGGATCACGTCCACTCCACGCTGCCCCGTCTCCCGCCAGACTACCGCCGCAAAGTCCTCTTCCAGGCGATCGATCACCAGATCGGCGCCCAGCTCGCGGACGCGCTTGACGTTCTCCGGACCGCTGGTAACGGCGAACACGGTGGCCTCGGCCAGCTTCGCGATCTGGATGCCGGCGGTAGAGACTCCCCCGGAGGCGCCGGTAACAAGAACCGTCTCACCGCGACGGACGGCCGCGCGGGTCACAAGAGCCCGCCAGGCCGTCTGGTAGACCAGCGGAGCTGCAGCCGCGACGTCGTAGGGAAACTCGTCCGGGAGGGAGATCAGATTCCGCGCCGGGACGGCCACCCGCTCCGCGCACCCACCGGCTCCGTGCTCACCCAGAATCTGGAAGCTCTCGCACAGGCACTGCTCCCCCCACTCGCACCAATCGCACTCCTCGCACCACAGGGCGGGATTGACCGCCACACGCTGGCCGACCTGCCAACCATCCACCCCGTCGCCCAGCTCGGCAATCACGCCGGCGACATCCGCTCCACCCACGTGTGGGAACGTGACGGTCAGGGTTGGCAAGCCGCGACGCACCCACAGATCCAGGTGGTTGAGAGCGACGGCCCTTACCTCCACGATGACCTGCCCGTCGCGCCGGGGCGGATCGGGAAGCTGGCCGAATTCGACAACTTCCGGGCCGCCATGTCTGGTGTAGAACGCGCCTTTCATAACCCTCTCCTGTACGGTTCGCACTTTTCGACACCGCCCGGGTACCAGTCCCGGCAGCTACTTGAAAACGAGTCTCAACTAGCGTAGCTTGGCCGGCCCATCGATGACGGCTATCGATCCGACGCCGCTGATCCGAGAGCCCGCATGCCAGCAGTTCTTCGCCGGCCCGGGGCCCATGCGGCGTGACGACCCAAGAAAGATAGTGAGGAAGAGGCAAGATGTCGGGACACCTGTTGGAAATCCGTAATCTGCACGCCCGCGTGGAGGGCGACGAAATCGAGATCCTCAAGGGGTTCGAACTGGTAGTCAACCGGGGAGAGATCCACGCGTTGATGGGACCCAACGGATCCGGAAAGAGCACGCTGGCCAAGGTGATCACCGGTTACCCCGGCTACGAGGTGACGGATGGCGAGATCCTGTTCAACGGACAGGACATCCTGGAGCTTGAGCCGGATGAGCGAAGCCGCGCCGGCGTCTTCATGGCGTTTCAGTATCCGGCCGAGATTCCTGGCGTCTCCATCTCTAATTTCCTGCGAACGGCCCTGAACGCACGTCGCGATGAGGGCGACGAGATAGACGTGTTCGAGTTCCAGAAACTCCTCATGGAGAAGCTGGAGCTGCTGAAGATGGACCCCGCATTCTCCACTCGGTACGTAAACGCTGGTTTCAGCGGTGGTGAGAAGAAGCGGAACGAGATCCTTCAGATGGCCGTCCTGCGGCCGGCGCTCGGGTTGCTGGACGAGACGGACAGCGGGCTGGACATCGATGCCCTGAGGATAGTCTCCAACGGGGTGAACACCCTGTCGAAGGACGATCCGGAGCTGGGCATACTTTTGATTACGCATTACAAGCGGATCCTCAACTACATCAAGCCGGATTACGTGCATGTCATGATCGACGGCGTGATCGTAGAGAGCGGTGACTCCGAGCTGGCCGACAAGCTCGAGGAGCACGGGTACGACTGGCTGCACGAAGAGGCGGCCGCCGCAGTCTAAGCGTTGCCAAAGGAGCGTAGCCAGCAGGCCACCCGTTAACTGGAGGCAGTATGCCGGAAAACGAGACCGTCACAGACATTGGGCTCGACGAATACAAGTACCACTTCATCACGGAGGACAAGCCCGTCTTCAAGGCACAGCCGGGCCTGTCCGAAGAGATCGTACGACAGATCTCCGCCCACAAGGATGAGCCCGAGTGGATGCTCGAGTTCCGTCTGAAAGCGCTGAAGACATTCTACGCGAAGCCGATGCCGGACTGGGGCGGAGATCTCGCGACGCTGGAAGAGACGCTGGACGAGATCTACTTCTACCTGAAGCCGCAGGACCACATGGAGCGGTCCTGGGACGACGTGCCGGAGGAGATCAAGGACACCTTCGAGCGGCTGGGGATTCCCGAAGCGGAGCGGAAGATGCTGGCGGGCGTCGGGGCCCAGTTCGAATCTGAGATGGTCTACCACTCGTTGAAGGAGCAGTGGGAGGAGCTGGGCGTCATCTTCGAGTCCATCGAGGATGGCCTGCGGCTCTATCCTGAGCTTTTCAAAGAGTACTTCTCGACCATCGTCCCGATCGGTGACAACAAGTTCTCCGCCCTCAACTCCGCGGTGTGGTCCGGCGGCTCGTTCGTCTACATCCCCAAGGGCGTCACGGTGGACATTCCGCTGCAGGCGTACTTCCGGGTAAACGCCGAACGCATGGGCCAGTTCGAGCGTACGCTGATAATCGTCGACGAGGGATCCCAGGCGCACTACATCGAAGGGTGCACGGCCCCCGTCTATACGACGGAATCCTTCCACAGCGGCGTGATCGAGATCATCGTCAAGAAGGACGCGCGCTTCCGCTACACGACCATCCAGAACTGGTCCCACAACATGTACAACCTCGTGACCCAGCGGGCGATGGTTCATGAGGGGGCCAAGATGGAGTGGCTGGACGGAAACCTGGGCTCGAAGCTCACGATGAAGTACCCGTCCTGCTACCTGGTGGGAGAGGGCGCCCACGGCTCGATCCTGTCTATTGCCTACGCGACGGACGGGCAGCATCAGGATACGGGCGGCAAGGTGGTCCACGCGGCGCCGCACACCACGTCCCAGATCACCTCGAAGTCAATCTCCCGGGGAAGCGGGCGGTCCTCCTACAGGGGGCTGTGCAAGGTGTACGAGGGAGCCGTGGGCTCGCGCTCCAACGTCGAGTGTGACGCGCTCCTGCTGAACGAAACATCGCGCACGGACACGTACCCGTACATCGAGATCGATGAGAACATGTCCTCGATCGGCCACGAGGCTACCGTCTCCAAGATCGGCGAAGAGCAGCTGTTCTATCTCATGAGCCGTGGCCTCTCGGAAGAAGAGGCGATGGCGATGGTGGTGCGAGGCTTCATCGAGCCCATCGCGAAGGAGCTGCCACTCGAGTACGCAATCGAGTTGAATCGACTCATCGAGCTGGAGATGGAGGGATCGGTCGGCTAGCGCTCCTATCGCCGGACAGGAGCTGCACCCGGTTCCTCATCACCGTAACTCAGTACCGGACAGGACAGGAATAGAGAAGTGGAAGGAACTACGACGATAGACGCCAGCGCGCAGCGGAACGCGCCCGCGGCGGACGCGAACCCGGCCGACGAGTGGTTCGAGCGGTTCGCGAACGGCCTGGACGAACCGGACTTCCTGGTGGCGAGGCGGCGGGCAGCCTGGGCACGCTGTGCACAGCTCCCGATGCCGACACGCAAGACCGAGGAATGGCGCTACACGGACGTGAGCCAGTTCACGCCCGAGAGCTTCGAGCCGGTCTCGCCGAAGTCCGAAATGGTGGCGTTCGAAGATCTGCCACAGGCGGTGCGGGACGTCATCGAACACTCGCACGAGCGGGCCGGAATATTCGTGCAGCGCAACGGAGCCGCCATCCACATGCGCCTCGATGCAGACGTGGAGGCACGCGGAGTCGTTCTGGCGCCCATCTCGGATGTGGCAAGGGAGCGCCCGGAGCTGCTCGAGAAGTACCTCTATGGTGACGACGTCACGGAGATGGAGGAGAAGTTCTGGACTCTGCACGCGGCGATGCTGACGGGCGGATACCTGCTGCACGTGCCGGAGAACACCCGGATCGAGCACCCCGTTCATGCCTTCCGCTACGTGGATTGCCCGGGCAGCCTGGTATCCACCCACACGCTGATCGTAGCGGAGCCGGGCTCCGAGATCACATGTATCGATGAGTACATCTCGCCTGACCTGGAGGAGACCACTACCAGCCTGGCCGGAGTCGAGATCGTTGGCGAGGCCGGCGCGGACGTGCACTACGTATCGCTGCAACGGTACGGGAAGGGCATCCAGCACTTTTCCATCCAGCACGTCACCGCGGATCGGGACACCCGGATCAACGGATTCAACGTGACGCTGGGTGGGGACCTTACCCGGTCCGACGTCAGCAGCCGCCTGACCGGCCCGGGCGCCGAGGGCATCATGCTGGCGCTCTGGTTTGGTGATCGGGACCAGCACATCGACCACCACACGCTTCAGGAGCACGCCGCCCCGCACGCCCACAGCGACCTTCTCTACAAGGGGGCGTTGACGGATTCGGCGCGCAGCGTGTTTCGCGGTCTCATTCGCGTCATGCCGGGGGCGCAGCTCACCGACGCGTACCAGACGAACCGCAACCTGCTGCTGAGCGAGGATGCCAGCGCCACGGCGCTTCCCAACCTGGAGATCGAAGCCGACGACGTGCGCTGCTCACATGGGGCCACCATCGGCCAGGTGGAAGAGCGACAGATGTTCTACCTCATGAGCCGCGGAGTTACAAGGCAGCAGGCGGAACGGTTGCTCGTCCTGGGGTTCTTCGACGAGGTCCTGGCCAAGCTCACGCTGGAAGGCGTCAGGACGCGGGTTCGCGCGGCGATCGCCAGAAAGCTGGGCGTCTGATGGGCGACTTCATCACTGTCGCCGCGGTCGGGGAAATCCCCGCGGGTGGGATGAAGGCGGTGTCCGCCGGTGGAGAGAGCGTCATCGTCGTCGAACAGGATGGGGAGTACTTCGCACTCCAGGACCGGTGCTCGCACGAGGAGTTCCCATTGTCCGAGGGCGAACTGGAAGACGGGGAGATCACGTGCATTCTCCACGGCGCTCGGTTTGATGTGCGGAGCGGCACACCCAAATCGCTGCCAGCCATCCTGCCGGTGAAGAAGTATGACGTACGGGTCGAAGGAGACGAGATTCAGGTCCGTGTCTGACATTTCCGTGGCCAGCTTCGACATCGAGGCAGTCCGCGCGCAGTTCCCCATTCTACAGCGCACGGTCTACGGGCATCCGATTGTCTACCTGGACAACGCGGCCAGCGCCCAACGGCCGGATCGCGTCATTGAGCGCATCGCACGCTATTACCGTGAGGAGCACGCCAACGTCCATCGCGGCGTGCACTACCTCAGCGCCACCGCGACCATCGCCTACGAGGACGCGCGGGCCATCGTCGCCCGGCACTTGAACGCCGCGGGGCCGTCCGAGATAGTCTTCACGCGCGGTACCACGGAATCCATCAACCTCGTGGCTGCCAGCTGGGGCTCACTAAACGTGGCCGAGGGCGATGAGATCGTGCTCACCAAGATGGAGCACCACTCCAACATCGTTCCGTGGCAGCTGCTGGCCGAGCGCACGGGAGCTGTGCTCCGCTACGCCGATGTTCTACCCGACGGCAGACTGGACCTGGAAGATCTGCGGCAACTGGTCACTGACAGGACCAGGCTGGTGGGCGTTACGCACGTGTCCAACACGTTGGGCGTGGTCAATCCGGTGCGTCAGATCGCGCAGCTGGCTCACGAGGCGGGGGCTCTCCTGCTGGTGGATGGAGCCCAGGCGGTCGCACACCTGGCTGTAGACGTGCGGGGGCTGGATTGCGATTTCTACACGTTCAGCGGACACAAAATGTGCGGTCCGACGGGAATCGGAGCTCTCTGGGCGCGTTCCGAACTGCTCGACGCCATGCCTCCGTATCAGGGAGGCGGAGAGATGATTTCGGAAGTGCGGCTGGACGGCTCGAAATGGGCCGCCGTGCCTCACAAGTTCGAAGCAGGAACCCCCAACATCGCCGGCGCGATTGGCCTGGCGGAGGCCGTGGTTTTCCTGGACGAGCTCGGATTCGAGGCGATTCACGCCTACGAGCGCCAGCTGACCTCGTACGGACTGGAACGGCTGAACTCCGTCGACGGGCTGACGCTGCACGGGCCAACCGAGCCGGCGGAAGATCGCACCTGTGTGTTCTCGTTTACCTACGGCGATATCCATCCGCACGACCTGGCCACCATCCTGGACCAGCGTGGCGTCGCGATTCGGGCTGGACACCACTGCAACCAACCGTTGATGGACCACCTGGGCGTGGACTCCACCGCTCGAGCCAGTCTCAGTTTCTACAACCGGACGGACGAGGTGGATACGCTGCTGGAGGCGCTCCGGCTTGCCGTGGAGGTGTTTGGCGGGTTGGGCTAGCCAGCCAGTTTCGCTACCATTCGGCTTATGACAGACCAACCGATCGACCGCAGCATCCCGGACTCGCTCAACGCCCTCTACCAGGAAGTCATCCTGGATCACTACCGCCGTCCCAGGAACAAGGGTGCACTGGAAGGAGCCACGCACGCCGTCACGATGAACAATCCGCTGTGCGGTGACGTGGTCGAGCTCATGCTCATCCTGGAGGGCGACCGTGTCGTGGACGCGCGGTTCGCCGGGCGCGGGTGCTCCATCAGCCAGGCGGCCGCTTCGATGATGACGGGCCGGCTGAAGGGCAGGAGCATCGAAGAGGCGCGGGCGCTGGCCGAGAAGTTCACCCGACTGCTGCACGGTGAAGCGGACCTGGCCCAGGACACGGAGCTGGGCGACCTGCGGGCCCTGGCCGGCGTCTCCAGGTTCCCTGTCCGCATCAAGTGTGCCCTGCTGGGGTTCAACTGTCTGGAAGAGCTGGTTGGCGAATCCGAGACGGCCGGCCGGGAGGGCGCCGAGCCCCCGCTGCTGGAATCAGGCCCGTAGAGTTGTCCGTGCCCGACCCGGATCCGTCTGTGGGACGCGTGATGAAGATCGTGGCCGGCACGTATCACGTGGAGCTGGCCGGAGCCACCGTGGAATGCTCTCTGCGGGGCCGGGTGAAGCAGAAGGACGCGCGATTCGTATCGGTTGGTGATCGGGTCCGGGTGGAGACGCTCCCGGATCAGAGCTGCCGGATCCACAAGCTGCTTCCGCGGCACAGCGCGCTGACCCGGCACGGCGTGGCGAGACGACGGGAGCAGGTCATCGTCGCCAACGTGGACCAGGTCGCCGTCGTCGTCTCGGTAACCCGCCCTGAACCAGATTTCTCCATGATCGACCGACTGCTGGCGCTCTCCGAGCTGAACGAGCTGGACGGTCTGCTGATCGTGAACAAGTCGGACCTGTGGGAACCGGAGCGAAGCGGGCCCGCGCGGTTGCCGTCGGACTTCAATCCGTACACCGATGCCGGGTACGATGTCCTGTTCACCAGCGCGGCAGACGGTGCTGGACTGGAGGTTCTGAGAGAGTGGTTGTCGGGTCGAGTGACGGTGCTTTCCGGACCTTCGGGCGTGGGGAAATCAAGCCTGTTGAACGCGCTGATGCCGGGCCTGGATCTGCGTGTCGGCGAAGTCGGCGAGAGAAAAGGCAGAGGCCGGCACACCACGGTGGCGGCTTCGCTCTATCCGTTTCCGGGCGGAGGCTACGTAGCAGACACGCCGGGGCTGCAGTACCTGGCTCTCTGGGAGGTGGAGCCGGCGGAGCTGACGCACGCCTTCCGAGAATTTGGGCCGGTTGCCGTTGACTGCCGGTTTGCCGACTGCCGCCATCGAGCCGAGCCCGGCTGCGCCGTGCGCGATGCGGTTCAGGCGGAAGAACTCAGCGAGCAACGGTACCGCCACTACATGGCGTTGCTCGAGGAAGCCGAAGAGGGACGATAGCCGTGCTCGGTGAAACGCTGCGGCGCATCGCGGCTGCCATAGACCAATACGAGTCTACTCGCCTGAACGCCAGCGACAGAGACCTGGTCGCTCACGCAGCGGTCACGCTGGTCTTGCGGCCGTTCGAAGCCAGTCCGCCGCCAGGAGATGGCCTCGCGGCGGAGCTGCTGTTCGTCCAACGGGCCGAATTCGATGGCGATCCCTGGTCCGGCCACATGGCGTTGCCGGGAGGTCGCCGTGAACCACAGGACATCGACCTGAGGGCCACTGCCATCCGGGAGCTGCAAGAGGAGACCGCGCTGGTTCTGCCCAGGGATTCCATCCTCGGACGGCTCGATGAGCTCGTGCCCCAGAATCCTTCCTTGCCGGCCATCGGAGTCACGCCGTACGTGGCCTGGTACGAGGGGCCCGACACGTTCCGGTCGAATCACGAGGTGAGCGACCACGTCTGGATCCCCTTGCCGACCCTCCTGGACCCCGGACACCGCTCCACCTTCAGACTGGAGCACCGCGGGATAACCCGGAAGTTTCCGACCATCGAGTTCGATGGCTACACGATCTGGGGACTCACCTACAAGATCGTGGAGGGGTTCCTCGGGCTGCTGACGGCACAGGAGCGGTAGCGGCCAAACGGGGTTGGACCTGCCTGGCCGTTCGCTACGAATCGGGCTTCAGCACCCGGACCTCGTCGCCACGGATCTCCAGCACCTGGACGGTACCGCCGTAGTGTTCGGCCATGCCCACATCGATCAGCCAGGCGCGCCCCTCGCAGACTCCGACGATACCTTCGATCTGCACGGTGTGCCCCACGACGATGCGTTTCGCCTTCAGGCTCTCCAGCACCTCTGCAAGAACATCACACGCCAGTGAGTCCGGCTTGTCGGAGTACAGCCGGGTCCACTGCGGGCTCTCGGAGCCGCTGAGGATCTCGGGACGTTCCGCCTCCCCCCGCAACCATGCGTGCACCTCATGGTTGATGCGTTCCACACCGTACGCCACATGGTTCGGCAGGACGCCCCCGTGCACGAACAGGTTGCCCTCCAGCTGTAGGATCAGCGGTCGCTGAGCCAGCATGAGAGCGTATGGCCGGCCCGGCAGCAGGGCTGCCATCCGCGCGCGTTCATGCGGCGCGAACTCGGCCAGCAGGGGATCGTCGGGATCGTACTCGACAGCATCCTCGAAATCGGCGAATCCACCGGGGGTCACGTAGCGGAGGTCGCCAGCCGCGTTCATGAGTTCGTGGTTGCCCAGCAGGGGATGAAAGGCGCCGCCCGCGCTCGCCGCCTCCAGGCGTAGCCTCTCGAACAGGGCCTGGATCTCGCGCTCATGATCGCCACGGTCAAGCTGGTCGCCGGTCTGGACGACAATCAACTCTCCACCCACCCAGCGGTCCTGCTCATCGATGGCGCCGGCCAGCCTGAGCGCGGTTCGCGTGGCTTCGATGTCGCCGTGCACGTCCCCGAAGGCGACCATGCGCGGCGGCTCCGCCACCGCGCACGCGCTCGTCGCAGCCAGTAGCGCAACGGCCAGGATGCGCCACCAGGTCCTGCCCCCGTCACAGATGCCGTGGAAAACCATCATTTCAGCCTAGACCCCTCGCTCTCCGATCTCTCCGTACAAATCCGCCAGCGCGCCGATGCCCTTCTGGTACACTTCCAGGTCGAGCCACTCGTCGGGTGCGTGCAGGTTGCTGCCAGGCAAAGAGAACCCGACCAACACCGCCGGGGCGTCCAGCGTCGTTTCGAACAGAGGGACGATGGGGATCGAGCCGCCGTCGCGGACGTAGACCGGCGCTGTTCCGAAGGCTCGCTCGAGCGCTGCGTCGGCCGCCTGAAACACCGGGCTGCCCGGATCGGCCACCCACGGAATCCCGCCGTGGAACCTCCGGACCTCGACCTCCACTCCCTCCGGTGCCAGCGCGTGCACGTGCCGTTCGAACGCATCGAGCACATCATCGGGGTCCTGGTCGGGCACGAGCCGGAACGACATTTTTGCCGTCGCCACAGCGGGCAGGACCGTCTTGGAACCGCTGCCGATGAAGCCGCCCCAGATTCCGTTCACGTCCAGCGCCGGCCGGTACCACGTGCGTTCGAGCGAGGAATAGCCCGTTTCGCCGTTCAGGGCAGGGGCGCCGACTTCCGCCCGGAACTCCTCCTCGTCAAACGGGACGAGGGCCGTGTCCTGTTTTTCCTTGTCCGTCATGTCGCGAACCGAGTCATAGAAGCCCGGCACCGTGATACGTCCATCCGCGTCCTTGAGAGCGGCGATGATGGCGGACAGCGCCATGGTCGGGTTCACGACGGCGCCTCCGTAATGCCCCGAGTGGAGATCCTTGCCAGGCCCGCGCACTTCCAATTCGGCATACGCGATCCCTCGCAGGCCGGCCGTGACAGCCGGTATCTCCTTGGACAACATGGCTGTGTCGCTGATCAGCACCGCGTCGCAGCTCAGCTTCTCCCTGTTCTGCGCGAGAAAGTCGGCCAGATTCTCGCTCCCGATCTCCTCTTCTCCCTCGATCAGAAACTTCACGTTGACGGGCATTCCCGCTCCGGATGCCAGGCGAGTCTCGAGGGCCTTCACGTGCATGAAGACCTGGCCCTTGTCGTCGATCGTACCGCGGGCATACAGCCTGCCATCGCGTTCGGTCGGCTGGAACGCCGGCGATGTCCAGAGCTCCACCGGGTCCTCCGGTTGCACGTCGTAGTGTCCGTAGATGAGGACGGTGGGCGCGGCCGGGTCCACGACGTGCTCCCCGAACACCATCGGGTTTCCGGCGGTCCGAATCAGCTCCGCGTGCTGGACGCCGGCCGCAAGCAGCCTGGCCTTGAGCCATTCGGCTGCCTGCTCAATCTCGGGCTGGTGCGCTCCATCGGTGCTGACGCTCGCGATGCGCAGCCAGTCTTTCAGCTCTTCGAGGAATCGGGGCGCGTTCCCGGATATGTAGTCTGCAAGGTTGGACATGATCGAATCCTGTCTGGAGGCTTCGTTTTCCCGGTCGGCGAGCGATTGCATGAACGGCCGAGGCGCGTTGGCTGGTCACGATACGCAGGTCGCACGGCCGGGAAAAGGACGCCATTGACAGCCTCGCCGAGGGATGACCCTTTCACGATGATGACGATGACGATCAAGCCGGAAGGAGTCCCGATATGAGCGCGACCAGAACCCCACCTGAATCCCCGATCTTGCCGGGTGAGATGACCGGGTCGGATGACCCGGACGCCCCCGGGCCCGAGGAAGGCAGGCCGGGCCCCACGGAGATCCCGAAGGACATGGACGCGGCCCGCGTGCTGTCCCCCAGACGCATTACCAGCCAGGCCACGACGGTTGACGAGCTGGCGCGCGAGCAGCTGGAGCACTTCGGCATCGACCCGACCAGCGACTATGGGGAGGCGCTGTACAGCGCCGCGGCGAATCTGTACCGGGCCCACTCGGACGTGAACGCGCTCTGGCAAATCACCAGCGGGACGATTGACGGACTGGACCGGAAAGATCGGATCGCCTACTTCAACGCGAAGAAGTTCCTCTCCTTCCAGCTGGCCAAGATCCTCGACACTCTCCAGAACCCGTTCCGGAAGTCGTATCAAGCTCTGGAGATGTCGAACACTTCGCTATGCGCCAAGGGGCCGTATCCGGTATTCGACAACGTCACGGCGTTGTTCTCGGCCAACCCGGTGATCGTGCGCACCGCCACGTACATCTACGCCTGCACCGAATGGGTGGACGAGGCGTTCCGCGGCCGGGAGCTGATGCTGGAGATCTACTCCCGCCTGCTCAACCCGACCTCCATTTCGCTGGCCAACTACATCGTCGATATCGAGGCCGGCCCCAAGGCCGCGGAATACTTCGCGTGGAACTTCAACAGCGGGATGGCCGCCATCGACTGTCTGCTGAGCCACCTGCTGAGACGGGGAGACATCATCATCCCGTCCAGGAACGTGTACGGCGGCACCTACCAGCTGCTGCACGATTTCTTCGCCGTGGAAGAGAAGCTCGGCGTGCAGCTGGAGTGGTTCGACGGCTTCACTGAAGAGGAGTACGCAGAGCACCTGGCGGATGTGGAGGCCCGGCACGCCGATGCGCTGGCCAACGGGCGCAGGATCGTGGTCTTCCTCGAGTCGCCGTGTAACCCGCACGGGTACGTGATGGATGTGCCCGGGATCTGCAAACTGTCCCACGCGGGCGGTCACACGGTCATTCACGACTCGACCGTCGCCACGCCGTTCCTGAGCAAGCCGCTGCAGCGAGAGGATGTCCAGGAGCGCCCGGACTACCTCATTCACAGCTACACGAAGGACCTGTGCGGCACGGGAAACGCGACGGCCGGTGTGGTCATCGCCGAGAACCACCGAATGTTCATCCCCAAGGGAGAGACGTTCCGGGGCGTCTCCTGGGAGGACACGCTGTTCTGGGGCGTCTACTACATCAAAGGCGCGTTCCTGGATGCCGACAAGGCATTCGAGGTGATCAGCGGGATCAAGACACTCGAGCAGCGGATGATGCAGAAGTGCATCAACACGCTGGTTCTGGCCCGGTTCCTGGACTCGCACCCGGCAATCAACGTGAACTGCAACGGGGTCAAGGGAAACATGAACTACGGGCTTCGCGCCAAGGTGCTGAAGTTCGGTCTGCCGGCGCCCCTGTTCACCATCGACATGGAAGGCGGGAACGTGCCGGACGAGGCCTTCGTGCGGTTCTTTGACTGTCTGTCCCCCGCTTTTCACCACGAAGTGAGCCTGGGTCAGTCCAACACGTTGATTCTCTGTCCCGCGTTCACTTCACACTCGGAGCTGGATCAGGAGGCTCTGCAGGACGCCGGCATCGCGCCTACCACTATCCGGATCGCCGTCGGGGACGAGAATCCGAAGGAGCTCATCGCGCACTTCATCAACGCCGCTCGGCTGGCGCTGGACCCTGCGGTCCCCGGGTTCAGCAGCCAGTTCATGAGCGATGCGGATACGGACAATCTGACGGAGCGGATCTACCTGGAGGCACACAGGCGATACCTGGATAGCCTCCCTTCATTGAGCGACATCAGGAGCTGAGGCCATGAAAATACTGCTCATAGGATTTGGAACGGTCGGTCAGGGGCTGGCGGAGCTGCTGGTCGGTAAGGGCGACGCACTGAGGCAGAGTCACGGGCTCGACATCCAGGTGGTCGGCATCGCGGACATGCTGAACGGCAGCATCTACAACGCGTCCGGGATCGACCTTGCCGCCGCGCTCGAGGCCGCTGCGGCCGGAGGGCAGATCGACCAGGCCGGTGACCGGTTCGAAGGCGACGCGCTGGCCATGATCCAAGGCGCGGATGCAGACGCGATAGTCGAGGCCACCTATACGGATCTCGAGACCGGCGAACCGGGAACAACGCACGTCCGGGCGGCTCTCGAGAAGGGCATGCACGTCACAACCACCAACAAAGGACCCGTCGCGTTGCACCTGGCGGAGCTCACCGCTCTGGCGCAGGCCAACGGGGCGCGTTTCCTGTACGAGGGGACCGTGATGAGCGGCACGCCGGTGCTGAATCTGGTGCGAGAGACGCTGGCCGGTTCCACCATCACGGAGATCAAGGGAATCCTCAACGGGACGACCAATTTCATATTGACGCAGATGGAGCAGGGCCTCGCCTACGATACGGCGCTGAAAGAAGCGCAGGAGCTGGGTTACGCGGAGGCGGTCCCCGATGCAGACGTGGAGGGGCACGACGCGCTCGGCAAGGTCACGATACTCGCCAACGCGGTGTTTGGCGTCCCGGCCAGTCCCAGCGACTTCCCGTGCGTGGGGATCACGAAGATCACGGGAGAGATGATCGCGGAGGCGAAGGTCCGGGGTGCCCGGTTCAAGCTGATCGGCAAACTGTGGCGGGAAGGTGACCAGATCCGCGGCAGCGTGGCCCCCGAGGAGGTGCCGGTCACACACCCGCTGGCCGGAGTGGCCGGCGCCACCAATGCTATCACGATCAGCACCGATACGCTGGGCGACGTCACCATGGTGGGACCCGGTGCGGGACGCAAAGAGACCGGCTACAGCGCGCTGATCGATCTGATCAGCCTTGGCACGACAGCATGAACTGCGCATGGCAATCGCGATGACAAGGGTCGCGGCAACGACAACCTGAACCAGCCGGAGCAGATCCAATGAAGATGCTGCTGAACGGCGAGTGGGTCTCGCGGGACGAGACGATCGACGTGTTCGACCCGTTCGACAACTCGCTGATAGATACGGTCCCGCGTGGGACTGATCAGGACGTCGAGATGGCTCTCGCGGCCGCGGTCGAGGGCTTCGAGATCACGAAACGCATGACAGTCTACGACCGGGCGCAGATCCTGTACGGCGCGGCCGGGATCATCGCCGATCGGATCGAGGAGTTCGCCACGGTCATCGCGCGCGAAGGGTCGAAGACCATCCGGGAGGCACGCAAAGAGGCCTCTCGCTGCGTGAACACGATGACCATCGCGGCGGAAGAAGCGAAGCGGGTCCTGGGCGAGACAATCCCGTTCGACTCCTTCCCGGGCGGTGAGAAGCGACGGGGGTTCTACTATCGCTTCCCGATTGGGGTCGTGCTGGCCATCACGCCGTTCAACGACCCGCTCAACCTGGTGGCCCACAAGCTGGGGCCCGCGTTTGCGGGCGGGAACTCGGTTGTGCTGAAGCCGGCAACGGTCACGCCGCTATCGGCCATCATGCTTGTGGACGCCATGGTAGAGGCCGGGATGCCACCGCAGGCCATCCAGGTCATCACCGGCTACGGCGGAGAGATCGGCGATGCTCTCGTTTCCGACCACCGGCCCCGGATGATCTCGTTCACGGGTGGAGTCGAGGCCGGCAAACGGATCGCCAGCCTGGCGGGCATCAAGAAGATCGGAATGGAGCTGGGCTCGGACTCACCGGTGATCGTGTGGAAGGACACGGATCTCGAACTGGCCATCGAGTCGTGCGTGTCGGGTGCCTTCTGGGCCGCCGGCCAGAACTGTATCGGGGTGCAGCGCCTGCTGGTGCACCGCGATATCTACGACGCATTCAAGGATGGCTTCGTCGAGCTCACAAGAGGCTACAAGATCGGGGACAAGCTGAACGAGGCCACCGACATGGGGCCGATGATCACCGAGGCCGAGGCGGAACGCGTCGAGGCCTGGGTGAACGAAGCGGCATCCTCAGGCGCTACCGTTCTGGTGGGCGGTGGGCGCGAGGGCGCCGTGATGGAGCCTACCGTGCTGGAGAACGTCCCACAGACCGCCCAGGTCCATTGCGAGGAAGTGTTTGGACCGACGGTCAATCTGTATCCCATCGATGACCTGGACGAGGCCATCGCGGAGGCAAACGCTCTTCCGTACGGACTTCTGGCTGCCGTCTTCACGCGTGACGTGAACGTGGCCTTCAAGGCCGCCTACGATCTGGACTGTGGCGGGGTGATGATCAACGACTCAACGGATTATCGGCTCGACTCCATGCCCTTCGGAGGCGTGAAATACTCCGGCCTCGGACGAGAGGGCTTGAAGTTCTCGCTGCAGGAGATGACGGAGCCGAAGGTGGTCTGCTTCAATCTGCCCGAGATGTAGAGGAGCTCTCTATGCGCTACGCCAGTTCCGTCAACGCCGTCGCGATCGCGGCTGCTCTGTCGTGGCTTGCGACCGGCAGCGCGCTGCAGGCGCAGGAGGCGGTCCCCGGGGGCTTTCTCGAAGCCAGCCCGGAAAGCCAGGGGATCGCGCCGGAAGCCCTGGAATCCCTGGCAGATGTCGTACAAGGCTACGTGAATCGCGGACTGGCGGTGGGGGGCGAGCTTGTCGTCATCAAGAACCGGCACTCTGTCCTCCACGAGACTTTCGGCTGGCGGGATCGTGAGGCGGAAGTGCCGATGGAGCGGAATACGCTGTTCAATATCCGCTCGATGACCAAGCCGCTGACCGGGGCGGCGGCCCAGATCCTGATTGACGAGGGGAAGCTGGCCCTGGACGACCGGGCGGCCGAGTACATTCCCGGTTTCGACACCGACAGCTCCCGGAACATCACGGTGGAGCAGCTTCTCACGCACCGCAGCGGCCTGCCGCTGACGATCCTGGCCAGCGTCGATCAGTACGAAACGCTGTTCGACATGCGACACGGGCACGGACGTCCTGGGCGCCATCGTTGAGCAGGTGTCCGGGATGACCCTGGACGCCTTCGTGACACGGCGTCTGCTCGAGCCGCTCGGGATGGTAGATGCGCTTTATCTGATGGACCTGGCCGACCCTCGGGCCGCCCGCGTCGCCACGCTGTACGGCGGAACAGCCAACAACTGGAACCGCTTCTGGGGGCCCGACAACGAGCCGTTCTACCCGTTCGCGTGGGGCTCTCAGACGCTGTACAGCTCGCCGCTGAGCTACGCCCGTTTCCTGGCCATGTGGCTGGACGGCGGGATGGCAGGAGACGATAGGATCCTGTCACCGGACGCGATCTCCCGAACGCTCACACCCGTGGCCCGCATGGGTCAGCTGGGCTCCGATGCCCCGTATCCGACACTCTACCCGGGACTCACCGTCTATCATGGCCAGATGGCGGTTCTTCACGTAGAGGGCGATCCGGTGGACGGAGCTCCGCCCCCCGGAGTGGCCCCGATGATCTACGGTTACAGCGGATCTGACGGGACGATCGCGTGGGCATGGCCGGAACACGACCTGATCATCCTGTACTTCACACAGTCACGCGGCGGCGCTTCCGTGATTCGTCTCGAGGCCGAGATCGAGCGCCTGGTTCTGAATCCGCCGGCGGGCGCGGGCGTCGAGATGCCCGCAGAGTACGGGGACTACCTGGGCCCGTACGTGGCCAACTTCGGGCCGTTTCGGAATGAGCGCTTCGAGATCCTGTGGCGCGACGGCGGGCTGGCGCTCGACATCCCGAGCCAGCTCGTGTTTGGACTGGACGGTCCCGACGAGCAGCAGCGATGGAATCTTCGCGAAGTCCAGGGCGCGGCCGTCTCGTTCGTGCGCGGAGAGGATGGCGAGGTCACAGGACTGCAGATCCACCAGGGCGGCATGACGTTCGACCTCCCCAAGGGCGAGCCTGAACCCGAAGAAGAGACCCCTCTCAGCCTCGAGGAAGTCGAGATGTACCTGGGCTGGTTCCGGGATGAGGAGACGAGCCGCGAAGTGGAGGTAGTCCTCCAGAACGGACGTCTTGCCTTGCGAATCCCTGAGACGCCCGAGCCCCTGGAGCTCTATCCGCCGGATGACCAGGGCGCCTGGCGCTTGCGCATGAACCCGGGGATTGTGATCCGCTTCACCGA
>JBDHIQ010000160.1:0-5183 GCA_039587395.1 Gemmatimonadota bacterium
GCCAGCGCGATGGCGTACTCCAGCACGACGTCCCGGTCGGCCAGCACATCGTCTATGGTGGGCGTGACCTCTTGGTCGGGGACCAGGCCACGATCCGTCGGCCGGTAACCCGAGACCGCCATGGAGTACTTGACCAGCGGCAGGTTCACGCGAATGCCGGTGTTGGGTAGGGTGAGCGTCACCACCATGCCTGAGACGTTTCCGTAGTAGCCGGAACCGCCCTCCTCACCGATGAACACGATCGGACGCTCACCGCGGTTGTAGTGCAGGACCGAGGTGAACTCTCCGGTGGCCGAGAAGCTGGAACCGTTCTGGAGCACGTACACTCGGCCATCGAATCCAGGCGTCTGCGGTTGTTGCGTGCCCAGGTTGGGATGGCCCAGGAGATCGTACGTGCCCGAGTCGTTTGGCCGCCGCTGGGATTCGGGGATCTCGCGGTCGGGGGAGTTCGTGTACCTCTGGAACTCGAACTTGTAGTTGTTGATCTGAAGGGATTCGTAGTAATCGAACGCCTGGTCCGTAAGGTGCGCGAAGAGCATCTTGCCGAAGGCGTCAGAACCGCCGCCGTTATCCCGCACGTCGATGATCAGGTCTCTGATCTGACCGTCCCCAATCTGGCCGAATGCATCCTCCAGGAACGCAGCGTAGTTGATTCCTGCACTGCCGTATGCCCCGCCTCCAAACGTCCGCACGGTCAGGATTGCCACCCCGTCCCGAATCTCGAATTCGATGGGAGGCCCGTTGTTCTCCTTCTCCGGATACCGGGCCTGAAATCGTCGTGCCAGCTGCGAGGAGTTCAACCCGTCCACGGCGATGGTCTCCTTCTCACCGCTCCGCATCTCAAGGAGCAGCTCGAAGCGGGTGGTCGGTCCGAAGACGAGTGTATAGAGCGGTCCGAACACCGAGGTGCGATCTAGCTGTCGGTACCTGGAAGTGACCACGCGGCCGTCTGACGACAGAAGCGGAAGCATGGCCTCGACGATCTCCGTCATCGGCGTTCCGTTGATGGCCACCACTCTGGCGCCGAGGTAGGAATCGTCCAGATCGCTATAGTTGCGGTGCAGGTATGCCGACTCACCCAGGAACTGGAGCTTGAACGGCAGTCGGAACGGGCTGGAGTTAAGCCAGCTGGTCAGCTTCTGCGACGCGGTGGCTCGTGTGTGGCCATCGTTCACACCCGCGATAGCCAGGGAGATTATCTGGAAGTACTCGAGCTCGGACATCGGCTCCGAGATCCTGGACCCCAGCTCATCGAGCTGCCGGTCCATCTCCTCTTTGCTCGAGTAACGGTACAGCCCCGGGTGACCCTCTTCGAGCGCGGACCGCAGAACCTGGAAGTCTTCCTGTAGTGCTTCCGTCGCAAAGTCATCCGTATGCTCCGCCGACTGCCCCTGCTGTGCGTCGAGCGGGAAGCAGGCGATGAGAATGGCTCCACACAGTCCGTTGATTGCCTCGGCGAGGCGGTGAGATCTGGACATCCGCTGACCTTTCGACAAACGTGTTCCTCAGAAGCAGGAGCTGGACAACGCCCTCGATAATCGCAGGCCTCCTCCAGCGGTGCCATACACTCGGGGTGAACCATGAAAGTAACTCGCCGCAGGTTCGTGCAAGCCTCCGCCGCCGCCCTGGCCGGGCCTGCCACCGCCAGAGCTGTTATATCCGCCACCGCAAAAGCCGACGTGTCCGAAGGAGAGACCAGGGTCCGCTCAGCCGCTTCCGGCCCGGGATTCGATCCGTGGCTGGAGGTTGATCCCGCCGCCATCCGACACAACGTGACCGAGATTTCGCGAGTGGCTGGCGGGCGTCCCATCCTGGCTGTGGTCAAGAACAACGCGTACGGCCTGGGTCTCGAGACCGTAGCGCCCGTCCTGGATCAGCTCGACAAGCTGGCCGGCTGCGCCGTCGTGACGGCGGAGGCTGCCCTTACCCTTCGCGACGCTGGCCTCCGAAGGCCGATTCTCGTGATGGGGCACGTCTCTGATGACACGGCGGCCGCGCTTGTTAGCCACGACATCCAGTTGTCTCCCTTCCAGGCCGGCGACGGGGAGCGGTTGGCGGCGATTGCCCGACAACTCGAAACACGGATCCCGGTTCACCTGTACCTGGACACCGGGCTGAGCCGGCTGGGCATGCCGTTTCGTAAAGCCATTCCGTGGATCGAGGACATGGCCGCGCGATCGGAGCTGCAGATCCAGGGCACCTTCATGGGCTTCACCGAGGTGGACGACTACGATCCCGTCCAGCTGCAGCGCCTGGAGCTGGTTGCCCGGGAGGCGCAGGCACTCGGGATCGACGTAGGCCTCCTCCACGCCGCTTCTTCGCACGCCCTGTTCTACCGGCCCGACTCATTCCTGGACATGGTGCGCCCCGGACTGGTGCTGTACGGCGCCTATCCGGCCGGCGCCCGTGACGCCGGCGTAATGGATCTCCGGCCGGCCTTCGGTCTCAAGGCCGGGGTCGTCAGGGTCGAACGCCTGGAGACCGGCGACAGCGTGAGCTACGACCGCAACTACATCGCCGAACGGCCGGTCTGGGTGGCCACACTGCCCCTTGGTCACGCGGATGGATATCCCCGGAGGGCCGTGGACGGCTGCGAAGTGCTAATCGACGGCAACCTCTATCCGGTGATCGGTGCGGTGAGCGCCAGCCACACCATCGTGGAGGTCGGAGACCACAAGCGGTTCGAGATCGGAGCCGAAGCCACGCTGGTGGGGTCGGGCCACCCGGCCGTGCACCCGAACACCGTCGCCGAGCGGGCCGGGATCTCGGTCTACGACGCCCTGATGCACCTGAGTGCCCGCCTGCCAAAGCAAGTTGTGTAGGGGCAGCGGTTTCGGCTTCGCGGGGCCGATTCTGAGGAGGCGTTTGCCCTTCGCTTTCGGCGACCGTGGGGTAGACGCTTTCCGATGCCGAGATTAGGTTAGGGAACTGCGACAACATGAGGTGGTATACGGTGCGCCGCCTGATCGGAATCCGAGGGACGGGGGGTAAGGGTCTCGGGTCTCGACCGGGCGGCGCTTCCGTTACTAAGCGCCCGTAGCTCAGTCTGGATAGAGCGTCGGCCTCCGGAGCCGAAGGTCACAGGTTCGAATCCTGTCGGGCGTATTCGAGAGGTTGAAGCGTCTTGCGGAGGCCGCGTCGTTGCGAGTGATCGCTTGCGATGCCCGCGAGGCGCTTTAGATTACCGCCCCCTTTTTTGACCCGTGGAAAGATCCGGGTCTTGGGGTGTACGTAGCGCCTGCTGCTCGGGTGGCGGAACTGGCAGACGCGCAGGATTCAGGATCCTGTGGGACTAATATCCCGTGGGGGTTCGACTCCCCCCCCGAGCACTCAGCCACGTGGCACCGTCAGGTGTGGCGTGGCTTGCTTTGCCCAGGTGGCGGAACTGGCAGACGCGCTAGCTTGAGGGGCTAGTGCCCTATACGGGCGTGGAGGTTCGAATCCTCTCCTGGGCATCCCGATTGGACGCACGAATCGCATTTGTACGAAGCAC
Source organism: Gemmatimonadota bacterium (assembly GCA_039587395.1). Lineage (GTDB taxonomy): Bacteria > Gemmatimonadota > Gemmatimonadetes > Palauibacterales > Palauibacteraceae > JBDHIQ01. The sequence goes on from JBDHIQ010000160.1 coordinate 3,494, forward strand.
AGCTGTATTGAAGCACCACGAGCGCCCGTAGCTCAACTGGATAGAGCACCTGACTACGGATCAGGAGGTTGGGGATTCGAATTCTCCCGGGCGCGTGAGCTAACTAGAAGAAAGGCCGTTACTTATGTGGCGGCCTTTCTTCGTTGCTGGTTGGGCTGTACCCAAACTTGGACGAAGTCCGAGTCAAGGTTTTGGCCCTTGAAAGCAGCCCATATGTAGAGGCACGCGATACCAGGCGGCGGGACGTGAAGATGAGTTCAAGTGGTCGCCCGGCCGTGAGCTGTTTGTGGTCTTGGAGGAGACGAGAGTGGACGTGGGCTGCAATGCGGTTAGGTTCCTCTGGACCGTTGGTGGGTGTTCCGTCGTCTTTGGCAGCTCACAGAGGCCGAGGGGCTCTCCAAGATGGAAGAAGCTGAGCTCACCGGCGATCCGGAGCTCGATGATGACGGCTGTGTGCAGCAGCTTCACCAGATGCTGAGGGCAGGGCGGTTGCCACGAGAGTAGGCTCGGCCCAAGGGGAGAGTAGATGGAAGGCATAGCCGTTACACCTATCGTCCTCGTCGTGTTGGGCGTGATGCTACTCATGGCCCTGATCTGGGCCGTGCCGGTCCGGCTCTGGATCGCAGCCATCGCCTCGGGGGTGCCGGTGAAGCTCACGAGCCTGGTGGGGATGCGGTTACGAAAGGTGAGTCCGCCCAGCATAATCCTCCCACTGATAGCCGCGACCAAGGCGGGCCTGAGCCTCGACACCAACGGCCTGGAGGCACACTTCCTCGCGGGTGGCAATGTGGAGCGTGTCGTCAACGCGCTGATCTCGGCGGACAAGGCCAACATCGAGCTCCCATTCCAGCAGGCGGCCGCCATCGATCTGGCCGGCCGGGATGTCCTCGATGCCGTTCAGATGTCGGTGAATCCAAGAGTGGTCGAGACACCCAGGGTGGCCGCTATGGCCAAAGACGGCATCCAGCTCATCGCGCTTGCACGTGTCACCGTCCGTGCGAATATCAACCGCCTCGTTGGCGGCGCGGGCGAGGAGACGATCCTGGCACGGGTAGGAGAAGGGATCGTCTCGACTATCGGATCCGCCGAGTCGCACAAGGCGGTGTTGGAGAACCCGGCGGGAATCTCCACGACCGTACTCGACAAGGGCCTCGACAGCGGGACCGCCTTCGAGATCCTGTCGATCGACGTCGCGGATTTGGATGTGGGGAGGAACATCGGCGCCGAGCTGCAGACCGATCAGGCCGAAGCGGACAAGCGTATCGCGCAGGCCAAGGCTGAGGAGCGACGCGCCATGGCGGTAGCCGTGGAGCAGGAGAACCACGCTCGTGTGGAGGAGGCGCGAGCCGAGGTAGTGAAGGCAGAAGCCGAGGTGCCGCTGGCGCTCGCCCAAGCCTTCCGTCAGGGCAATCTCGGTTTGGAGTTTATGGGCGCCGATTCGTAGGAGGGAGACCGCTGCCCAGCCAACGAAGTCTCCCACGCCCGTGGCGGCCTTCGCGCACTGCGCCAGACTGTGGAGGCAATCATGTGGACGAGAAGGCTGCCTGACACGCTCACCATTGTATGCCTGCTCGTAGGCCCAAGCATCTCCTGCTCAGCGCAGGATACCGAGGATTCACCCACAGCCTCTTCGTCCCCGTTCGACACACGCCTTGAAGAAGTTCGTGAGTTCGTGATCGAAGACGTATCC
>JBDHIQ010000161.1:0-5117 GCA_039587395.1 Gemmatimonadota bacterium
GCTGCCACGGCAAAGATCTGCGAGCGAACCTCCACGGTGGCAGTTCGTGTTCACAACGAAAGCTCCGTCGACGTCGGAATCGCGTTCGGGCACTACCGGCCGGGCCGTCCCGTTCTTGGCTTCACGGAGACGACGTTTCACGTCCCCCGGGCAACGCTGGAGGGCTATAGCATCCGGCTGTGGATCGAGCACGGCGGACTGGAAACGGGGAACCCGCCCCCCGTTCCAACCGAGCCGGTATGGTGCAATGACGCCACTCTGATCATCGCCGGGGGGGTGCGCTACGCCTTCTTCTACGGTGACGAGTTTCCGATTCGCAAACCGGACAATTCCGAGTAGCTTGTCCTCCTGACGCTGCTGCTGATTCATACAACCACTTCTGCAAGATTGGGACTGTCCGGCATGCTCGTAGCTTTGGCGCTCGCTTCCCTGCTCACTGTCGCACCCGCCGCCGGCATCCTGCTCACGCCGTATCTCGCTCCTTCAGCGCTCGGGAAGGACGGTGACAACTGGAGAGACGGCGGGGTCTGTTACGAGGTCTTTGTGCGCTCGTTCTACGACAGCGACGGCGACGGCATCGGCGATCTCCGGGGCTTGATAGAGAAACTGGACTACATCAATGACGGGGATCCGTCCATCAGTGACGACCTGGGCGCTAGCTGCATCTGGTTGATGCCGATTAATCCGTCGCCCAGCTATCATGGGTACGACGTTTCGAACTACTACCGTGTGGCGCCGCAGTACGGGAGTAACGCGGACTTCCGGCGACTCGTACGGGAGGCCCACCGGCGCGGGATCCGGGTGATCGTGGACATGGTGGTCAACCACACGTCCAGCCAACACCCATACTTCAAGCACGCGTTGCTCCATCCGGATTCCCCGTACCGGGACTGGTATCGGTGGTCGGACATTCCCGGCCCGGACAACGAGTACGGCGACAACAACTGGCACCCCGCACCGGGCGGAGACGACTACTACTACGGCTTCTTCTCGCGAACGATGCCCGACCTGGACTGGGAGACGGAGGCCGTTCGGGAGGAGATGAAACGCGTAGCCAGCTTCTGGCTCCAAGAGATGGGGGCCGACGGCCTGCGCCTGGATGCTGTGCGGCACCTCATGGAGGATGAATCCGGTCTCTCAACCAACGTGCCACGGGTCCACGACATGATGCGCGAGTTTGCGGCGCACGTGCAGGAAGTGGATCCGGCTGCCTTCACCGTTGGAGAGGTGTTCGACAGCACCGCGGCATTGCTGGCCTACTATCCGGATCAGCTGGACGCGTATTTTGCCTTTTCAGTGTCCCAGGCCATCTTCGACGCCGTCCGGACCGGATCGGGAGACGGGCTGCTCGAGGCGGTCCTGGCTCTTCAGAACACCGTTCCCAACGACCGCTGGGCCCCGTTCCTCCGCAATCACGACCAGTCACGCACGGTCACCTGGCTCGAGGGGGATATGGAGCGTGCAAAGCTGGCCGCCGCCCTGTTGTTCACGCTCCCGGGAGTTCCCTTCGTCTATTACGGCGAGGAGATCGGGATGTCTGGTGACAAACCAGATCCGCGCATTCGGACACCCATGCACTGGAGCCGTGGCCCGGCGGCCGGATTCACCAGAGGGGTGCCATGGGAGCCGCTTCAGACGGACTCGCTCACCGCGAACGTCGAGGTCCAGACGGGTGATCCCGGATCCATGCTCACTCTGTATCGCGAGCTGATCCACCTGCGTGCGCGCAACCGGGCGCTGGGAGGGGGAGAGCTGATACCGTTGGAGGCCGACACCAAAGACGCGGTAGCCTACCTGCGGCGCAGCGGTGATGACGTGGTCCTGGTGGTCGCGAACCTGGGCGAGTCAGCATTGACTGGCGTGGCTCTTTCGTCCGCGCCCGAACTGATTCCTGCCGGGCTGTTTCTGCCCGTAGCCCTGTGGGGCGAACGGTCTGCCGACCCGCTCGAGGTAGGAACAGACGGCCGCCTGAGCGGCTATGTGCCTCTGCCTTCGCTCAAGCCCCTGCAGGCGTATGTCTTTCAGATCTCCGGTGACTGAGCCATGAGAACTCGAACTGCCCTCTTCGCGTCGTCTGTACTCCTCCCCTTCTCGCTGATCGTTGCCTCCGGGTGTGCGGACCGGACCTCAAACACCGGCTCGGCCGAGGCCACCTCCGCCGGGGCCGAGTTGAACCTGGACGTGCCGGCCTGGGCCAAAGAGGTCGTCTGGTATCAGATCTTCGTCGAGCGCTTCCGAAATGGCGATCCGGCGAACGATCCCACGCTCCACGATATGGAAGGAGCGTGGCCTGACGTGAGGCCGGATGGCTGGGAGCCGACGCCCTGGACCCAGGACTGGTTCCGGCAGGAGCCGTGGGCACAGGCCACGGGCGAAGAGATCTATCGCACGATCCAGCTGCGACGATACGGCGGGGATCTCCAGGGTGTCATCGATCAACTGGATTACCTGGAGGGCCTGGGCATCACTGCCATCTATCTGAACCCGATCAACGACGCGCCGTCGCTGCACAAGTACGATGCGCGCAACTACCGTCACATCGATCGCAACTTCGGTCCGGACCCGAGTGGCGATGAAGCGCGGACCGCCGCCGAAGACCCCGCCGACCCGGCCACCTGGGTGTGGACGGCAGCGGACAGCCTGTTCCTGGAGCTCGTGGACGAGCTCCACCAACGGGACATCCGCGTCATCCTGGACTACTCCTGGAACCACACCGGCGCCCGGTTCTGGGCCTGGCAGGATGTGCTGGAAAACCAGCAGGAATCCCGGTACGCAGAGTGGTACGAGATCCAGCGGTTTGACGACCCCGCCACCCCGGACACGAGCGAGTTCGCCTACTCCGGCTGGGCCGGCGTGCCCTACCTCCCGGAGCTCCGCAAGGAGGGGCGCCCCGAGGGCCTGACGCGGGGTGCGATCGAAGGCACGCTCGCACCGCCGGTCCGGGACCACGTCTTCGCGGTGTCCCGGCGCTGGCTGGACCCCGACGGGAACGGAGATCCGTCGGACGGAATCGATGGCTTCCGACTCGATGTTGCCGAGATTGTCCCCCTCGGCTTCTGGCGCGAGTACCGGCGGTTTGTCCGTTCCGTGAACCCGGAGGCCTACCTGGTCGGGGAAGTCTGGTGGGAGGAATGGCCGGACCGGATGTATGACCCGGCACCGTGGCTGCAGGGCGATGTGTTCGACGCGGTGATGAACTACCGCTGGTACAAGCCGACACGAAGCTTCTTCGCGGCCGCGCCACCGGGGCTCAGTGCCTCAGAGTACGCGGCTCACCTGGATGCCCTGGCCACCGGGATCGAGCCGCCGTACATGCAGGCGATGATGAACCTGACGGCCAGCCACGACACTCCCCGGTTCGGCACGTCCATCTACAACCCTGGAATCTACAAGCATCAGGCGCACCCGAACGGGAACCCGGACTACCGGATTGACCGCCCGGATGAGCGTACGCGCCAGATTCAGCGGATGATCCTCGTCCAGCAGTTCACCTACATCGGCGCACCGCACATCTGGAACGGGGACGAGGTTGGCATGTGGGGGGCCGACGATCCGGATCCGCGCAAACCGATGGTGTGGGCCGACCTGGAGTACGAGGACGAGACGACACACCCGCTCGGGCTCACGCGCGAACCCGATCCGGTCGCACCCGACATGGAGCTGTTTGGGTTCTACCGGGACCTGGTCGCGCTCCGGAAGGACAACGTGCGTCTGTTCGTGGACGGTTCGCTATCCTGGCTCGTGATAGACGATGAACAAAGATTCCTGGCCTACAGCCGGACGCTGGACGAGCAGCAGGCCATCGTCGCGTTCAACGCCTCCGAGGAGGTCCAGGAACTGGAGATCGGAGCGAGAGACGGGACCTGGCGGTTGGCGTATCCGGTGGATGCGCGGATACCTGCGACCGCGCGGGTGACGGACGGCTCACTGTGGGCCGAGCTTCCTCCGCTGTCCGCCCGGGTGTGGATCAGGGCACCCGAGTAGCCGCGTCGGGAAGCCCGTCGAAGAAGTCCACCTCGCCCGTCTCTAGCGAGTACTCTGCCCCCACGACGAGCAGGCCATCCTGCTCCATCAGCCGTTCGATGATCCGGGAACCGTGGCGGAGCCGGTCCGCCGAGTGTCGCACGTTGGCCCGCACGGCCGCGTCGATCAGGGCCTGCCGGTCTCCCTCCGCACCGGCGCGCAGCATTTCCTCCACAACGGGGCGGATGCGACCAACGATCGAGCCCAGGTTAGGCGACTCGACGTCTCCGGAGCGCTCAACGCGCTCCACCGTGGCGTGCACCGCTCCGCAGTCGGAGTGGCCGAGCACCACGACGAGCCGCGTGCCGAACGCCTCCGCCGCGAATTCGACGCTGCCGACCAGCGATGGGGCGACGATGTTGCCCGCCACGCGGATGACGAACAGGTCGCCCGGGGCGCGGTCGAACACGATCTCGACCGGCACACGGGAGTCCGAGCACCCCAGCACCACGGCGAACGGCTCCTGGCCTTTTGCCAGCGCCGCGCGCTGGCGAGGCTCCAGCGCCATGGCCAGCTCGCTCTGCCCGACTACGAAGCGACGGTTCCCCTCGCGCAGCGTCGCCAGCGCCTCGCGGGCGTCGATACCCCTCATGCCTCCCCCTCGCTAGCCGGCCAGGCCCGCCGAGCTGAACAGGAAGTAGAACAGCAACGCGGTGCTGATCACGATCACCCCGCCAACCTTCGCAATGCCCGACGTTTCCAGCGCGATGGCCGTGTTCTGCTGGAACACCACTGGCTTGGCCAGCGGCTTGATCACTGTGATGGCCCCCATGACCAGCAGACAGAGTGCGAAGCAGACGGCCATTCGGTTCAGGAACTGCAGATCCGGCACCATCACCTTGAGCAGGCCGTAGGCCACGATGTTGGTCAGGAGACCCGCGGTACCACACACCGCCGGCCCCTTCCGGATCAGCAACCCGAACGCGAACACGGCCAGGATCCCGGGTGAGATGAAGCCCTGCCCTTCCTGGATGATCGTGAAGATACTGTTGCTGATAGCCGGGTTGCCCAACTGCGGCGCCAGGATTACCGCCACCACACCAAACGCCACCACGGCGACGCGGCCCACGCGGACCACCCGCTTCTGGCTTGCC